>DASTSM010000416.1:0-10197 GCA_035760685.1 Gammaproteobacteria bacterium | reverse complement strand
ACCGCGACGCCGGATGGAACAAGCGATTCGTTCGACGTACTGATTCTCGGTGCCGGCGCCGCAGGTCTCCAGGCGGCCGCGGTGCTTACGCGGCACGGACGAACGGTCTGTATCCTGGAAGCGCGTAATCGCATTGGCGGCCGCATTTTCACGTGCCGGGAATCCGGCCTCCAAGTGCCGATCGAGCTCGGCGCCGAGTTCATTCACGGCCCCGCTCCGCTGACTCGAGCGGCGCTCGCGAAGACCCGCTCCAGCGTCGCCGACGTCGGCGGAACGCGTTGGCAGCACAACCGGGAGGCACCGCCGAACGTCAGGACCGCCGGCCGCAGCGACAGGCTCGATCCCGGCGACGAGCTGTTCGCCGAGCTCGAACGCGGTTTGGCCGCGGCCGGACGCCCGCGCGAAGACATGGCGTTTGCGGACTATCTTGCCGGGCCGGCAAGCCGCACCCTGTCCGACGCGGCCCGGGAGCTCGCACGAGCCCTGGCGGAAGGCTTCGATGCCGTCGACACGTCGCGAGCCAGCACGCTCGCGTTACTCGACGAATGGGCCGGCGACAGTGCGGCGGGCGGTCCGACGTATCGTCCGCTCCGCGGGTATGTTTGCCTGATCGACGCTCTTTACGCCGCAATCGACGCCCGCTATTCGCGACTGCTGCTCGAGGCGCCGATCGAGCGCGTCGGCTGGGAGCGCGGTGCGGTGACGGCCGAAGGCCATCGCTACGGACGTTCGCTACGCGTCTCCGCGGCTCGCGCCGTGGTCGCTCTCCCGCTGGGCGTCTTGCAGCGGCCGCCGGGAGAGCCGGGGAGCGTGCGCTTCGCGCCCGCTTTGAACGCGAAGCAGCAAGCCCTCGCGGGCCTTGCCGAAGGGCCCGCGCTCAAGATCGTGCTGCGGTTTCGCGAGCCCTTTTGGGAAGCGCTGGAAAGCGGCCGATTCCACGACGGCGCCTTCTTTCACGCGCCCGAAGCCGCTTTCCCCACTCTCTGGACCGCGCTGCCGGTCCGCGCGCCGATCCTAACCGCGTGGGCCGGCGGACCGAAAGCCGCGCGTTTGCGAAGCGCGGGCACGGACATCGTCCAGGCGGCGCTCGAGAGCGTCGAAGCCGTCTTCGGGGTCTCGCCGCCGCACGCGTCGAGCCTCGAGGCTGCCTACGTGCACGACTGGCAAGACGATCCTTTCGCCCGAGGCGCGTACAGCTACGTAACGGTCGGCGCCGGCGAGGCGCGCAAGAGTCTCGCGGCACCCGTCGAAGACACGTTGTTCTTCGCCGGCGAAGCCGCGGACACGGAAGGCGGCGCCGCGACGGTCGAAGGCGCGTTGCGAACCGGCATGCGCGCGGCGCACCAAGTGCTGGGCAGCCTAGAGCCGGATCGCGTCCGAGCTTGATCAGCTCGAAGCGCCGGCCGAGGATGCTTCCGCCGTGTTCACAATCCACGGCACGCCGAACTTGTCGATCAAGCTCCTGTAGCCCGGAGACCAGAACGTCGCGGCGAAAGGCGCGACGACTTTGCCTCCCTTCGAGAGCGCGTCGAACACGGCGTCGAGCTGTTATGCAATAGCGGATCGAACCGCGGCACCCGCACCCCGCAAATGCTGCACGAGGTGTGCGCCAAGCTCGCGCACGTCGTCCTCGGCGCCGTGGATGTAGCTCGATTTCCGCCGGCGCATGAAGTTGAGACCGAGCGCGTAGACGCCGTGCCCGACCACGCCGCCGTCGTGGCGCAGCCGGCCCTTCGCGTCGAGCACGGGCAGCTCGAGCCACGAGTAATCCGGACGGAAGCCCGTGGCCCAGACGATCGTCGCCACGCGCTCCTTCGCGAGGTCGAGCGTCAGCCGAGGCTTCGCCTCGAGACGGGTGGGCACGAATCGTTCCGGCGGCGCGACGAGATCGTTCATGCCGCGCTCGGTGATCCACGCGTCGATGCGGCCAAGCAGGCGCTCGAGCTTCAGATCCGCCATCGTGCAATGATTTGCGAGCGAGCCCGAGAACAAGAGCCGCGTGCCGTCGAAGCCCGCAAGGCGGC
Organism: Gammaproteobacteria bacterium; assembly: GCA_035760685.1. Classification (GTDB taxonomy): domain Bacteria; phylum Pseudomonadota; class Gammaproteobacteria; order Steroidobacterales; family Rariloculaceae; genus ZC4RG20. The sequence goes on along the minus strand of DASTSM010000416.1, from coordinate 8,173 downwards.
CGACGATCTCGACGCCGCGCTCGACGAGCGCGTTCAAGTCGAGCGTGCGCCGCTCCGGGGAGCCCACGAGCTGCGGCGACGGCACGCGGCGCGCGCGAACGATGTCGTCGACCTCGTCGTAGCGTTCGTCGAGGATGCCCGCGGCCTCGAGCCACGACTGGATGTCGCGGCCCCGATAGAGCCGCGGCATGCGGATGTGCTCGCCCACGGCGAGCATCACTGACCGGCCCGAGCGCCGGATCTCGTCGGCGAGCTGCAAGCCGGTAGCCGAGGCGCCGACGACGAGCACGCGGCCCGGGTCGAGTCCGGCGGGATTGCGATATTCCTTCGCGGTCAGCCTGGCCACGCCGCCAGGCAGGCGCGCCGCGAGCGCGGGCACGACGGGCACGCCGTGCGCGCCGCTCGCGAGCACGACGGCGCGGCAGCGCCACGTCGCGCGGTCGGTCTCGACCTCGTAGCCGCCGTCCTCGGCCGCGCGCACGGCATGCACCGTGGTGCCCGTCCGCACGGGTGCGCCGATGCGCTCGGCATACGCCGCGATGAAGTCCGCGATCTCGGCCGACGTCATGTAGCCGTCGGGATCCGGCCCCGCGTAACGCAGCCCGGGCAGACGGCTCTGCCAGTTCGGCGTGAGCAGCCGCAGCGAATCCCAGCGCTCGTGCCGCCACGCACTCGCAATCTCGTGACGCTCGAGCACGACGTGCTCGACGCCGTGCTCGGCGAGCGCGAAGCTCATCGCGAGCCCCGAATGGCCGGCGCCGACGACGACGGCATCGACGCCGCGCGGCGCCCGAATTCGCTGCGGCGCCTTCATCACGCCACCTCGACCGCGACGTTCGTCGGGTTCGTGACGATGTCGAACACGGCCGAGCGCCGCTGCGACTGCGCGACGAGCGCGGCGATCTCGGCGTGCGTGGCGTCGGCGTCGATGTAGAAGGTCACCTTGATCCCGTCGAATCCATTGCGCACCTCGTTGTCGACGCCGAGGATGCCCTGAATGTCCATGCCGGCCTCGAGCGTCGCCTTGACCGAGCGCAACTGAATATTGCGGTTTTGCGCGACGGCTGCGACGCCGGCGGTGAGGCACGAGGCGAGCGCCACGAGCACGTACTCGACGGGCGTGGCCCCGTTGTCCTCCGACGCGAAGAGCTCCGGATGGTCGGCGTCGTAGTGGAACGTCTTGTTGTGCGACTGCTCCGCGCCGAGACCGTAGAACCCCTGCACGGTGCTGCGGCTGTGCGTGCCGTTCACCCAGTCGCACGTCGCGCGCCACTTGAAACGGGCGGCCTCCGGCGCTTCCGTCAGCGCCGTGCGCGCCGCGAGCAGTGCTTCCACGTTGACTCCGTTGTCCACCTTGATCGCAGTCACGTTCACGTTCATGTCCTGGCCTCCTCGTCTTCGGGTTGAGCCGGCTTCGCGCCGGTACGGTGAGACGATGAGCCGCGGCCGTTGGACCGAGCGTGGAAACGCGCGTGGAATTTACGCGCCGGAGCGTGGAATCGGCGCCGTCAGGGAGACTCGGGCGTGATCAGCGCCCCGCCCCACGCGCCGGTAACGGGCATGGCCGCTTCGCGCTGCGCGATGCGCACGGCTTCCGCGTCCGGCGCTTGGTAGAAGCACAACATGCGCTTGCCGTCGAGCGAGAAATAGGAACGCGTATGCGTCACGCGATGCGCTTCGAAGCACCAGGGCTTTCCCTGCCCGAGCGCCGCGATGTCCTCGAAGCGAGCGGGCGTCGTAAAGGAGCGCTCGACGACGACGTTCGGCGTGCCGTCCGCCCGACCCTCGTGCACCGCGCCGGACCAGAGCCTGGATAAGTCCGTGTCGGGATCGCGCAGCGCGAGGCGCGCCGACTCGAGGTCGGGTGCCGAGAACCGGCAGACCATCGCGCGGCCGTCGTGCGAAAGGAAGCTGCCGTGCCAGCGCACGCGGTGCAGATCGAAGCACCACGCGGACTCGCGCCCGCCCTCGAGCACGTCCTCGCGCGTCAGGGGCTCGTCGAACGTTCGTTCGAGAAACACGTTCACCGTCATCGTCGCACCTCAGCCCGCCTCCGCCGCGACCGCCGTCTCCGCCGCCCCCGCAGCCTCCACCGCAATCGCCGCCACGCGCGCCCGCGCCCATTGCGCCACGGGCGCGCGCTCGAGCGACTTTAGCGCCGCGACGTGCATTGCATACCCCGTCTTGTCGGCGAGGGCTTTGCGGGCGAGCGCCAAAGCGGCGTGCGCGAGCAGGATCTCCGTGGGGCGGTCGAGCGTCTCGGCCAGGCGAAGCGCTTCGCCCGCTCGTGCAACGGCCGCCTCGGGCCGGCCGCGCTCCACGTCGAGCAGCGCGGCACGCGTGAGCGTGTAGGCGAGCCGATGCTTGGCGTCGGCCGCGCGCAGGTCTTGCACGGCGGCTTCGAGCGATGCCGAGTCGTCGGTCAGGGCATAGTGGCAGAGCGCGTCGAGCGCGTAGGCGAACGGGCGCTCGCTGCCGTCGCGCAGCTTGTCGCCGAGCTCGACGAGCGACTTGCAGTGCGCGCGCGCCGCCTCGGGTCGGCCCCGCTCGAGCTCGATCATCGCCAGGTACTCGATGGCCTGAAACTCGTTGAGCCGGTTGCCGCGCGCCCGGGCGAGCGTGCGCGCCTCCTTGAACAGCTCGGCCGCCTCGTCGAGCTTGTTCTCTTGAAAGCGCAGCATGCCGAGCGCGGCCGGGATCGCGTCGTGCGTGACGCCCTTGCGCTGCGCGAGCGCCTGCGCCTCCATGAGCATCGCATCCGCGTGCGCGAGGTCGCGCTCGAGCATCGCGAGGCAGCGCGCGGCTTCCGAGATGCCGACGATGTGCTCTTCGTCGTTGCCGCTGCGCGCCACGCGCTCGGACTGCAGGATCTCCTCGCGCGCGCCCGTGAAATGGCCGTGCATCCAGTGCACGTAGCTCGCCATGAAATAGCCGCGCCGTGCGTGCGACAGGGCCCCGAGGTCGAGTGCCTGCTCGGCGAGCGCCGCGTACTCGCGCGCCGCGGTTTCCCAATCCGCGACCGGCGCCGCCGTGTGCATGATCTCGCGCAGCTCGAGCGTGACGCACACGCGTTCCGCGGCTCCGGTCAGCTGCTCCACCCACTGCAGGCCGCGGTTCGCGAGCGCGAGCGCCTCGTCGTTCGCGAAGAAACGCAGGCACAAGCGGCCGGCCGACACCATCGCCCGCGCCGCGAGTGCCGGATCGCCGCTCTGCGCGGCGTGGTGCGCGAGGTCCGCGGCACGCTCCGGGTCGAGCACGCTGTCCTGCTCGAGCAGCTCGGCCACGCGCCGATGCATCGTGCGTCGCCGCGCCGGCGACAGCCCCTCGTAGATGCACCGCGCGATGAGGTCGTGCGAGAACTTGAGCCCGCGCTCGGCCGGCAGCAGCATCGAGTGCCGCGCCGCGGTTTCGAGCGCCTCGCCGATCGCGTTCCAGTCGAGCCCCGTGAGCCGCGCGAGCGAAGCCGCGTCCACGCGCGGGGCGAGCACCGCCGCCCAGCGCAGCACCTCGCCGCCGTCGGCGTCGAAGCGCGCGAGCCGCTCTTGCAGCACCTCGCGCAAGGATTCGCCGCTTTCGCCGGCCGCCTCGGCGCGCGCGAGCTCGATCGCGAGCAGCGGATTGCCGCCGCACTGCTTGCAGAGGCGATCGGCGTCGGCCCGCGGCGCGCGCGCGCCGATGATCGAGCGCACGGCGTCTTCCCCGAGCGCCTCGAGCTCGATCTCGTCCAGCGAGCCGGCGTGCCGCAAGTCGCGCAGCGCCCGCATCACGGGCGTGTTGTCGCGCAGCTCGTCGCCGCGGGACGCGAGCAGCGCCAGCACCGGCAGATCGGCGCTCGTGCGCACGAGGTAATGCAGCGCCGCCGCGCTCGATTCGTCGCTCCACTGCAGGTCGTCGAACTTCAGCACCACGGGATTCTCGGCGGCACGCGCGGCGACGAGCTCGCCGAGGCGCTCGAATAAGCGGTCGCGGCTCGAGCTCCCGGCGTCGGGGGCCGTGAACAGGGCCGCGGCGGCCTTCGGCTCGAGCTTGCGCAGGGCGTCGACGAACAGCGCGAACGGGCGAATCGATTCCGCCTCGTGCGCCGCGGCCTCGAGGACGGCGGCGCCCGCTTCGCGCGCGAGCGCGGCGGCCGCGTCGAGCAAGCGGCTCTTGCCGATGCCGGGCTCGCCCCGCACGAGAACGGCTCGGCAGCGCCGCTGCGCGAAGCTCTCCGCGATGAGCGCGCGCAGCCGAGTGAGCTCCATGTCCCGGCCGATCAGAATCCCGTCGAGCGCGGCGGGCGGCGCATCCACGGGCGGCGACGACGAGAGGCGCGCGGAACCGCCCGCGGGCGGCGGCGCCGCTTGCCCAGCCGCGCCGCGCCACGCTCGAAACAGCACCCCCGTCGGCGTCGCGCCGGCCTCCTTCAACAGGCGGGAGCCGAGCGTGTACTGCTGCTCGGCGTCGTCGGGCCGGCCGAGCGCCACGAGCAGGCGGATCAGCGCGGCACGCGCCTGCTCGTCGTACGGCGCGAGGCGTACGAGCGTGCGCGCGTGCGGCACGGCGCGCTGCGGCTCTGCCGCGAGGCGTTCGAGCAGCGCGGTCAGCAGGCGTATCTGATGCCCGATCGCGCGCTCGCGCTCGCCCATGTGCCAAACGGAATAGTCGTGGAACGCCGGGAGCTCGAGACCTTCGAGCGGCGTGCCGCAATAGGTGGACGCCGCGGCTTCGAGCTCCTCGACGGGTGCTTTATCGAGCCGGTGCAGCGCGAGGTCGGCAAGCTCGAGCACGTCCATCGCCACGTCAGCGGCGTCGAACCGCACGGCCAGCCGATCCGCCACGATCCGCTCGCAGCGGTCGTCGTCCACGAGCCGCCGCAGCTTCGACAGGCTCCAGCGCAGCGAGCCGCGCGGATCGTCGGGGACCTCCCAGAGCAGCTCGCAGAGATGCTCCCGCCTGAAAGAGCGTCCTGTCAGCGCGAGATAGGCGAGCAGCGCGCGCGTCTTGCGCGACGGCGGCAGCTCCAGTCGTTCGCCGCCGCGGACGATTGCGAGCTCGCCCAGGAACTTGAGCGTCAGAGCCGCCATCGCCGGGATTGTAGTCTCCGCGCCGCCGGCCCCGCCATGGGATGCGCGCTACCACGCACTCGGGTCGGAAAAACCACGCTCGTTTCCACGGGCATTGCCACGGTCGGCAGCCAACCTATCCCCAGACGCAGAACCCACGAGGAACGAACCATGGCCCGCCACGAAAACATTCTCGAGACGATCGGCAATACCCCGCTCGTGAAGCTCGGCAAGCTCGCGCCCCCCGGCGTGAATCTCTACGTGAAGGTGGAGGCATTCAACCCGATGGGCTCGATCAAGGACCGCATGGCACGCGCGATCATCGAGCGGGCCGAGGCCACGGGCGAGCTGAAGCCGGGTCAAACCGTCGTCGAAGCCACGAGCGGCAACACCGGCATCGGGCTCGCGATGGTGTGCGCGCAAAAGGGCTACCCGCTCGTCGTCACGATGGCCGAAAGCTTCAGCATCGAGCGCCGCAAGCTCCTGCGCTTCCTAGGCGCCAAGGTCGTGCTCACGCCGGCGTCGGAGAAGGGCACGGGCATGCTCGCGAAGGCCGTCGAGCTGGCCGAGGCGCACGGCTGGTTCCTCTGCCGGCAGTTCGAGAACGAGGCGAATGCCGACGTGCACCAGCGCACGACCGCGCAGGAGATTCTCGCGGACTTCGCAGGCGAGCGGCTCGACTACTGGGTGTCGGGCTTCGGCACGGGCGGTACGTTGAAGGGCGTGGCGCGCGGGCTCAAGCGGGCGAGCCCGGTGACCCGCATCGTGGCGGCCGAGCCCGATAACGCCCAGGTGCTCGGCAGCGGCATCCCGCAGCCGCGCGACCCGGCCGGCAAACCGCTCGAGAGCCACCCGCGGTTTCGCCCGCACCTCATGCAGGGCTGGTCGCCCGACTTCATCTCGAAGCTCACTGAGGACGCCGTGAGCTTGGGACTGGTGGACGAGATCGTGCCCGTGGCCGGAGCCGAGGCGCTGCGGCTCGCGCGCGAGCTCGCCCGCCGCGAAGGCATTTTCGTCGGCACGTCGAGCGGTGCGACGCTCGCGGCCGCGCTCGAGGTGGCGCGCCGATCGAAGCCCGGCACGAACATCGTCTGCATGTTGCCCGATACGGGCGAGCGGTATCTCTCGACGCCGCTGTTCGCGGACATCGGCGAGGAGATGACGGACGAAGAGCTCGCGCTGTCACGCTCGACGCCGTCGTGCCGCTTCGACGCGCCGGCGCCGACGCCGGCGTCCGTGTCGACGTCCGCACCCGCTACCCGCCCGGCCGACGAGCCGGCACCGCAGGAACTCGACCCCGAAGCCGAGCGCTTCGTCGCGGACATCGTCCGCAAAGAGCCCGTCGTGCTGTTCGCGCTCGAGTGGTGCGAGTTCTGCTGGTCCGTGCGGAAGCTTTTCACGCGGCTGGGCATCGAGTTCGTGAGCGTCGATCTCGATTCCGTCGCCTATCAAGCCGGCGACCGCGGCGGCAAGATCCGGGCCGTGCTCGCCGAGCGCACGGGTGCCAAGACCATTCCGCAGATCTTCATCGGCGGCACGCACGTCGGCGGCGCCACGGAGCTCTTCGAGGCCTGGCGCGGCGGCGCCGCCCAGGAGCTGCTCGCGCGAAGCGGCGTCTCGTTCGACCGAAACGCCGACCTCGATCCCTATTCGCTGCTGCCGACATGGCTGCAGCCGCGCAAGAGCGCATGAAAGAGGAGCACTGCAATGAGCACCGATACCCTGCCCGTCATCGACATCCGCGACTTGCGATGCGCCGCGACGCGGCGTGCGATCGACGCCGCGTGCCGCGAGTGGGGCTTTTTCCAGATCGTCGGCCACGGTATCGACGAAGGCACGACGGCCGCGCTGCGCCGAGCGATGTACGCGTTCTTCGCGCTGCCGCTCTCGGCGAAGCACGCGATCACGCGCACGGCCGAGAACCCGTGGGGCTTCTACGACCGCGAGCTGACGAAGCACACGCGGGACTGGAAGCAGGTCTACGACTACGGGCCGACCGACGGCGGCGCGCTGGTGCCGCAGTTCCCGCGCGAGCTGCCCGAGCTCGCGCCGGCCGTCACGCGGTTCTACGCGGCCTGCGACGCGCTGGCCCTCGAGCTCGTCGCGGCGATTTCGGCCAATCTCGGCATGCCGCGCAACGCGCTCGACCGTTACTTCCGGCCGGACCATACGAGCTTCCTGCGGCTCAACTACTATCCGCCCTGCCCTGCCCCGGCGCGGCCGGCCGGCTTCAACGTAGCGCGTGCCGGCCATCTAGGCGTGAACGCGCACACGGATGCCGGAGCGCTGACGTTGCTTTTGCAGGACGAGCAGCCGGGGCTGGAGGTGCTTCACGACGGAGCGTGGCATCTCGTCGAGCCGCGCAGTGACGCGCTCGTCGTGAACATCGGCGACATCGTGCAGGTGTGGTCGAACGACCGTTATCGGGCGGCGCTGCATCGCGGCCTCGTGTCGGCCGACGCCGAGCGCTTCAGCGCGCCGTTCTTCTTCAATCCTGCTTATAGCACGCAATACGCGCCGCTGCCGGCGACGGTCGACGCGCAGCACCCGCCCCGCTACAGGCCGATTCACTGGGGCACGTTTCGCGCACGCCGGGCGGCAGGTGACTACGCCGATGCCGGCGAATACCACACGATCGCTCACTACTCGCTCTAGCGAAGGAGACCGCCATGGCATTCATCGACACCATTCCTGCACGGTGGGCGGCAGGCGAGACGTTTGCGATGTACGACCGCCAGCAGAAGCACTACGGGTACGTCCCGAGCTACGCGACGGTGTTCTCGCATCGTCCCGAAGTCATGCGGCGCTGGGCGGAGCTGCTCGCCGCCATCAAGCGGCCGATGGACAAGCGCCGCTTCGAGCTCGCTACTTTCGCGGCGGCCCAGGAGCTGAAGAGCACGCTCTGCACGCTCGCGCACGGCAAGGCGCTGCTCGAGTTCTTCTCCGCGGCGGACGTGATCGCCTTGGCGCGCGGCGAGACCCCGCCGTCGATCACGCCGGCCGAAGCCGCGTTGCTGCGCTTCGCGCGCGTGGTGGCGCGCGACGCTTCGAGCGTCACGGCCGACGACGTGGCGGACCTCGAGGCGCACGGCTTCTCAAACGCGGAGATTTTCGACATCGTCGCGACG
>DASTSM010000415.1:0-6019 GCA_035760685.1 Gammaproteobacteria bacterium | reverse complement strand
CCCGAACACGACCGAGCCGACGGCTCCGCGTTTGCGCGAACACCGACGGCGCTCTCTTTTCTTCGTCAGCATGGCCCGCCGACGCGGCGGCGGCATGAGGAGGCGCTGGGTCACGTGGCGGCACGCGGGCTCGTAGCCGCTGACGAGAGGGTGTGCGGGCGGTAGCCGGACTCTGGCGGCAGCCAGAGTCGCCCCTGGCCGGGACGCACGGGGGTTTGGTATCATGCGCGCCCTTCCGGAGGTGTCACCCGTGAAATTCGAACTCCAAGCCGAGGCTCGGGACGTGCTGGGCCGTTCGGGGAATCGCCAGCTGCGCCGGCTCGGCAAAGTGCCGGCCGTCATGTACGGCGGCGGCGCCGAGCCGACGTCGATCCAGCTCGACCATAACGCCTTGCTCCGCGAAATGAGCCACGAGGCGTTTTACACGAGCATCCTGACCGTCAAGATCGACGGCCAGTCGCAGCCCGTCGTCGTCAAGGACGTGCAGCGGCATCCGGCCCGTCCGCTCGTCATGCACCTCGACTTCCAGCGCATCCTCGAGGACGAGGAGATCACGCTCCACGTGCCGCTCCACTTCGTCGGCGAGGCCGTCGCCAAGGGCGTCAAGGAGCAGGGCGGCGTCGTCGAGCACCTCGCGACAGACGTCGAGGTCAGCTGCCTGCCCCGGGATCTCCCGGCCTACATCGAGGTCGACGTCTCGCACCTCGAGCTCAACGAGATTCTGCATCTCTCCGACCTCAAGCTGCCGGAAGGCGTCTCGCTGGTCGCGCTCGCGCATCATCGGGACGACCCCGTCGTCACGATCGCCCCGCCGAGACGCGAGGAAGTCGAGCCGACCGCGGCGGAGGCCGCGCCGGGTGCGGAAGCGGCGCCGGCGGCCACGACCGAGCCGAAGGCGGAGGGCTGATCTGACGCGGGCGATGCGCTGCGATCGCCCGCCGCCGCCCGAGAGCGCCGCGCATGCAGCAGCGATTGGATCTCATCGTCGGGCTCGGCAATCCGGATCCCGAGTACCTGCTGACGCGGCACAACGCGGGATTCTGGTTCGTCGACGCGCTCGCGCGTAGCCAAGGCGCGCGCTTCAGCCGCGAGAAGAAGCTGCTCGGCGAGACCGCCGAGGTCGAGATCGCGGGCACGCGCGTGCGCCTGCTGAAGCCGCAGACGTACATGAACCTGAGCGGACAATCGGTCGCGGCCGCCCTCGCCTACTACAAGATCCCGCCCGAGCACTTGCTCGTGGCCTACGACGAGATCGACCTGCCCGCGGGCCGGGTGCGCCTCAAGCTCGGCGGCGGCCACGCGGGGCACAACGGCGTTCGCAACGTCATCGAGCACGTCGGCCCGGATTTCTGGCGCATTCGGATCGGCGTCGGGCACCCCGGCCGGGGCCGCAAAGAGAAGGTTATCGGGCACGTGCTGAACCGCGCGAGCGCCGATGAGGAGCAGCTGATCCTCGAGGGTATCGGCCAGGCGCTCGAGATTCTGCCCGTCCTCATCGAGCAAGGCGGGCAGCGCGCGCAAAATCGCCTGCATACCCTGAAGCCGGGCAGCTCGGACGCCGGCGAAGCGAAGGAACCGTAAATGGGCATCAAGTGCGGCATCGTCGGGCTGCCGAACGTCGGTAAGTCCACGCTGTTCAACGCGCTGACGGCCGCCGGCATCCCGGCCGAGAACTACCCTTTCTGCACGATCGATCCGAACGTCGGCGTGGTGCCCGTCCCGGATCCGCGGCTCGACGCGCTCGCCGCGCTCGTCAAACCCGAGCGGGTCGTGCCGACCGTCGTCGAGTTCGTCGACATCGCGGGCCTGGTCAAGGGCGCGTCGAAGGGCGAGGGGCTCGGCAACCAGTTTCTCGCGCACATCCGCGAGACCGACGCGGTCGCGCACCTCGTCCGGTGCTTCGAGAACGACGACGTCACCCACGTCGCGGGGCGCGTCGACCCGATCGACGACATCGAGACGATCGAGACGGAGCTCATGCTGGCCGACCTCGAGACCGTGCAGAAGAGCCTGCAGCGCGCGGAGCGCAGCGCGAAGACCAACGAGAAGGCCGCGGTCGCGCGCCGCGACTCGCTCAAGAAGCTGCTCGGGGCGCTCGAGGCGGGCCGTCCCGTGCGCGGGCTCGAGCTCACGGAGCAGGACCTGGAGATCCTCAAGGAGCTCCATCTGATCTCGGCGAAGCCCGTCATGTACATCGCGAACGTCGCGGAAGGCGCCGGTCCCGACGACGCGCTCGCGCGGCGCGTGCAGGACTTCGCGGCCGAGCGGGGCGCCGAGGTCGTGGTCATCTCGGCGGCCATCGAAGCGGAGCTCGCGCAGCTGCCCGAGGCCGAGCGCGCCGAGTTCCTCGCCGATCTAGGGCTTGAGGAGCCCGGCTTGAACCGGGTGATCCGATCGGCGTACCGTTTGCTTGGACTCAAGACCTTTTATACGGCCGGACCCAAGGAGGTGCGGGCGTGGACGGTGCGCAAGGACGCGACGGCCCCCGAGGCCGCCGGCGCGATCCACACGGACTTCCAGCGCGGATTCATCCGCGCCGAGGTCATCGCCTACGACAGCTACATGGCGCGCGGCGGCGAGCAAGGCGCGCGCGAGGCCGGCGAGCTGCGCCTCGAGGGCAAGACCTACGTCGTGCAGGAAGGCGACGTCATCCACTTTAGGTTCAACGTCTGACGGCCATGCAAGTCTTCGAGAATCTCCCTCCGATCGTGGGTCTGATCCTCGGCTTCGTTCTGCTCGTTTGGCTCGTGTTCGTCTTCCTCGTGCCGTTCATGATCGAGGGCATCCGCCAATCCTCGCGCAAGACGCACGAGGAGCTCGTCGAGCTCAACGAGAAGCTGGCCGAGCTCAACGCACGTCTCGCGGATGCGGTGCGCGCCGCTCCGGCCGCGCGCGGGCCTGCCGAGGCCCGGGGCCGCGAGGCGCCGAGCCAGAGCGCGAAACCCGACGCGGCGAGCCCCGCGCGCGGGCGCCGCGAGCCCACGATCTCCGAGACGGATTTCCAGAACGAGCCGCGTCCGACGCGCCGCGAGCCGCGGGTCAAGTAGCGGGGAACGCTCGTGCGGGCCGCCGATCGACCGCGAACGCTCGACTCGGCCGCGCCCGGAGCCGCTCAGCCTCGCTTCGCGGACGTCGAGCGCGAAGCGGAACGCAGCGGCGCTCGCGGGCCGAAGATCGTCGAGGTCCTGATTCCGGCCTACAACGAGGAACGCAACATCGGCGTCGTCCTCGAACGCGTCTTCGCGTCGCTGGGCGACCCGCGCTACCGCATCGAGGCCCTCGTCGTCGACGACGGCAGCCAGGATCGAACAGCCGATGTCGTGCGGGCCTACGGCGACCGCCACCCCGTGACGCTGCTTTCGCTGTCGCGCAACTTCGGCAAGGAAACGGCTCTGCTCGCGGGACTCGATCATGCGCGCGGCGACGCGACGATCATCATGGACGCGGACCTCCAGCATCCCGTCGAGCTCATCCCGCGGTTCCTCGAGGAGTGGGAAGCGGGCTACAAGTGCGTCTATGCCGTCAGAGAGAATCGCGGCGCTGAGCGCCTCGCGAAGGCCCTGCTCGTGAAGCTCTTCTACTGGCTCGTGAACTACGGCTCGAAGTTCCGCATCGAGCCGAACGCCGTCGACTTCCGTCTGCTGGACCGAGCCGCGGTGGAAGCGTTGCGGTCCCTCCGGGAGCGCGTGCGCTTCACGAAGGGTCTGTATGCTTGGGTCGGATTCAAGAGCAAGGGCATCCCGTTCGTGCCGAACGAGCGTTACGCAGGCAAGAGCAAGTTCGGCTCGCGCTCACTGCTCCGGCTCGGCTGGGACGGCCTCACCTCGTTCTCCGATCTGCCGCTGCGGCTCTCGAGCATCGTCGGCTGCCTCGTTTCGCTCGGCTCGCTCGTCTACGGCGGCTGGATAGCGATCAGGACGCTCGCGTTCGGCGTCGAAGAGCCCGGCTGGGCCACCCTCGTCGTCGCCGTCACGTTCCTGAGCGGGGTGCAGATGCTCTTCCTCGGCATCCTAGGCCAATACATCCGCAACATTTTTCTCGAGACCAAGGATCGGCCAAGCTACGTCCTGGCCGAGGTCGCGAGGTCGCCGCTTTGCGCGGCGAAGCCCGGCGAGGAGCGCAGCCCGGCGCCGGAGAGCGCGGCGCAAGGCATGCTCGCGCATCGGGCGCGCGCGCACTGAACCTATGCCGCGGCGATCGACGACGATGGAGCCGCGCGGGCGTAGGGCGCTCCGCCGGCGCGGCACCGACGCCGCCGACGGCGCCTCGAGATTTGCATGACGAAGTGCGTGCTCGTTGCGGGCGTCGTCCTCGCGCTGGTTCTGCTCGCTCGCGGGTGGCTCGCCGGCACGCTGCCGCTGACGGATACGACCGAGGCCCGCTATGCGGAGATCTCGCGCAAGATGGTCGAGACGTCCGACTACGTCACGCCGCAGGACGACTACGGCGTGCCGTTCTGGGCCAAGCCTCCGCTCGCGATGTGGGCCTCGGCGGGCGGAATCGCGCTGCTCGGCGCGACCGAGCTCGCGCCTCGGCTGCCGATCCTGCTGATCTCGGCGGCCTTCCTCGCCTTGTTCTTCGTCTCGCTCGAGGCCGAGATCGGCGCGGGAGCGGCGGCGCTCGGCACGGTCGTGCTGGCCTCCTCGCTGCTCTTCTTCGTCTCGATGGCCGCCGTCATGACCGACATGATCCTCGCGGCGTGCGTCGGCGCGGCGCTGCTCGCGTTCTGGGCACGGTGGCGCGGCGCCGGCCCGCTCGCCGAAGCCGCGCTCTACCTCGCGCTCGGCCTCGGCCTGCTCGCGAAGGGACCGGTCGCGGCCGTGCTCACGCTGGGCCCCATCGCGCTATGGAGCCTCGCGCTTCGGCGCACCGGGCTCGTCTGGCGCCGCTTCGCCTGGATCAAGGGCGCGATCCTCGCGTTGGCCGTCTCCCTTCCCTGGTATGTGGCCGCCGAGCTCAGGACTCCCGGGTTCCTCAAGTACTTCATCGTCGGCGAGCATCTGTCCCGCTTCCTCGTGCCGCACTGGCAAGGCGATCTCTACGGCCATCCGCACAACGTCGCCTTCGGCACGATCTGGATCTATCTGCTCGTGGGCCTCCTGCCGTGGTCGATCCTGCTGCTGCCGCTGCCGCTCACGCGGCGCAAGGCGTTCCGGAGCCGCTGGGCCGCGCACCGCGAGCTCATCGTCTTCGGGCTCTGCTGGGCCGCGGTGCCGCTGCTGCTCTTCTCGTTCGCCGCGAACATCATTACCCCCTACGCCCTGCCTGCGATGCCGGGAGCGGTCGCCGCGTTCATGGCGGCGTGCGGCCGGCCCGGCGAGGACCGAGCGCTGCGCCGGCTCGCGTGGGTCGGATGCGCGTGCGTGCTGATCCCGAGCGTCTGGCTCGCTGCGAGGGCGAACCGCCCCGAGTTCGCGACTCGATTCACGCAGAAGCACGTCATCGAGGCGATCCACACGAGACATCCGAACGGCTGCGCCATCCGCTATTGGCAGGACCGCTACTTCTCGGCCGAGTATTACAGCGGCGGCGCCGCGGGGCACGTCGAGAATCCCATCGCGCTCGAGCACGATGTCGAGGGCGACGAGCCGCTCTGTGTCGTCGTCGAGACCGCGCGTGCGGACTCGATACCCGCGGGTCTCGCGCGGCGCCTCCGCGAGACCTTCCGACTCGGCGAGTTCAGCGTTCTCGAGCCGCTGCCCAAGGCTCGCGCAAGGCATTACGGAGCGAGCGACGACGGAGCCTCGGACGAAAGCCCGGGGGCCGAAGGCGGCTCGGGGGAAGGCCCAAGTACCGACGGCGCCTCGGCCGCAGGCCCGCATTGATGCCGCATCTCACGGGCCGCAGCGTCGTCGCGTTCGGCATCGTGGGCACGATCGCGGCGGCCGTGCACTTCGGCATCGTGAGCCTCATCGTGCCGCTCGGCCCGCCGCCGCTCGCGGCGAACGTCGTCGGCTTCGCCGGCGCGTTCGGCGTGAGCTTCACGGGTCACAACTACTGGTCCTTCCCTTCCGCGGGG
>DASTSM010000414.1:0-23984 GCA_035760685.1 Gammaproteobacteria bacterium | reverse complement strand
GAGCGGATGCGCCTCGTCGGGCTCCCGGGCGGGCCGCTTCGGCTGCACTGCGACGAGCCGGGCCCTGCCGCTCGGGGTGCGGAACGTTCCGTCGCCGAAGAGGCGCGACGAGTCGCGGCTCTGTCCGCGTGCAGGCAGCGGCCACTGAACCGGCTCGAGCGCGTCGTACGCGTCGGCGCCGATCTCCGCGAGCGCGCCGATGTCGAACGCGCGCGCGCCGTCGTTCTCGTACGCCGAAAGCCTCGCGTGCTCGCGGAAGATCTCGTGCGGCGACTCGAACGCGAAGGCCTTCTCGAATCCCATGCGCCGCGCAACTTGGGTCACGATCCACCAGTCGGGCCGGGTATCGCCGGGCGGCGCGAGGAAGGCGCGCTGCCTCGAGATGCGCCGCTCCGAGTTCGTGACCGTGCCCGACTTCTCGCCCCACGCGGCGGCGGGCAGCAGCACGTGCGCGCAGGAGGCCGTGTCCGTGTCGCGAATGCATTCCGAGACGACGACGAAGTCGCAGGAGCGCAGCGCCCGCTCGACTCGATCCGCGTCCGGCATCGTCACGGCCGGATTCGTGCACATGATCCAAACGGCCTTGATGCGCCCTGCCGCGACGGCGTCGAACATCTCGACGGCCTTGAGCCCGGGCCGCCGCGCGACGGACGGGGCGCTCCAGAAGCGCGCGACGCGGGAGACGTTTTCGGACGAGAAGCTCATGTGCGCCGCGAGCTGAGTCGCGAGCGCGCCGACCTCGCGACCGCCCATGGCGTTCGGCTGTCCCGTCAACGAGAAGGGACCGCTGCCGCGTCTGCCGACGCGGCCGGTTGCGAGATGCACGTTGATGATCGCATTGACCTTGTCCGTGCCGCTCGTGGACTGGTTGACGCCTTGCGAGAACAGCGTGACGGTCCTGTCCGTCGCCGCAAACCAGCGAAAGAACGCGGCGACGGCCGCATCGTCGAGACCGCACGCACGCGCGACGGCCGGAATGCTTCCTGCGGATTTCGCCGCCGCCATCGCGGCCGCGAACCCTTCCGTGCAGGACTCGAGGAAGGCCCAGTCGAGCGCGTCCTCGCGGCGCAGGTAGTCGAGGAGCCCGTTGAAGAGCAGGGCGTCGCGGCCGGGCAGGACGGCCAGGTGCAGATCCGCGGCCTCGGCCGTCGCGGTCCTGCGCGGATCGATGACGACGATGCGGACGTGCGGACGAGCGGCCTTCGCAGCGAGCATTCGCTGAAAGAGCACCGGATGGCACCAAGCGGCGTTCGAGCCGACCAGCACGACGAGGTCGGCGCAGTCGAGGTCCTCGTAGCAGCCCGGGACGACGTCGGCGCCGAAGGCGCGCTGGTGGCCGGCGACGGGCGACGCCATGCAGAGGCGAGAGTTCGTGTCGATGTTCGCGCTGCCGATGAAGCCCTTCATGAGCTTGTTTGCGACGTAGTAGTCCTCCGTCAGCAGCTGCCCCGACACGTAGAACGCCACGGACTCGGGGCCGAAGCGCGCGATGCAGGCGCCGAAGCGCGACGCGACCTCGTCGAGCGCCTCGTCCCAGCGCGCGCGCCGGCCGCGGATCTCGGGATAGAGGAGCCGGCCCTCGAGGCCGAGCGTTTCGGCGAGCGCCGCGCCCTTCGAGCAGAGACGGCCGAGATTCGCGGGATGCCGCTCGTCGCCGGCGATCTCGAGCGCGTCGCCAACGCGCGCCGGCTCGGCGTGCGCGGCGTCCGAAGGCTGCATTCGGCTCGACGGCCCGGGCTCTTCCGCAACGTCGCGAGCCTCCGGCTTCCGTGTCACCTTTAGGCCGCAGCCCACGCCGCAGTAGGGACACGTGGTTCGGACACGGGACGGCAGCGGCGCTTGCGGCGGAGTCTCGACGGGGGCGGCGCTCATCATGGCGTCTCGTCGTCGACGGAGACCAGCACCCGGTCCGCGAGCACGTGCACGGGGAAGGTGGCGGTGCAGCCCACGTCGGGGCCGGCCGCCCGGCCCGTCGCGAGGTCGATGACCCAGTCGTGCAGAGGACAGGTGACGCGAGCGCCGTGAACGATGCCCTGCGACAGCGGGCCGCCGCGATGCGGGCATCGGTCGCGCAGTGCATAGACGAGCCCTTCGGAGGTCCTGAAGAGCGCGAGGGTCTCGCGGCCCACGCGGAGCACGCGCGCGCCGCGCATCGGGATCGCGTCGAGGGGTCCCGCGTCGAGCCAAGTCATGACGCTGCTCCTCGCTCGGTTTCTTCGTGCGCGCCGGCATCGAGCGCCCGCGCGCCGGCGCGCGCCGCGCCGATCGGCGGCGCCGGGACGCGGACCGCGACGAGCGGCGCGAACTCGTCGGCGTCGTCGCCGGCGGCCCGGGCGGCCCAGGGATCGATCTGCGACGACTTTTGCGACTCGAGAAAGCGGGCATGGAGCGCCTTCCGCTCCGCCGCGTCCTGCACGATGCGCTCACGGATGCTCGCGAGGCCGACGCGCTCGATCCAGGCGGCCGTGCGCTCGAGATACCTCGCCTCCTCGCGGTAGAGCTGGAGGAAGGCGGCGCAGTGCTCGAGCACCTCGTCCTCGGTCTCGACCTTGCAGAGAAAGTCCGTCGTGCGCACCTTCATGCCGCCGTTGCCGCCGACGTGAAGCTCGTAGCCGGACTCGACGCACATGACGCCGAAGTCCTTGATCGTCGCCTCGGCGCAGTTGCGCGGGCAGCCCGATACCGCGAGCTTGACCTTGTGCGGATGCCACGAGCCCCAGCTCATGCGCTCGATGCGAATGCCGAGACCCGTCGAGTCCTGCGTGCCGAATCGGCACCACTCGCTGCCGACGCACGTCTTCACGGTTCTCAACGCTTTGCCGTAGGCGTGCCCGGACACGAAGCCCGCGCGGCTCAGGTCCTCCCAGATCTTCGGCAGCCGCTCCTTCGGGACGCCGAGCAGATCGAGCCGTTGCCCGCCCGTGATCTTCACGGTCGGGACGCGGTGCTTCTCGGCGATTTCCGCGAGCGCGCGGAGCTCCGCGGGCGACGTCACTCCGCCCCAGATGCGCGGCACCACGGAGTACGTGCCGTCGCGCTGGATGTTGCCGTGCGCGCGCTCGTTGATGAGCCGGGATTGCTTGTCGTCCTCGTATTCCCCGGGCCACGCGCAGAGCAGATAGAAGTTCAGCGCCGGGCGGCACTTGTGGCAGCCGTCCGGCGTCTTCCATTCGAGGAACTCGAGGACGCTCGCGATCGTCTTCAGCGAGTAGGCCGCGATGGCTCTGCGCACCTCCTCGTGCGTGTGGATCGTGCAGGGACAGAGCGGCTTCTTCGTCGGCGCTTCGGAGTAATCGCCGCCGAGCGTCGTCGCGAGCAGCTGCTCGACGAGCCCCGTGCACGAGCCGCAGGACGAGGAGGCCTTCGTATGCGCGCGCACGTCGTCGAGCGTGAACAGATTCTTGCCGGTGATCGCGCGCACGATCGCGCCCTTCGAGACGCCGTTGCAGCCGCAGATCTCGGCATGGTCGGGGAGGGTCGTCACCGACGCGCGGCCGGCCGTGCCCGCGTCTCCGACGTGGGCCTGGCCGAACAGGATCTGCTCGCGTATGGCCGAGACGTCCGTGCCCTCGCGCATGAGCTCGAAGTACCACGCGCCGTCGACGGTGTCGCCGTACAGCACGGCGCCACGGATCTTCTGCTCCTTCACGACGAGCTTCTTGTAGACGCCGCGCGCCGCGTCCTTTAGCGTGAGCTCGTCGCCGCCTTCGTCCGCGAGGACCTGGCCCGCCGAGAACACGTCGATGCCCGTGACCTTGAGCTTCGTCGAGACGCGCGAGCCCGCATAGCGCGCGATGCCGCGCTCGGCGAGATGGTTCGCGAGGACCTTCGCCTGCTCGAACAGCGGCGCGACGAGCCCGTAGCAGATGCCGCGATGCTGCACGCATTCGCCGACGCCGTAGATCGCCGGATCGAACGTCTGCATCGTGTCGTCGACGAGCACGCCGCGCCCGCACGCGAGCCCCGCGGCTTTCGCGAGCGAGACGTTCGGCCGAATTCCGGCGGCCATGACGACGACGTCGGCCGGCGACTCGCGGCCGTCGGCGAAGCGGACCGCTTCGACGCGATCGCGCCCGAGGATCGCGCGCGTCTCGGCGCGCATGAGAAACTCGATGCCGCGCTCCTCGAGCGAGCGTTTGAGCAGGGCGGCCGCGGCGACGTCGAGCTGGCGCTCCATGAGCGAGTCGAGCAGATGCACGACCGTCACGCTCATGCCGAGCTTGGCGAGCCCGTGCGCCGCTTCGAGGCCGAGCAGCCCGCCCCCGATGACGACCGCGCGTCCGCCGCGCTCGGCGGCGGCCGTCATGCGCTCGACGTCCGCGAGATCGCGGAACGCGGTCACGCCCTCGAGGCCGGCGCCCGGCACCGGCAGCATGATCGGATCCGAGCCCGTCGCGAGGACGAGCCGATCGTATCGCGTCGCCTCGCCCGTCGAGTCCACGATTTGGCGCCGCGGCCGGTCGAGACGCACGACCGTGCGGCCCGGGCAGAGCCGGATGCCGCGCTCCGCATACCACTCGGGGCGGTTCAAGACGATGTCGTCGATGCGCTTCTCGCCGGACAGCACGGGCGAGAGCAGGATTCGGTTGTAGTTGCCGTGCGGCTCCGCGCCGAACACCGTGATCTCGTAGGCGTCGTGCGCGAGCGCGAGAAGCTCCTCGATCGCCCGCATGCCCGCCATGCCGTTCCCGACGAGCACGAGGCGTGGGCGCCTCGCGCTCTGCCCGCGACTCGCGCGGACGGTCGGCCGCGCATCGCTGCTAGTCGTCATGCCGTGTACCTCCCGCGACTGACGTGGCCGCCGAGTCATGCGTTCTCCTTGTCCATGAAGCGTCGGCCGCGTCATCGGCCTTCGTTCGCATCTTCACCCTCGATCCTGAGTTCTTCGCGACGACTCGCGGCAAGTTGCCGCGCACAAACGAACGCCGCCGGATGCCCCGAGCTCGTCAAGGCATCGACAGCGGCGTCGCTGCGGTCCGGCTTTGGACTCTTACGCGTGCGTTGTGCGGAGACGCGCGGCGTCGAGCGTCTCGCTCCGCCCTCATCAAATGTCGTGCCATGTGCGGGCAGCCGGCGCGGACCGAGGTAAGTGCATGAGCCGGCTAGCTATCTCGTTGCGCTGCCCCGCGGCGGGCGCCGGCGGGGGGCCGCCGTCTGCACCGGCGGCGCGCGCGGCCCGGCCGCGTTCGCGCCGCGATGGTGCGCGCGCCGTCATGCAAGTCGATTTCTGCGGAGACGAAAGCAGTCACTCGTCGCCGGCGTTCACGTCGCTTTCCCGCAGGAGCCCGGCGGCGTCGATCACCGCTCGCGCGAGATCGACGAGCTTGCGGTTTCGGCTCATGGCGGTCCGTCGCAGCAGCGTGTACGCATCCTGTTCGGACAGGTTGCGCTGCTGCATGAGGATCGACTTCGCGCGCTCCACGAGCTTGCGCTCCTCGAGTGCTTCACGTGCACGGCGAAGCTCGTCCTGAACCCGCTCGAGCGCGCGGAAGCGAGCGACGGCGAGATCGACGATGGCCTTGATGCGCTCCTTCTTGAGGCCGTCGACGACGTAAGCCGAGACCCCCGCTTCGACGGCCGCTTCCATGGCCGCGGCGTCGGACTCGTCGACGAATACCGCGATGGGGCGGCGGGCGGAGCGCGCGAGATCGAGCGTCTGCGCGAGCGCCGCCTCGCTCGGCTTGCCGAGATCGACGAGGATCACGTCGGGGTCGAGCGCCGCTACGCGCGCGCCGAGGTGCGCGCCGCCGTCGAAGCGGGCGACGACGGCCGCGTCTTGCAGCCCTTCCGCGAGAATCGCCGCGCGGCGAACGTCGCCGCCGGCAATCAGTATGCGCAAACGCTTGCTGGTCACCGTTCCCGCCGCTTGGGAGCCCGCGCCGCCCGTGCAAGAACCGTGCGCTCGCGGGGACGCGGCCCGGCGCGCGGGAAAACGCCGGGCGAGAGCGCTCGACGAGGGCGGGTTTTGCACCAGGCCGCGGCGCTCGCGCGCGGCTCGGCACCGAAGCGGAGCAGGACACGAAGCAGTGGGCCGACGCGTGGCGCCGTTGACGCCAGGCGCTCTCGACTGTCGGATTTCGCCAATGCGTGAGCGTGCGGGCGAGCGCGGCGCGGCGCCACCCGCGGCGGTCGAATCGCGGGAACGGCTTTTCGTTCATTGGGTTAGGCAGCAACGTCGGGAGCCGGAAAGGACTGGCACGAAACCTGCGATGCACGCGGCTCCGTCATTCAGAAAAATCCCGGAGGACGAAGAATGAGAATGTCGTTGTTCGCGTCGCTCGCCGCGCTCGAGTGCGTGCTCGGCGCCGCCGCCGGCCCGGTCCGCGCGCAAGAGGCCACGGGCTCGTTTCAGCGCTCGCTCGATACGGGACAGATCAAGGAGGTGGACGTTTCCACGGGCTCGGGTGCGATCAGCGCGCACCGCGGCGACGCCGGCCGGATCGAGGTGAAGGGCGAGATCAGGGTGCGCGAGAGGCGAGGCCGGTCGCAAGCGGACGCGGAGGAGATCGTGCGCCGGCTCCAAGCCGATCCGCCGATCGAGACCGCCGGAGACGTGCTGCGCATCGGCCGCATCGACGATCCCGACTTGCGCGAGAACGTCACGATGAGCTACGAGATCTCGCTGCCGGCCGATTTGCACGTGAACGCGGAGGCAGGCTCCGGCCGCATCTCGCTGTCCCAGCTCTCGGGCGGAGCGCGCGCGGAAGCGGGGTCCGGGGAAATCATGGTCTCGAACGTGTCGGGCGGCGTCGAGCTTCGCGCGGGAAGCGGGACGATACGGGCGACCGGAGTCATGGGCGGGCTCAGGGCCATGACCGGCAGCGGCGACATTGTGGTCGAGCGGTCGGGACCGGGCGACGTCGAGGTGACGGCGGGATCGGGCGACGACGTGCGGTTGACGGGCCTCGAGGGCTCGCTCTCGGCGCGCACGGGCAGCGGCGACGTCGAGGTCGACGGGCGCCCGGCAGGCACGTGGGGCATCGAGACGGGCTCGGGCGACCTGACCGTGCGGCTGCCCGACGACGCGAGCTTCGATCTCTCGGCCCGCACGGGCTCGGGCGACATCGACGTGCAGCAGCCGTTGACCGTCCAGGGCCGCGTCGAGCACGGGGAGCTCAACGGAAAGGTTCGAGGCGGCGGGCCTTTGCTTCGGCTGCGCACGGGCTCCGGAGACGTCCGGATCGAGTGACGCGGCGGGGCGCGCATCGAGGGGCGGCAGGTGGCCGCGTCGGCTCCAGTCACGGGCGGGCCGGGGGCGGCCCCTAACTCCCGCGCTGACGAACGGCGAGCGCCGGCTAAACTCCGGCGCTGACCACGGCGGGGGCCGTGCCCGCGCCGCTCGCGCGCTCGAGCCGCCGGCGGAACTTCAAGTGACGCCGGCGCGTGAGCTCGACGAGCGGGCGCCACACGAGCGCGGTGAGTCGGTACTTGATCAGAAGGTGCCAGAACCGGTTCGAGCGCTTGTAGAGATACGACATCGCGAGATACGGGAGCACGGCCCGCCAGTCGCGGGGCCGCCGCCGCCAGATCGAGCGGTGCGAGAACAGCCGCCGGTAGCATTCCTCGTAGCCCGCGAGCAGCTGCTCCGCGCTCATGCGTGCGGGGTCGAAGACGACGTGCGCCGTGTCGTAAAGGCGCCAGTCGCGATGCACGATGCGGCCTTGCGCTTCGAGCTCCGAGAAGAAGGGTGTGCCGGGGTAGGGCGTCAGGACATGGAACGTCGCGCACTCGAGCCGGTTCGTCTCGATCCACTCGATCGTCTGCTCGAACACCTCGGGACCGTCGTGATCGAAGCCGAGCACGAAGCTGCCGTTCACCTGGATTCCGTGCTCGTGCAGGATCGCGACGCGGCGGGCGTAGTCCTCCGGCAGCGGCGTGCGTTTACGCGCGTCGGCGAGGTTGCCCGCGTTGAGCGACTCGAATCCGACGAACACGCCCGTGCAGCCGGCGAGCGCCATCTCGCGCACGAGCGAAGGGTCGTCCGTCACGTCGATCGTGACCGCGGCGCTCCAGATCATCTCGAGCGGCTTCAGCGCGCGGCAAAGCTCGCGGAGATACTCGGGCCGCGAGCCGAGATTGTTGTCGACGAAGACGGCGTAGGGCTGGCCGTCCGCGGCGAGCTCCGCGACGACTTGCTCGGCGTCGCGCATCCTGTAGGGCATGTGGAGCCCGCGCGTCGAGAGGTAGCAGAAGCCGCATCGGTTGTGGCACCCGCGGGTCGCGATGACGCTCGACGTCGTGAGGAAGGCGTCGCGCGGCAGCAGATCGCGCCGCGGCGCCGGGTCCTCGCGGTAGGGCTTCCGGAAGTCGCCGCGATAGACGGCCTGCAGCGCGCCGGCCTCGACGTCCTCGAGGATCCGCGGCCAGAGCTGCGCGCCTTCGCCGATCGCGAGGGCGTCCGCGTGCGGCGCCGCTTCATCCGGCGAGCTCAGGACGTGCAGGCCGCCCAGCACGACCTTCGCGCCCCATTGGCGATACCAGCGCGCGAGCTCGTACGCACGTTGCGCGAACGTAAGGTGAACGGTGATGCCGACGACCTCCGGGAAAGGGTCGAGCGGAGGCGGGCCCTGAAGCAGGTTCTCGTCCCAGTAGCGCAGCTCCCAGTGAGGGGGCGTCGCGCCGGCCAGGGCCGTCAGCGCGAGCGTCGGCGTGAGGACGTGCTTGCCGAAGCTCGCGTGCGGATCCTTGCGGTAGAACGGATTGATGAGCAAGGCGTAGCGCCGGCGCATCGGCCCGGGCGCGGCGTCGGGATCGAGGGCCGGCGCCTTCATCATGGCCGCGGGAAGCCACGGCCGCCGTCGACGCATCGGCGAAGCGGCGGCGCTCATCGGGCGTCTCCGGCGCGCTTCGACGCGGGTCCGGGCAGCCCGCCGAAACGGCGCTCGCGCCGATAGAACTCGGCGAGCGCGGCTTCGAAGGCGCGTTCGTCGAAATCCGGCCAATACTCGTCGACGAAGACGAGCTCGGCGTACGCGCATTCCCAGAGCAGAAAGTCGCTGAGCCGGCGCTCGCCGCCCGTGCGGATCAGCAAGTCCACGCACGACGCTCCGGCCTTCGAGTGCATCGCCGCCGCGACGGCCGCAGCGAAGCGCTCCCTGTCCCGGGCGGCGCCGCCGCACGCGCCGGCGGCGCGCACGATCGAATCGCGCGAAGAGTAGTCGACCGCGATCTGCAATATCAGCTTGTCGCAGTGCGCCGTCACGCTCTCGCTTCTCTCGATGATGCGGACGAGGTCGGGGCTCAAGCGGTCCCGCCGCCCGATCACGTTGAGCCGCACGCCGTTCTCGACGCAGCGCGCGACCTCGCTCTGCAGGTAGCGTTTGAGCAGGCGCATGAGCGTCGCGACCTCGTGCGGAGGCCTCGACCAGTTGTCCGACGAGAACGCGTACAAGGTCAGGACGTCGACGGGGCCGCGCGTCGCGGCCTCCACGATGCGGCGGACCGCCTTCGCGCCGGCTTGGTGCCCTGCGGAGCGCCGCAAGCCGCGTCGTGCCGCCCAGCGACCGTTGCCGTCCATGATGATTGCGACGTGCATGTATGTGTCCTTCGACAAGTACTTTGCTACGCAAAGCGTACGGATCAAAAAAAGAGCGCTATTTCCCCCGTGCCGCCTGAATCAGCGCCTCCATGTGCTCGAGGTGCCGAGCGAACATTCGCTTGCCCTTCGCCGTGAGGCTGTACTCCGTCTTCGGGACGCGCTCCGCGAACTTCTTCTTGCATGCGATGTAGCCCGCGTCCTCGAGCTTGCGCGCATGCGTGCTCAAGTTGCCGTCGCTCGTTTTCAGCAGCTCCTTGAGCTCCGCGAAGCTCATGCTCGGAGTCACGCTCAAGGCGCTCATGATGCCGAGGCGGATGCGCTCGTATATCAGGCGATCGGTCTCGCCGGATTCGCGGTCCGAGAAGTAGCCCGCGACGGCGCTCAACCGCTGCTTCTTGGGCGTCGATTCCGCGAGACCTTGCTCGCGCTTGGCAACCTCCTTAGCCACCGTAATCCCTCATGATGATGATGCCGAGTGCGATGTGCGCCGCGCCGAATCCGAGGGCCAGCATCATCGGCGCCCACGCGTCCGGCGCCACGAACGTCACGGTGCCGAGCCCCATGAAGCCGAAGCCCGCGATCAGAACGACGGGGATCGAGAACACGCCGCAAGCGGCGAGCCCGACGCCGTAAAGCAGCAGCCAGACGCCCGCGATCACGCTGCGGCCGACGAGCGGAAGCAGCGCGACGGTCAGGATGCCGCCCGCGACGAAGGCGGGCGCGATCGTCAGGAAGAACCGATAGGCGACGCTGCGCCGGAGGCTCAGGCCCTGCGCCCGCGCCTTCGCTTCCATGAAGAACAATGCGATCGTGCCGGCGACGACGGCCGTCATGAGCCAGATCGGCAGCCAGTACGCCCGAAGCGGCGGGATCGACTCGAGGGCGGCCGCGAGGAGGGCGGCGACGCCCATCGCCAAGCAGCCTCGGCCCGGGATCGTCGTGAAGGTGTGCGCCGCCTCGATCGTGCTTCGAATATAGCGCAGATGCTCGGCCGCGCCCGAGTGGATCGGAGTCGGATCGGGCGCTCGTGCGCCGGGTTGAGGCGTGCCGGCCATGGACATTAACGTAATCGATTCCTGGCTGCCGTCAAGTACTTTGCAACATAAAGCTCACTTCGTACCGGGCGTGGGCGGTGGGCGGTGAACGCGGGCGCGTTCCGCGCCGGGCCGATTCCGCCCTCTTGGCACGTGTCTTGCTCTCCGCGCTAACCCAAGAAGAGGAGCGAGACGAAGTGGACCAGGCACGCATAGTCGAGATCTTGTGCCGGTACCGGCACGAGACCCTCGCAGAAGACGAGATCGAAATCATTCCCGATCTGCAGATCGTCAACGTGTTCGCGGCGCGCGTACAAGGACGTTTGGAGTACGTCGTGCGGGCGGACGAAGGCATCGTCGAGGAAGTCGCGTTCGACGGCTGGCCGCCGAGCCGGCCCGACGACCGCGAAATGTCGCCGGTCGAGAGCGTCATGTCGCGGACGGTTTACGTCTGCACCGCGGAGCAGACGCTCGCGGACGCCGCGCGAATCCTCTGGGAGCGCGATTGCGGCTGCCTTCCCGTCTGCGGCGGTCCGGGCGGCGACCGGCTCGAAGGCATCATCACGGATCGCGACGTCTGCATGGCCGCGCTGTTCACGAGGCGGCCGCTGCACGACATTCGAGTCGGCAACGCCATGCCCGCCTCCGGACGCGCCTCCGTGCGGACTTGCCGTGCCGACGAGCCGTTGTCGAATGCGGTGGCCGCCATGCGCGATGGACAGGTGCGGCGCCTGCCCGTGGTCGACGCCGAAGACAGGCTCGTCGGGATGCTGTCGCTTGCCGATTCGGCCCGCGCCGCCGGCGAGTCGGACCTCGCGGCTGCCGTCGGGGAAACACTGGCCGCGATATGCCGGCCTCGAGTCGCGAGCGAGAGCGCGGCGGCCGGCGGCGGCGGCGTGGAGCGGCCGCACTAGAGCGGCGGCCGGCGGCGGCGGCGCGGAGCGGCCGCACTAGAGAGGCGAGCGGGATCGGGGCGTCCGCATCGTCACCGTTCGGGGACGAAGCGCAGATATCCGATCCGGTTGCCGGCGCCGTCGGCGAACCAGAGCCGGTTGCAGAGGCGGGCCGGCGGCGCGCGATCGCTGCCCGCGCTCAAGCCGACGGTGCGTGCGCCGCCGGGCACGGGGTAGGCCGTCATGCCTCCGTCGCGCGTCACGCGGTAGAGGCTGCCGCCCTTCGTGAACCAGAGGTTGCGGTCGGGGCCGACCGCGATGTTGATCGGAGAGGGGCCTCCGGCTTCGATCTCTAGCTCCGTGACGTCGCCGTCGGGCGTCACGCGCGCGACGCGATTGCCGTCGGGCTCGAGCCCGTCCATGGCGCCAAACAGCTCGACGAGCCACAAGTTGCCGTCGGCCCCGGCCGTGACGTCTCCGGGCCCCGCGTTCCGGCGCGGGAGCTCGAATTCGGTCACGCGGCCGTCGGGCGTCACGCGCCCGATTCGGCTCGCCTTGTACTCGGAGAACCAGATGTTGCCGTCGGGCCCGGCCGCGAGCGCTCGGGGCCCGCTGTTCTCGGTAGGAATCGCGAATTCGGTGATCTCTCCGGCGGGCGTGATGCGCCCGATCTTGCCGCCCGCAAACTCGCCGAACCAAATGTTTCCGTCCGCGCCGAGGGCGATCGCGCGCGGCTGGCTGCTCGGCGTCGGTATTTCGAATTCGTCGACGCGTCCCTCGGGGGCGATGCGTCCGATCCGGTTGCCCGCGTGCTCGGAGAACCACAGGTTGCCGTCCGCCCCGAGCGCGATGACCCGGGGCGAGCTGTTCGGATGCGGCAGCGAAAATTCGACGAGCCCGCCGCCGTCGGGGTCCATTCGTCCGATCGCGTTCGCCGTTGCCAGCGTGAACCACACCGTGCCGTCCGGCGCGAGCGCGATCGTCGTCGGCCCGCTATTCGGCCGAGGAAGCGGGAAGCTCACGACCGTTCCATCGGCGGTGAGACGCTCGTCGGGGCCGATCCACCGCTGCTCGCCGCCGCGCGCGATCTCCATCATCGCAAGGACTCCGAGGGGCACGAAGCGGGCATCGTGTCGGGAAGGGGCGGCGAGTTCAAGCGGGCCGCGGGCCGCGTCCCGCATAGGTCCGCGGAGTTACACTGTCGCGCCGACCGAAGGGCCAAGGGGGAGGGGACATGCGGACGACGATGTTTCGGGGACTCGCGGGAAGGGGTCTATCGCTGGCGGCGAGAATCGCGCTCTTCGCGTTCGCCGCGCCGGCGACCCTGCCTTACGGCCCCGCTTTCGCGCAAGACACGCGGCCCGTGCCGGCAAGCGTGCGCATCTACGTCTTCGACAACGGCACGATCAAAGGCCTCGCTCCCGCGCTGTTCAACTTCAAGCCGGAGGAGCTCGCGCGCACCGATCTCGTGCTCGCGTCCTACCTCATCGTGCATCCGAAGGGAACGCTGATGTTCGATTCGGGCGGGATACCGGACGCGGCGTTCCCCGCCGGCGGAGGCCCGGCGAAAGACGGATTCATGAGCGCGACGAAGCCCCTGAGGCCGCAGCTTGCCGCGATCGGCTACAAGCCCTCCGACATCACGTACTTCGCGCTGTCGCACTACCACTCGGACCATACGGGCAACGCCAACGATTTCGCGGGGGCGACGTGGATCGTGCAGAAGGCCGAGCGCGACTACATGTTCTCGGACGATCCCGACGGCATCATCGAGCCTGCGCAATTCGCCGCGCTCGAGAACGCCAAAACCAAGATCCTCGACAACGAGTCGTTCGACGTTTTCGGCGACGGCACCGTCGTCGTGATGCCGGCGCCGGGCCACACGCCCGGACATCAAGTCGTCGCGGTGAAGCTCGCGCACGCGGGGACCGTCGTGCTCGCGGGCGACCTTTACCACTATCCCGAGGAGCGCGCCACGGGCCGCATCCCGACGTTCGAGGCCGATCCCGAGGCGTCCAAGGCGTCGCGAGCGATGATCGAAGCCTATCTCAAGGAGCACGACGCGACGCTTTGGATCGAGCACGACCTCGCGACGTTCGAGAAGCTGCCGAAGGCGCCCGCGTTCGTCGACTAGGGCTGTTCGTCCGGCACGCCGTCGCGCGCCAATCGGATCCGACACCAGGTCGATAGGGTGCGTCCGCGGCCTTCGATACGACGCCTTTGAGCCCGAGCCGGCACGCTTCGGCATGAAAGTCGTCGCCGTGGCCCTCGACGTGATCGCCATAGCGGATGGGCCCCGCCGCTCCGGCCAGCACGAGCCGGAGAAGCTCCTTGCGGGCGCGCAACGGGGACTCGCGCAAGTCCCAGCCGTCGAGATGCAGCAGGTCGAACGCGACGTAGACGAGGTCGTCGGGAGCGCGGGTCTCGCGGCCGCCGCGCTCCTCGCCGCGAGGGATCGGGACGCTGACGCCGCGCGCGTCGAAAACGGCGGCGACGCCGTCGAGCAGCGCGCGCCGGCACGGCAGGTCCGCCGCCGCCGCGAGAATGGCTGCGTAAACGCGTTCGTCCTCGACTTCCGTTCCCTGGAGCGCCGCCTTGCCTCGATCGATGCGGCAGAAGAGCCGCGTGCCCGCGAGCTCCGGCTCGTGGAGCCAGCCCGCGCCCTGCGGCACGCGCCGAGAGCGCACCGGAAGCTGCGGTGCCGGGCGCCGGGGCAGCGCCCCTCTGCGGGCTCCCGGGACGGACTCGGGCCGGCCCGGAGCCGTCCGCTCCGAGGCGGCAGCCTCGCCGCTCCGGCCCGTGCGCTCTTCGCCGCCGTCCGAGTGCCAGACGCGATCGGCCTCGGAAGCGACCGCCGCGATGCCGCGCCCCGTGAGCACGCTCTCGGGCCGCACGGCGACGATCTCTGCGGATTCGCCCGCGCCCGCTTCGCGGTCGCGGCGCTTGATGAGCAGCCAGTTGTCCTTGCCGCCGCGCTCGCCGGCGCGCTTGGCGAGGCGCACGAGCGTCCAGCGCCCGCGCAGCTTGTCGCCGTGCAGCGCGAAGTCGAGCTTCCCTTTGACGAGGTCTCGCTCAGGATCGCCCTCCGGCTCCCAAACGCCGCGGTCCCACACGAGCACGGTGCCGCCGCCGTACTCGCCCTTCGGAATCACCCCTTCGAAGGCGGCGTATTCGAGGGGATGGTCTTCCGTCTGCACGGCGAGGCGGCGCTCGCGCGGGTCGAGGCTCGGCCCCTTCGGGATGGCCCAGCTCTTGAGCACGCCGTCGAGCTCGAGTCGAAAGTCGTAGTGCAGCCGGCGCGCGGCGTGCTTCTGCACGACGAACTGCAAACCCGCGGCCGTCCTCGGCCGCGCCTCTCCGCGCGGCTCGGGCGTGCGCGCGAAGTCCCGCTTTTGCCGATATCGCTCGAGGCTCGCGTCTTCGGTCTTCATGCGTAGGATTCGGCCGCGAGCGCGCTGATCGTATCGTGGATGAAACCGTACGCGGGGCTCACGATGACACCCGCGGCGTCCGTTCCGATCGCCGCCGCGCAGCCGAAAAGACCCAGCGAGCCGCAAAACCGAAAGAAGCGAACGCGCTTGCTGCGCAACACCATGGATCATCCGACGGTTCGTTGTGCTCCGTTGCACGGCTCCACGGGCGCCAAATCGGGGACGCCTCCTGAGTTCGCTTGCATCATTGATGCCGAAGGCGCGTTCCGGAGGGGCGCGTCCTGCGCAGAACGCTCTGCCCGGGGACGCGCGCTCGGGCGGACCTATACTCATGACATGGCAAAGCCGACGCGCCTTTCGGCCGGCACGATCCTCGTCCGGGAGACTCCGGACGGCCCCCGGTTTCTCGTGCTGCGCGCCTACCGGAATTGGGACTTCCCCAAAGGCCTCGTCGCGGCCGGGGAAGAGCCGCTCGAGGCCGCGCTCCGCGAGACGGCCGAGGAGACCGGGATCGAGGACGTCCTCTTCCCCTGGGGACCGGTCTACGTCGAAACGCCGCCGTACGCCGGGAACAAGGTCGCTCGCTACTACCTCGCGTCCACGAGCGAAGAGCGCGTCGCGTTGCGCCCGAGCGCCGAGCTCGGCCGGCCCGAGCATCACGAGTTTCGGTGGGTCGACGCCGACACGGCTCGAGCCTTGCTGGCGCCGCGCGTCCGCGCCGTGCTCGAGTGGGCGATCCGGCGAATGACCGAGCCTCCGGACTCCGACTGACCCCGGCTCGGCTCGTGCGCCGAGAGCCTCGTTTCCATGCGCGACGGCAGGTTCGTTTGCAGACGCACGGGACCTGCCGAGGCGTTCCCTACGGCGCCGGGCGAGCGCATAGTGATGGGCACTTTGCTCGCAGAGGAACGATCATGCGGATGCGAATTCGCGCGCTCGCGGCCGTCTCGCTGATCGCCGCGGCGCTTCTCCTTGCGCGGCCGGCGGCCGCGCAGGACGCGCTCCGGGGCGAGGGCGGATCGGTCACGTATTTCATTGCCCGCGGCGAGCCGGACTCGCGCTTCCAAGACGAGGACCGCGATCTCGCTCTCTGGGCGCTCGCGGCCTGGGAGCGCAGCGCGGGCGGCGTCCTGCATTTCGAGGCCGGGCCCGAGCAGAACGCGTTGTTGCGCATCTACTGGGTGCCGGCCGGCGGCGGCGAATACGGGGAGACCCGGCCGCTCATCGTCGCCGGGCGGCGCGGCGCCGCCGTCTACATCCGTCCGGACACGGATGCCCTCGGCAAGGACATCGCGGCGCGAGCGCACGCCGATCGTCTATTTCGCGATACCGTCGTGTATCTCACGTGCCTGCACGAGATCGGTCACGCGCTCGGGCTCGAGCACACGGCCGACTATCGCGACGTCATGTACTTTTTCGGCTTCGGCGGGGACATCCCGAAGTTCTTCGAGCGCTATCGCGTCCGCTTGCAGTCCCGGGACGACATCGCGAAGGTCAGCGGTCTCTCGAGCGGAGACCTCGCTCAGCTCCGAGCGCTCTACGGATTCGACTCCGCTGCCGCCGCCGAGCCGGAGCTCACTAGAGCGCGGAGCGCGCCGCCTCACTGAGTGACGGTCGCCGTCTCCGCGGCCGAATCGTTGGGCGCCGCGTGGGTACCCGCATCGTGCGAGCCGCCCGCGTCGTGCATATGCCCGCCCGAGTGCAGGATCGGCGGCTCGCCGGGGCCGGCCACGTGCAGCTCGCCCATCATTCCGCTGTCGGCATGATCGAGGATGTGGCAGTGATACATCCACATGCCGGGCCGCTCGTCGAATGTCACGGCGAGCCGAAGCTCCGAGTTGGCCGGCACGTTCACGGTGTCTTTCCACTCCGGTATGCGCGCTTCGTCGAGCACCTGAAAGAAATAGCCGTGCAAGTGGAACGGGTGGGCGAACGCCGTGTTGTTGACGACGCGCCAGATATCCGTCTCCCCGAGATGCGTCTCGATGGGTTTCGCCTTCCAGGACGGGATGTGGTTGATGCCCATGACGACTTGACGGTTCGCGTCGGTGGGCTCTTTCTCGATGGTCAGCTCGATCGTGCGCTCGACCGCGTCGGCGACGTCAATGGGCTCGATGTCGCGCAAATGCTCGGGGATGGCCTCCGGACGGACGGGCGCGGCGTCGACGGTATCGATCTCGAGCATGTCCTGACGCGGCCGATTGTAGAGGCTGCCGAAGCCCCGATCCGTCGGTATCCATTTCATGATGCTCGCGGTGCCCGGCGCATCCGAAGGCGTGAACACGAAGTCCGCGCGCTCTCCCGGCGTGACGAGGACGCGGTTCACGGTTTCCGAGCGCTCGGCAAGACCGTTGTCGCCCCCGAGCTTCACGAACGTATGGTTCGGAAGCTGCAGGGTGTAGTAGCGGGCCCGAGCGGCGTTGATGACGCGCCAGCGCTGCTGTTTGCCGGCGCGCACCTTGAGATGCGGCACGACCTTGCCGTTCACGAGCAGCACCGATCCTTCGCGGCCGAACAGATCGCTGAAGGCGCCGCCGGTGTCTTGCGGCAGAAGCTGGCCGTTCTCGTCGAGGCTCATGTCCGAGAGAACGAGCACGAGGTCGTCGCCGAAGACCTTCGGATCGTTCGGGTCCTCGACGAGGATCGGACCGTAAAGCCCTCGGCCGACTTGGGCCGAGGAGTCGACATGAGGGTGGTACCAGTACGTGCCGGCGTCGCGCGCCGTGAATTCGTACGTGAACGAGCCGCCGGAGGCGACGGGCTCCTGCGTGACGCCGGGCGCGCCGTCCATGTTGTTCGGCAGGCGCATGCCGTGCCAATGGATCGTCGTGGCCTCGGGCAGCGAGTTCTTGAAATGAACGATGATCTTGTCCCCGATCTTGGCGCGAATCAGAGGCCCGGGGAGGCTGCCGTTGTAAGTCCATACCGGCGTCTTGTGGCCTTTGAGGATCTCGAGCTCCGTGATCTTGGCTTCGAGATTGAACTCGAGGACGTTCGGATCCGGATTCAGATCCTGAACCTCCTTCAGGGCGAGGTCCTGATTCCATCCCTCGGGCTGGCCGACCTCGAGCGCCGATTGCGTCGGCGCTTGCGGCGCCGGAGGCGATTCGGAACCGCTGCAGGCCGCGATCAGCAGGACGCTCGCGAGCGCGGCGGCACGCGTGCCCGCCGCGAGCGCGGGCGGCGGCGCCGAGGGTCGGCAGCCGGCCGCGCGACTCCGCGCGTCGAGACCCGGTGCATTCGTCCTGCGCCATTCGACCATGGATTCCGATGCCTCCGTTCGCGGCCTGCGTCGCGGGCGTCGAACCCGACGTCGGGGCTCGTTTGCCGAGCGCGCATTAAAGAAGTAAATTAGATACATCTTATCCTACTCGACGCCCATGCAGCTTACAAGGTTCACGGACTACACCCTACGCGTGCTGATCTCCGTCGGCCTGAGCGGCGAGCGCGGCGTCACGATCGGGGAGATCGCCGATCAGTACGGCATCTCGCGCAACCACCTCATGAAGGTCGTGCACGCGCTCGGCCGAACCGGCTACCTCGACACGCTGCGCGGCAAAGGCGGCGGCCTCCGTCTCGCCGTCCCCGCCGAAGAGATCAATCTCGGCCGAGTCGTGCGGGAGGCCGAAGGCGGCTTCACCATCGTCCCGTGTTTCGACAGGGACAACCCGGAGATGTGCACGATCGCCCCCGTCTGCGTGCTCAAGGGCGTGCTGCGCGACGCGCTGCAGTCGTTTCTCGACGTGCTCGACCGCTACTCGCTCGCCGACCTCCTGGGCCCCAAGGCTTCGCTGCAAAAGCTGCTGTCGAAGGCCGCGCCGCCGAGCGACGGAGCCCGCCGCCGCGCGGCGAGGTAGCGCCGCAGCCTTCGCCCGCACTCGTTCGTTCGGTTTTGATGTTTGCAATGCTGCGGCGCTGCGGCGGCAGCGCGCAGAATCGGGCATGCATGTTGCACCTCCCCGGTAAAGTTGCGCGATCAAGGAGGTGGAAATCATGGCAAATGCGATCACCGCCGACACGATGCCGGGCGGCAGCCAGATCCGAACCGCCAGCGGCCTCAACGTAATTCTCGGCGTTTGGCTCGTCATCTCGGCGTTCATCTTCGCCGCGACGAGCGCGGGATTCTGGAACAACATACTCGTCGGAATGCTCGTGCTGATTCTCGCGAGCACGCGCGTCTCGAGACCGACCGCATCGACGAAGCCGCTCGGCTGGACGAATGCCGTCATCGGCATCTGGCTCATCATCGCGCCGTTCGTGCTCGACTACGCGTCGCTCGCCGCTACGTGGAACGACATCGGCGTCGGCGTGCTGCTGTTGATCTTCGCGAGCTGGAGCGCCTCGTTGCCCAGAACTCTGATGACGACTCGCACGACGGCGACGGATGCCGCCGCGAATCGGCCGCTCGGCGCGGATCCCTCGCTTCGGACGGACCGGCCCGTGACGGACCAGCCGAGGCCTCCGCGGGATCGAATGTAAGGAGCTGGTGAAGGGCAGGGCCGCGGACGGATAAGCGCGCTCCTGCCCCGTCGTTTTCACGGTTGCGGCCTGGCGACCGACTGGGGTTCGCCTCCGTCCGGGGAAACCGGGCGGAGGCGGTCATTCAAGACCGTCACCGAGGGCACGCCCGCCGCAAGACCGTCCGAGCGCACGCCCGCGCGCCGATGTTACGGTTTCGGCGTTTCTCATATCATGAGCGCGTGCTCTCAAGACTAAGAAGCTGGCGCCGCGCTCGCATCCTCGCCCGTTACGGAGCGTCCGACGAACTGTGGCATGCGGCGACGGAGGGGCTCGTGCTGCGCGCCCGTCTCGGCGCCGAGCGCGAGGCCCGGCTTCGCGAAATGACGGCGCTGTTCCTGCACGCGAAGCGTTTGGACGCCGCCGGGGGATTGGACCTAGACGACGCCATGCGCGTTCGTCTTGCCGCGCTCGCTTGCGAGCCGATCCTCGAGCTCGGGCTCGAGAGCCTCGACGAGTTCCGCTCCGTCGTCGTGCATCCCACGGAGTTCATCGTTCGCGGCCGCGAGGAAGTGGACGAGGACGGCGTCGTTCACGTCGGCGACGACGTGCTTTCCGGCGAAGCGTGGGATCAGGGGCCCGTGGTTCTCGCGTGGGACGAAGTCGAGGCGAGCGGGCGAGGGGAAGGGTACAACGTCGTGGCCCACGAGATCGCCCACAAGCTCGACCTCCTGACGGGCGCGGTGAACGGGCTGCCTCCGCTTCACGAAGGCATGCGCCGCGAAGAATGGACCCGGTCTTTTCGCTCCGCCTACGACGAGTTGCTCGGCGAGATGGACCGCGGCCGCGAGCCGTGGATCGATCCGTACGCCGCCGAGGACCCCGGCGAGTTCTTTGCGGTCTGCACGGAAGTGTTCTTCGACGTTCCGGCCGAGTTCGCGCGAAGGTATCCGGCGGTGTACGGCCAGCTGCGCGCGTTCTTCAAGCAGGATCCCGCCGCGGACGCCGCTCCGAGAAGCCGCTCCCGGCGGCCGCATGACCGCCGTGCGCCGCGCAAGGCCGCGCGAGCGACGCGCGGGCGTTTGAGCTGACGACCGCTTGATCCCGAATTTCCTCCAAGCCGTCGAGGCGCACGCCGGTCTGCTCGTCGCCGCGTCCGTGCTCACGATGCTGATCGGCATCGTGCTCGTGCCGGCGCTGATCATCCGCGTGCCGGAGGACTACTTCCTCTACGAGCATCGGCACGCGGTCTCCTTGCGTGCGCGGCATCCGCTCGCGCGCCTCGCGCTCACGGGCGCGAAGAACGTCATCGGCGCGCTCCTGCTCGCGGCCGGCGTCGCGCTGCTGTTTCTCCCGGGGCAGGGGCTGCTCACGCTGATCGCCGGCCTCATGATCATGAACTATCCGGGGAAGTTCGAGTTCGAGCGCTGGCTCATTCGGCGCCCGAGGGTCCTGCCTGCCCTGAATTGGCTGCGCAGGAAGTACGGGCGGCCGCCGCTGAAATGCCCGTGATC
Organism: Gammaproteobacteria bacterium; assembly: GCA_035760685.1. GTDB lineage: Bacteria > Pseudomonadota > Gammaproteobacteria > Steroidobacterales > Rariloculaceae > ZC4RG20. The sequence continues at coordinate 3,116 of DASTSM010000414.1, read as the reverse complement.
GGCTCGCCCCCACGTGCTCTCGATCTCGGCCCGAGCGTTCAGCTCGAGGCGTCGACCACGAGCCGTACGAACAGATAGAGCCCGACCATCGTGATGCCGAGCGCGAGTTTCGCGGCCGTGCCGACGATCATGCCGATCGTCGCTCCGATCCCCGCCCGGCTCGCGGACGCGAGATCGCTTCGCGCCGAAAGCTCGCCGAGCATTGCGCCGATGAAGGGCCCGAGCAGCAAGCCGAAGACTCCGAAGAACATGCCGACGATCGCGCCGATCGCGGCGCCGAAGACCGCGCGGCCCGATGCGCCGTAACGCTTCGCCCCGATCGATCCCGCCACGAAGTCGAGCACGTGGGCGAGAATCGCGAGCACGGCGAGCACGACGAGCGTGATCGTGCCGACGTAGGCGAAGTGCTCCGCCCACGCGGCCGCGAGGAGACCCGCGAAGAGCAGGGCCGGCCCGGGCAGCGCAGGGAGCACGAGGCCGAGCAACCCGGCGATGCTGAGCACGATGGCGAGCGCCCATATCGAGACCGTCGCGATCATTCGGCTTCCCTCGAGCGCGGCGAGAGCCGGCCGCTCTGCGTCCTCAGCTTTCCGTGGCCGCTTGCGGGGGGGACGGCGGCGGGGCCGGGCTCTCGTTCGGGGGCGGGGCGAGCATCTTGCCGAACGTGCCGTCCTGGTTAAAGGCGGCGTGCTTGTAGACGCCGCCGATGTGCAGCACGGTCAGCACGAGGATCGTGGCCGCGGACCAAGCGTGGATCGAGTGGAGCATGTCGTGCAATGCGAAGCTCTGCGGCAGCGGGCCCGGGATCACGAACCAGTCCCAGACGTGGATCGGCTCGCCGCTGGCCCAGACCATGAGCGGGCCGGTGATCAGCATGACGCCGATCGCCGTGATCAGCGCGAAGTGAACGTACTTGCCGAGCAAAAAGAAGAAGCCGCGCTGCTTCGGCAAAGGGCCTGGATGGCCCGCCTTGAAGCGAAGGACGATGCGGGCCCAAAGAAAGACGTAGCTCGTGATCGCGATCGAGGTGTGCAGGTGCAGCGTCGCGTCGCGTTGCGCGCCGATCCGCGTGCCGATCGTATCCCCGATGAACAGCAGGGCGATCACGGCGATCGCCGTGTACCAATGCAAGAAGATGGAAAGCCATCCGTAGCCGTTTGAAGTGTCCTTGAGACGCATAGGTTCGATCGACCAAGGTGCAGACGCCGCCGAGGGGGCGGTTCGATTCCGTGCTCGAGCCCTCACGTCGACGGGACTAGGCTGACGGCTCGTATTCTACATAGGCCGTGCGGACGAGGGTAAGTAAAGGAAAAAACAGGCCGCACCCTCGCGAGTGCGGCCTGGGAAGCGGCCGAAAGGGCCGCGCGGCAAATCGTCAGAAGTTCACGCGCAAGCCGACCCGGTAGGCGCGGCCGAGCGTGTCGAAAAACACCGGGTTGGTCGGGTTCGTCGGAGTCGTGCCGCCCGCGGCGAACGGCGGATCCCGGTCGAACACGTTGTTGATCGTCGCGAACACCTGCATGCTCATCGTAGGCCCCACGTTTTGGAACGTGTACGAGCCCGAGAGCGTGGTCACCGCATAGCTCGGCACGCGGTTGTCGCTCTGCTTGACGAGCAGCGCGCAGGTCGGGCATTGCGTCGTGCCCGCCAGATCGAAGAGCGGATCGTCCGGGGTCACGCCGAAGTAGTTGATGGTGCCGTCCGAGACGTAGCGGACCTGTCCCGTGACGTTGATCGGCCCGTGATTCCACGACGTCGTGAAGTTCGCGATCCAGTCCGCCGTCGGCTGATTGTCGGCCAGAAACGAGTTCGCCGTGCCCGTTTGCCCCACGATGTCGCGGAAGGGTTGGCCCGGCACCGGCTGGAACTTCTGCTCGAGCATGTGGGTCGCGAGCAAGCGGAAGTTCAAGCTGTTCTCGTTGGCGAGATCGAGCGTGTAGTTGCCGGAGAAGTCGATGCCGTTGTAGGAATAGGCGCTGCCGTTGAACGCGAGCGCGCGGATGGATTGAACGCCGGTGCCGCGCCCGCCTTCACCCGTCGGGTCGAACGTCGCAAAGGGGTCCGAGGGATTGTCCGGCACGATCAGGGAGCAGAACTCCTGCAGATGGCTGATCTGGCATCCGTCCAGGACGCGGCGGATGTTCGCCTGCTGAATCGCGTCGTTGATCTCGATGTTGAAGTAGTCCACGGCGACCTGAAGGCCGTTGGCCTTTTTTTGCGGCGTAAACACCAAGCCGTAGGTCGTCGTGTCGGCCTTCTCGGGCTTCAAGTCCACGTTGCCCTCGAGACTCCAGTCGCACGGATCCACCTGCGTGGTGCCGGCCGGTCCGCAGTAGCCGAAGATGCCGCCGGCGCGAAGCAACTGCTGATAGTAGAGCTCGCGGAAGTTCGCGGCGCGCATGTCGCGGGACCGGCTCGCTCGCACCCGCAGCCAATCGAGCGGATCCCACAGGCCGCTGATCTTCCAGGTCGTGAAGTCGTGCGTCCGCTTCTCGCCCGTCGTGCCCTCGAGGCCGGTGTTCTCGTACCGCGATTCGCGGACCGCGGAGTTGAACTCGAGCCGCTTGGCGGCGGGCTTGCCTTCGAGCAGCGGCGTGTTGAGCTCGACGAACGCCTCGCTGACGTCGACCTTACCCGCGAACGTTTCGCCGTAGTTGATGAGGTAGTCGGCGTGCGTGTAGAGCGGCACGGGCTGACCCGTGTTGGGGTCGTTCTCCGAATCGATGTTGTGTCCGGTCTCACGGCGCAGCTCGAGGCCGGCCGCGAGCTGGAACGGACCCGCTCCCATGCCCTTCCAGATGTCGCCCGAGGTGTCCCAAGCCGCGACCTGTTGCTTGTAGTCGAGAGCCTCGTTTAGCGCGCCGAAGGAGTAGTTGTGCGCTGAGTCCGTCAGCGCTTGAGTGCCGAAAGGATTGAGCGGCACGCAGCCGACGGCGATGCGCGGGTCGGCGTCGAAGTAGGCGCGGCGCCGAGGCTGGCCCGTGGTCGGGTTCACCGGCCCCGTGGCCGCGGCCGCGACGGCCGCCGCCAGGACCGGGTCGTTCGGGTCGTTGGGATTGCCGCCCATCGCAAGGATTTGCTGGGTGACGCGGCACACGGGAGCGCCGGTCGCCGGG
>DASTSM010000413.1:0-16708 GCA_035760685.1 Gammaproteobacteria bacterium | reverse complement strand
AGTCGTTCCCGCAGCACGCGCTCGCGAAGCGCCAGGCGAGCGGCTTCGGAGCGATGCTCTGGTTCGAGGTCAAGGGCGGCGTTTCGGCCGGCAAGAAGCTCATGGACTCGGTGCGGCTCTGCACGCTCGCCGAGAACTTGGGCTCCGTCGAGACGCTGATCACGCATCCGGTCACGATGACGCACGCGGACGTCGAGGAGGCCGAGCGCAAGCGCGTCGGCATCACGGATGGCCTCGTGCGCCTCTCGGTCGGCCTCGAGGACGCGGACGACATCATCGCGGACCTCGATCAGGCGCTCGCCCGCATTTAAAACGCGGAGAAAGGTCAGACGGATTTTGAAAAATGGGGTCAGACCCCAATTTTCCGATACTAAATGGGGTCAGACCCCATTTTCGGGGCTCGCGACCGCAGGCATTAGGAAAATGACCTGGCCGCTAGCCGGCGGGGCGAAGACGGCGAATTAGGAAGAACCCGCTCTGACTCCATTGGTTTTGCGACCCCCTTTCCCGAAAAATCGACTCTGACCCGAGTTTTTTTATGCCGCGCGTCGTCGAGATCAACATCTACCCGATCAAGTCGTGCGGGCGCATCGAGCGCGCGAGCGCGGTCGTCGAGCCGCGCGGTCTCGAGGGCGACCGACGCTACATGCTAGTCGACGAGAACGGCGAGTTTCTGACGCAGCGAAGGCATCCACGCCTCGCGCTGCTGCGCTCCTTCGACGAGGGCGAGCGCGGCTTCCGCATCGAAGGGCCGGAACGCGAGCCGCTCCATTTGCCCTGGCGCTGGCCCGAGGGGCCGGCCGTCGACGTCAAGATCTGGCGCTCGCAGGTCGAGGCGACCGGCGTCTCGCCCGAGGCCGGCGAGTGGTTCAGCGACTACCTCGGCCTCGCGTGCCGCGTCGTCTTTCTCGCCGAGCACCAACACCGGGCGGTGCCGAACGAGGCCGCGCAGTTCGACGACGAGGTCGGCTTCGCGGACGCGGCGCCTCTGCTCGTGATCTCGGAGGCGTCGCTCGCGGCGCTCAACGCGCGCTTGCCCGAGCCCATGTCGATGCGCCGCTTTCGTCCGAACCTCGTCGTAACGGCGGACGCGCCGTTCGCCGAGGACGAGTGGAAGCGCATGCGCATCGCCGCCGTCGAGCTCGAGATCGCGTGGGCCTCGGCGCGCTGCGTGCTGACCACGATCGATCCCGACACGGCGATCCCCGATCCGCGCGGCGAGCCGCTCCGAACGCTGCGCGAGTTTCGCCGCGGGGCGCGCGGCGTGCTGTTCGGGCAGAACGTGATCCCTCGCAAGCTCGGCACGATTCGGGTTGGCGATTCGGTCGAGGTTGCTTGAAACTGTCGCACATGAAGAAGGAAACGCGCGTCACGCATCAGCCGAAGGTCGAGATCCCGGAAGGGAACCGGCCGCTGATTCGGCCTATCCATCGGTCCGTCAAGTTCACGTATCCCTCGATCGAAGCTTCATTGACGCGCGAGGCCAAGGAGCAAGGCTTCGATTACACCCGCGACTCGAATCCGACCACGCGCGAGCTCGAGCTGCTTGCAGCGGAGCTCCAAGATCGCGACGACGGAATCGCGGTCGCGTCCGGCATGGCCGCGATCTGGCTCGCGTTGCTCGGCAACGTCGAGAGCGGCGACCGCATCGTAATCTTCGTCGAGTCGTACCGCCCGACGCGGGTCGCCGTCCGCAAGATGCTGCCGCGGTTTCGTATCGAGCACGCGATGCTCGGCATCCACGATCTCGACGCGATCGAGCGCACGTTCGCGGACGAGAGAACCAAGCTCGTCGTATTCGAGGCGCCGACGAATCCGATGCTTCAGGTCCCCGACATCGGCGCGATCGTCGAGCTCGCGCAGCGTCACGGCGTCGTGACCGTGCTCGACAACACGTTCGCCGGGCTCCACAACCACGGCGCGTTCGGCATCGACTACTTCGTCCATAGCCTGACGAAATACGCCAACGGCCACGGCGACGTCATGGGCGGCATCGTGATCGGCGAGAAGCGCAAGATCCGTGCGCTGAAGCCGCAAGCCGTGAACCTCGGCGCGACGATGGATCCGGGCGCGGCCTATCTCATGCTGCGCGGCCTTCGGACCTACTACCTGCGGTACCGGCAGCACTCGGAGAACGCGCTCGCGATCGCGAAGTTCCTCGCCGAGCGGCCCGAGGTCGAGCGCGTCTACTACCCGGGGCTGCCGAGCGATCCGGGCCATGTCCTCGCGGCGCGGCAGATGCAGGATTTCGGCGGCGTCGTGACGTTCGATCTGCGTGCGGATCAGGCACGGACCTGGGCCTTCATCGATGCGCTCGAGCTGTTCGCGACGACCGCGAGCTTGGGCTCGACCGACTCGCTCGTCGCGCCGTGCAGGCTTTATCTCGGCGGCGACTTGAGCGCCGAGGAGCTCGCGCGCTCCGGCATCCGCGACGGTACGGTCCGGCTCGCCGTCGGCATCGAGCACGTCGAGGACCTTGTCGCCGACCTCGCGCAGGCGCTCGACAAGGTCTTCTAGCGGCCGGCCCGAAAATGGGGTCTGACCCCATTTTTTGGGGGGCGCACCGCTGCGCGAAAAAATGGGGTCTGACCCCATTTTCGCCGCGTGGTCAGCGGCGCGGGGCGAAGGCGAGCAGCACGTTGCCGGGGCGGCCGACGAATCCGCCGTTGCCTGCCGTCACGTAGAGCATGCCGCCCGCGACGACCGGCCCCGGGCCGTCCATCGACGCGCCGCGCGCTTCGACGCCGTTGACGGTGTCGAAGCTGCGGTTCGTGTCGTAGGTCCACACGATCTTCCCCGTCGCGGCGTCGTAGGCGCGCATGCCGCCGTCGGCCGAGCCCGAGAACACGACGCCCGGGATCGCGGTGACCGCGGCCGATTGCGCGGCGCTGCAGCCCGGCCCCGCCTTGCAAAGCAGCGGCTGCGGCGGCTGATACCAGATGCGCTTGCCCGATACGAGGTCGACGGCGTGGAGCCCGCCGGGCGCTGCCGTCATCTGATCCGCGACGCCGAAGTAGACGCGCTCTCCGTCCGTCGCGACGCCCCAGACGCCGCCGATCGGCGCGCCCTTGCCCCAGCGGTACTGCCAGACGGTCTTGCCGCGCTGCTCGGGATCGAGCGCGTAGCCGAGGCCCGATTTCTGCGTGACGACCAGCAGGTCGCGCCCGTCGGGCGCCGTCACGAGCGCCGGCGACGCGGAGAAGTCGAAGTCGGGACCGACATCGTCGGGGCAATTCGGGTTCTCGGCCGCGCTCGGATTGCCGCCCCGCGACTGCGGGTCGCAGCCGAGAATCCAGACGTCGCCCGGCGCGAGCTGATTGACCCATTCGATCGCGCCCGTTTCGATCGAGAACGCAATGACCGCGTCGCTCGTCTTCGGCGGCGGGTCCGCGTACGCGTTGCCCGTCGCAGCGTAGAGGAGGCCGCGTTTCGCGTCGACGGTCGGCGTGCTCCAGATCGGCACGCCGGCCGGCCCCCAGAGCTGCTTGCCGCTCGTGCTCTTGCCGCGCGGTTTGGGCTCGTCGACCGTGTACGTTTTCCAGACGACCTCGCCCGTGCTCGCGTCGAGGGCGGAGAGGCTGCCGCGGAACGTGCAGCATTCGTAGTCCGGCATCGACGCCGCCGTCTCCTCCGATACGCCCGAGACCGGCACGTAGAGGCGGCCCGCGTAGAGCACGGGAGCGCCCGTCGCGCGCGCCGCGGGATGCTCGTCCACCTTGCGCGACCACAGGAGCGCGCCGCTCGCGGCGTCGACGGCGTAGGCGCGCGCCTCGGCGTCCGCGAAGTAGATCGCGTAGCTCATGCGGCCGTTGACCTCGACGGGGCCGACCGAGATCGCCGTGCGCACGCCCGCGCGCGCCTTGAAGGTCCAGTACGTGCAGCCCGTCTCCGCGTCGAGCGCGTAGATCGCGCCCGACGGGCTCCCCATGAACACCCGGCCGCCGACGACGGCCGGCTGCGCCCGCGACTGCGTCGCGCCCGGGATGCCGAAGGCCCACTTGAGCTCGAGATTCGGGACGTCGGCCGCATTCAGTCCGCCGGTATCCTTCTGGAAGCGCGTGTTCGTGACGTCCGGCCCCCAGCCGTTCCAGAGCTGCCCCGGCCGCAAGGTCGGAAGCGGCGGCGCGCGGCCGCAAAGGCCCTCCGTGAACTCGGCCGGCGCCTGGGCGACCGCTCGACCCGTGAGGTACTCCGCGACGGCTCTGCGCTCTTCCGGCGTGAGCCGCTGGCCCTGAATCTTCATGAAGCCTTCGGTCAACGAGGCGACGATCGCATCGGGGGCGTACGCGGCGAGCTGCTCGGGATTCGGGATCTGCTTGTCCGTGGGATTCGCGTGGCACGCGGCGCACTGGCCGTCGAACACGCTCTTGCCGTCCGGGGCCTGCGCGGCGGTCTCGGCGCGGGCTCCGCTCGAGGTCGGGGCTGGCGCCTGGGCCTGGGCCTGGGCGAGCGCCGCGCTCGCCGCGAGCAGCGCCGTCGTCGAGGCGGAGCGCAAGAGGGCCCTACGCGTGAGTCCCAACAATCCCGTGAATCCGCCGAGCGTAAGTCCCCTGACCATGAATCCCCCGAGCATGAATCCCCCGATCGCGTTGATCCGGCCGCGTTCCGATGATGCGAGGCCGCCTCATGCTACTCGATGATCCTGCCCGGGCAAGCCCGCGGACCGTCGAAGCGCAGCGGCGCGAAGGCGCCGACGACATCGCGCGGCTCTTGCGGATCTTGATGTTGCGATGTCGATGCCCGATAACGCCGCGCGACGATTACCGCCGCGCTACGACGCTTCGCCGCCGACGAGCGGCTCGATGCACCCCGCATCGTCGTGCTCGGGCTTGTTCACGTACGGCGAGATCGGATAGGCCTCGATGTCGGGCTCGCCCCCGAGCAGCAGGCTCAAAGCATCCGCCGGCGAGGTGTCGGCCGCGAGCCAGGCTTCGTAGTCGTCGGGCTCGATCACGGCCGGCATGCGATCGTGAATCGCGAGAAGCGGCCGGATCGCGGGCCGCGTGAGGATCGCGAAGGACCGCTTCCATCCCTCGTCCGTGCGCGTCCCGGTCCAGATACCCGCGAGCGCGATCGGCTCGAGCTCTCCTCGGTGATGCAGGAACGGCTGCTTCGGCGCCTTCTCGCCTTTCCATTCGTACCAGCCGAGCGCGGGCACGAGACAGCGCCGCTGCTCCGCGGCCGACGCGAAGGCCTTCGCCGTGAAGACGGTCTCGGAGCGCGCGTTGATCCAAGTGCGCTGCGCCCACGGCGGCCGGAAGCCCCAAGCGAAGAGCTCCGCAGCACGTTCCCCGTCGCGCTTGCGCAGGATGACGGGCGCTTGCTGGCTCGGCGCGACGTTGTAGGAGCGCCGGTAGCCGGCGGGCGCCTTGAGGTTCCAGTAGCGCTCGAACGCGCTCTCTTCGGGCGTCAGGTATCGGCCGCACATATCGCGCTAGTTTGCCAGGCTTCGCGCCGGGCGAGCGCGGCAGCCCCCGCTCGGCGCCGTACGCAGAAGCGAGGCGGAACGAGCTAGAGCGCAGCGCGCTTCGAATCAATCGGCGAAATAGCGGCGCGCGCGCCCGAGAGCCATGAGCGGGAAGTAATGGCGATAGAGGTTGTAGTTGATCATGAAGCCGCGCTGGAGCTCGGTGCCCTGCGCGATGCGCCGCCGCGTCGACGCGTCCCGGAAGTCGAGTCGCGCGCCGAAGCCGTAGCCCGGGAAGCCCGTGCCCGTGTAGTAGGGCTCGTCCCACGTGCCGTCCTCGCGCTGCGCCGCCGCGAGGAATCGAAGCCCGCGGCGGATCGCGTCGTCGTGGCGCGGGTCGCGCGCCGAGATCAGCGCGAGCAGGGCCCAGGCGGTCTGCGACGCCGTGCTCGGGCCGCGGCCGCGCAGCGTGTCGTCCATGTACGAGGCGCAGCTCTCGCCCCACCCGCCGTCCGCGTTTTGATGGGCCGCCACCCAGTCAGCGGCACGCCGCACGTACGGCTGCGACATGTCCTCGCCGAGCGCCTCGAGCGCGGGCAGGACGGCGGCCGTGCCGTAGACGTGATTCACGCCCCAGCGGCCGAACCAGCTGCCGTCCGCCTCCTGCTCGGCGCGCAGGAATCGATAGCCTTTCTCGACGGCCGGATGACTGCGGTCGTAGCCGAGGCGCGCGAGGGCTTCGAGCACATGAGCCGTAACGTCGGCCGACGGAGGATCGAGCGCCTCGCCGAAATCGCAGAACGGGATCTTCGTGATGATGAGCTTGTCGTTGTCCTTGTCGAACGCGGCCCAGCCGCCGTTGCTCGACTGCATCGCGAGCATCCAGCCTGCGGCGCGCTCGATCGCGGCCGCGATGCGCGGCTCGCGCCGCAGCGGCTCGGGAAGCCGCGCGAGCACGATCAGCGCGACGGCCGTGTCGTCGATGTCGGGATAGTGCAGGTTCGCGCGCTCGAAGGCCCAGCCGCTCGGCTCGGCCTTCGGCACCTTGTGCGTCCAATCGCCGCGGTAGCGCACTTCTTGCGTCAGGAGCCAGTCGATCGAGCGCCGCATGCGGGGCGTGACCTCGCGGCCGCAATCCTGCATCGCGAGCAGCGCGAGCATCGTGTCCCAGACCGGCGATTCGCTGGCCTGGATGTGCAAGGTGCCGTTGCGCTCGTAGGACCAGTGCGAGTCGAGCGCGGCGAGACCCTTCGCGAGCACGGGATGCGTGAGCGGATAGCCCTCCGCGTGCAGCGCGATGAGGCTGTAGATCCACGGCGGCTGGATGCCGCCCCAGGCGCCGTCGGCGTCCTGATGGCGGATGATCCACTCGAGGCAGGCCGTGACCGCGAGCCTGCGCCCGGGCGTGAGCCCGATGCGCTGATAGAGATGGAGCAGCCGGTCGGTCGCGAGAAAAAGACGCTTCAGCGAGAAGAGCGGGACGTCGTGCGGCAGGCGGTAGTCCATGCGCTCGCGTCCGCCCGGGAACAGCTCGTCGAGCCGGCGGTCGGGCGGCAACGGGCGTACGAGCTGCCGCGCCGAGAGGATCGCGAGCGGCAGCAGCGTCGCGCGCGCCCAGCTCGCGAAGTTGTAGATGTTGAACGGAAACCACTTCGGGTTCGCAATGACCTCGGGCGGCAGGTTCGGCGTCCGATCCCAGGGCCATTCGCCGAGCAGCGCGAGCCAATAGCGCGTGAAGACGCGGATCTTCGCGAGGCCGCCGTGCGCAAGGATCCAGTCGCGCGCGCGGACGAGCGGCTCGGCGTCGGCGGCCATGCCGACCGAGCGAAGCGCCGCGTAGCATTCGACGGTGCTGTTGATGTCGCCCTGCGGGGCGCCGTAGTAGCTTTCCCACGCGCCGTCCGGGCGCTGGGCGTCAAGCAGCGTCGCGACGAGAGCGTGCTTGCGGGGATGCTCGTAGCCGAGCAGATGCATCGCGAGCAGCCACTCGGCTTCCATCGAGTAGCTCGACTCGAGCATGCCGACCCAGAAGCCTTCGGGCGTCTGCTCTCGGTCGAGCCAGGCAACGGCTCGATCGATGACTCTGTCCCATCGCGCGCGGTCCGCGTCGGCGGCTGCCGAGGCCATGTCGAGTTGGCGCATGGACATGGGTCAATCTGCACTCCGAGGGGGCGGCATCGGCGCGCATTATTGCATATCGGGAAATACCGCGCCCGTTTTGTGCCTGCGCTCGGGCACTTGCATCATGATTTGCATCCGAGACCTGCACCGTCGGGACGCAGCTCGACAAAGAAAATGGGGTCTGACCCCATTTTTCGGGCCGCGCACGGTCGAACCAAAACGCACGGGTATCGCCACTCACGATCGAATCCTCGCTGCTCGCGGCGCCCCGCTCTTGCGCCGCCGCCCCTCGGCAGAGGACACTTTTTCGAGGAAAGGGCGGAAGTGGAACAAAACTTCGGGTTCGTCGCCTAACCGAGGAGCCTCCCAGCGAGCGGGGCGCGCGCGAAGTCGATTCGGAGCATTAAGCCAATGGGTGTCTACCAAAGCTATCTCAAGGACCGAGCGACGAAGCTGCTGATCCTCGTCGTGCTGACGCTCGTCATCCAGACGCTCTACACGATCGTCGTGCGACCCGGCGCGGCCGCGTGGACCGAGAAGCAGATGGAGCTCGTCCGCGAGAACCCGGGCTACAAGCCGGAGCGGTCGCTCTACGTCATCATCGCGGGCGAGGAGCAGGAGGCGACCATCATCATCGCCATCTGGGCGTTCGTCCTCTCCGCGATCCGATTCGTCGAGCTCCGCGGGCAGCGCAAGCTCCTCGAATCGGACCTCATGAATCTTCCGCCCGGCATCGTCATCGTGCCCGAGGACTGCCGCGAGTACCTGCGCAGGCTTCAGCAGCTGCCGCCGAAATGGCGCGACGCCGTCGTGCCGCGCATCTTGGGCAGCGCGCTGAAGCGCTTCGGTGCGACGCGCCACGTGCAGGACGCGTCGACGACCGTGCACAACGTCTGCGAGAGCGAGGCCGCGCGCCTCGACGCCGAGCTCGCGATCCTCAGGTTCGGCGTGTGGGCCACGCCGGCCCTCGGGTTCGTCGGCACGGTCCGCGGTATCGGCCTCGCCTTGCAGGGCGCGCAGCTCGCGATCAACGGCGACACGTCCGCGGTCACGAGCGGCCTCGGCATCTCGTTCAACTCGACCCTCGTGGCCCTGACGCTCAGCATCGTGCTCGTCTACATCCTCCACGAGATCCAGCTCGCCCAGGAGCGGCTCGTTCTCGACGCCGAGCAATACGCCGACGAGAAGCTCGTGAGCCGCCTTCACACGCACAGGTCCTCGGCGCGCGAGCCCGTGGCGGCGCAAGCGTCCGCGATGACGGCGGCGTAAAGCGAATCCATCGACAGCGTGAAGGGCCGGCTCTTTCGGAGCGCCGTAGTCGCGCTGACGCTCGGTGCCGCGAGCGGGTGCGCCTCGGTGACGACGGCCGGCGGCGACGAGCTTCGGATCGGATCCGACCGATTCTCGGCCTACGCCGAGCAAGTCTTCCGCGAGCAGAATCGCGTGGCCGGCCGGCTCGCGTTCGCGCTCGACGCCGAGGAGGAAGGCTCGCCCCGTTACCGCGCGCTCGCCGACGCCGAGGATGCGCTGCTCGAGGCGTGCACGGGGCTCAACGAGATCGCCGCGCGCCGCCGCGACGGCCGCCGGGCGGGCGCGCTGCGGGGACTCCGAGCGGCCCGCGCCGCGCCCGACTGCGAGCGCGCGGCGGCGGCCGCCGCCGGCGTGCTCGGCCCGCCCGAGGCCGGCGCAGCGGGAGCGGAGGCGGGCGGGCCGGACGCGGAGATCGGCGGGGCCCGAGCCGCAGACGTCGATGCGGGCTCAGACGAGCCAGGGCGGCGGCGGTAGTCCCTTCGAGGCCAAAAACGCCGGATTGAAGAGCTTCGACTGATAGCGCGAGCCGGAGTCGCAGAGGATCGTGACGATCGTCTTGCCCGGCCCGAGCTGTTTCGCGAGGCGGATCGCGCCGGCGACGTTGATGCCGCTCGAGCCGCCGAGCAAGAGCCCTTCGTTCTGCAGCAGGTCGTAGAGGATCGGCAGCATCTCCTCGTCGGGTATCTGGAACGCGTCGTCGATCTTGCCGCCCTCGATGTTTCCGGTGATGCGGCCCTGCCCGATGCCTTCGGTGATCGAGCTTCCCTCCGACTTGAGCTCGCCGGTCTTGAGCCAGCTGTAGATGGCGGCGCCGCGCGGGTCCGCGGCCGCGACGACGACGTTCTTGTTCCGATGCTTCAAGTATTCGGCGACGCCCGTCAGAGTGCCGCCGGTGCCGATCGCGCACGTGAACCCGTCGACGCGGCCGTCCGTCTGCGTCCAGATCTCGGGGCCCGTGCTCGCGACGTGGCCCTCGCGGTTCGCGAGGTTGTCCCACTGGTTTGCGTAGAGCACGCCGTGCTGCTCGGTCTTCGCGAGCTCCTCGGCGGTGCGCTTCGCGATGTGCACGTAGTTGTTCGGGTCGCGATAGGGGACGGCGGGTACTTCGCGGAGCTCGGCGCCGCAGAGCCGCAGCGCATCCTTCTTCTCCTGCGACTGCGTGTTCGGCATGAGGATCAGCGTTCGGTAGCCGCGCGAGTTGCCGACGAGCGCGAGCCCTATACCCGTGTTGCCGGCCGTGCCTTCCACGATGAGGCCGCCCCGCTCGATGAGGCCGCGCTTCTCGGCGTCGAGCACGATGTACTTCGCCGCGCGATCCTTGACCGAGCCGCCGGGATTCATGAACTCGGCCTTCCCGAGAATCGTGCAACCCGTGAGCTCCGAGGCTTTGCGGAGCCTGATCAACGGTGTGTTGCCGACGGCCGCGACGAAATCGTCGCGGATCGAGGATTCGCCGTGCCGCTCATCGGTCATGACTTCGAGCTCTCCGCTTTCGAGACGTTTTTCGGAACGCTTGCCGATTCCGCCCGCTTGCCGCGCGCGGCGGCGAGCGCCGGCTTCTTTCGCCGACGTTGGACGGTGCGAGCTCGCGGACCGAGAGAAGCGACGTATTGTACACTCCGAGCTGCTGCGGATTTGCGGCCATCCCATGAAGGATCGGTTCGACGTCGTCGTGGTCGGCGGCGGCCACAACGGGCTCGTCTGCGCCGCGTATCTCGCCGCGGCGAAGCTCTCGGTCTGCGTGCTCGAGCGCCATACGCGCGTGGGCGGCGCGGCCGTGACCGAGGAGTTTCATCCGGGCTTCCGGAACTCGATGGCGAGCTACACCGTGAGCTTGCTGCGCCGCAAGATCATCGACGACCTCGGGCTCGAGCGGCACGGCCTCAAGATCGTCCCGCGCCCGCTCGCGAACTTCGTGCCGAGCCTCGACGGCCCCGGCCTCGAGCTGCCGCGCGGCCACGACGCGGCGCAGCGCTCGATCGCGCGTCACTCGCTTCGCGACGCTGAGCGCTTTCCGCGCTACGCCGCGGACCTCTCCGCGCTCGCGCGGCTGTTCCGCTCGCTGTGGTTCGAGAGCCCCGTCGATCCGTCCGGCGGTCCCCGCGAGACGGCGCGCATGCTCGCGCGCTTGCCGCGCATCGCCCGGCTCGGCGGCCGCGGCGCGTCCGCCCTCTGGGATCTGCTCGCGGGCAGCGCCGGGCACACGCTCGACCGTTGGTTCGAGACCGACTTGCTCAAGGGCGGCCTCGGCTTCGACTCGATCGTCGGCCGCTTCGCGAGCCCCTATCGACCCGGCTCGGGCTACCTGCTGCTGCATCACGCGCTCGGCGAGATCGACGGCGACGAGGGCGCGTGGGGTCATGCGATCGGCGGCATGGGCGCGATCTCGGACGCGCTGGAAGCGTGCGCGAGGGAGCGGGGCGTCGAGATCGTCTGCGAAGCGTCCGTCGAGCGTATCGAGGCGGACGAGCGCGGCTGCGAGGTCGCGAGCGGCGGCCGCGTGCTGCGCTCGCGCGCCGTCGCCGCGGGCGTTCATCCGCGGCTCCTGTTCGAGCGGCTCCTCGATCCCGCGCGGCTGCCCGAGGAGTTCCGCACGCGGATCCGGCAATGGCGCAGCGAGTCCGCGAGCTTCAGGGCCAACGTGGCGCTCGCCGAGCTGCCCGACTTCGCGTGCCTTCCGGGACGCGCGGCGGCGCCGCATCACGGCTCCGGCATCTTGATCGCGCCCGGCCTCGGCTACCTCGACGCCGCGCATTCCGACGCGGAGCGGCTAGGCTTCTCGCGGGCGCCGGTCGTCGAGCTCGTAATTCCGTCGACGCTCGATCCGACGCTCGCGCCCGAGGGCGCACACGTCGCGAGCCTTTTCTGTCAGCACTTCCGGCGCCGTCTGCCGAACGGCGAGCCGTGGTCCAAGCAACGCGACGCCGCTCTCGGTACGGTCATCGATACGGTCTCGGCCTACGCGCCGAATTTTCGCTCGGCCGTCATCGCGGCGCAGGCTTACACGCCCGAGGATCTCGAGCAGCGCTTCGGCCTCGTCGACGGAGACATTTTCCACGGCGCGCTCGATCTCGATCAGATCTATTGGGCGCGGCCCGCGTGGGGGTACGCGCAGTACCGGACGCCCGTTCGGCGCGTTTATCTCTGCGGCTCCGGCGCGCACCCGGGAGGCGGCGTCAGCGGAGCACCCGGTCATAACGCGGCGCGCGAGATATGCCGCGACCTCGCGCGGTCGCGGTGAACGCATCGGCTCGCAGCCAAGAAAAGCGCCGAGACGGGCCGAAGCCCGTCGGCGCGAGTGGGGATGAGCACCCAGCGAGGGCCGACTGCGCAACGCAACCGGCCGCTCGCCGTGTCCCTATTTACTTGACGGTGACCGTGATCTTCTTCGAGACGATGGGCGGATTGAACGGCACATGGTTCGCGTCCGCGAACTCGAGCTGAAGGGTGTGCTTGCCGGGCGGCAACGTGAGCGCGGTTTCGGTTTGCCCGCCGCCGAAATGCTTGACGTGATCGTTCGCCGGCAGCGGCTGCCCTTCGGCCGGCATCTGATCGAGATCCACGAGCAGATGGTGATGCCCCGTCTTCTCCTTGACGACGCCGGCCGGCGCGACGCCCATGCCCTTCAAGCCGAAGCGCACGACCACCGGAGAGCTTACCGTCGCGCCGTCCTCGGGACTGATGATGTAGACCTCGGCGCCGGCGGGCGCAGCCGTTCTCGGCAGCGCGCCGGCGCTCGGCTGCTGAACGAATCCGACGGCGGGGAGCAAGAATAGTAGCGCGCCCGCAATAGGTGGTATTGTTCTCATGACGGGGTTCCCTTAATGCTTTTTAAGTGTTACGGAACACACGGCAGAAGCGGCGTGTCGAGCGCGCATGGTAACAGTTCGACCTCGAGACCGCAGGTCAACCGGCGACGGGCCCCATGCGTTATGAATGATTCCGAAGCGGTCGGCGCGACGCTCGAACGGGCGTCGGGGCGGGCGTCGCCGCACGCTCCGCGACGTCGCTCCCCATGCGCTCGACGAGGGCCGCTGCGTGAACTTCCACTTCGATGCAGGTTACTAATGGTCTTACCGAGGGCGTCGGTCGCAGCGACTGGAACGGCCTTTTGCACATGAGGTGCCCTATGCAAATTCCCGCGCTTCGCCTCTTGCTCGTGGCAGGCCTCGCCTCCGCCCTCGCTGCGTGCGCGAGCCAATCGTCGGCCCCTTCGGGTGGTGGTTTGCCGATTCCGTCGGGCGGCCTTCCGGGCCCGCAGGGCTCGACCGGTCAGCAAGGCTCGCAGGGCTCCTCGTCGAGCCAGGGGTCGCAAGGGTCGCAAGGCTCGCAGGGCTCGCAAGGCTCGCAAGGATCTCGGGGCTCGCAGGGGTCCCAAAGCTCGCAGGGGTCCCAAGGCTCGCAGGGGTCGCAAGGTTCGCAAGGCTCGCGATCGTCGTCGACGTCGGGCGGCTCGCAAACGGGCTCGGGCTCGCAAGCAGGCAATACGCAGGGCTCGGGACTCCCGGGCTCGCAGGGGTCGGGATTACCCGGCTCGCAGAGCTCCGGGTTGCCCGGCTCGCAGAGCTCCGGAGGCGGACAGACCCAAGGGCAGGGCGGATCGGCGGGATCGCAGACCGCTAGCTCGGGTATTCCGGGAATCCCGGGGTCGCAGAACGAGAGCGGTGTGCCCACCGACTTCCCGAACCACGCGGGCGGTTCGCAGAATGGCGATCAGTCGGGCTCGAACCAGGTCGGCGGCGGGGGCGATCGGCAAGCCGGCAATCAAGGCGCCTCGGGCAGCAACGAAGCGGGCGCCTCGGGCAGCAACGAAGCAGGCGCCTCGGGCAGCAACGGTGTGGGCGGCAACGGCGAGCAAGGCGAGCGCACGGCTCGAAGCGGGCAGAGCGGCGCCGGCAGCCAGGGCACGGGCAGTGGCGACCAGAGCGGTAACGGCGGCTCCGGCGATCCCAGCCAGGCCGGCGCGGGCGGCTCGGGCGATGCCGCAGGCGCGTTCGATCGCTCCCTTGGCGATTTCGATCAGGTCATGAAGTCGGAGCAGGACAAGATCGCGCGCACGGGCGGCGGCACCGCGGCGGATCGCGTATTCAAGCAAGCCGGCGACGGCTCGGCCGGCGAGGAAGGCGGAGCAGGCGAGGCCGGCGACCAGGGCGGCTCCGGCGCGGCCGGCAACCAAGGCGGTTCCGGCGCGGCCGACGGCTCGGTCGCGCAGGAAGGCGGCAGCGGGCTGCCGAGACAGGAAGGCGGCTCGGCCGGCGGCTCGGGCGGCGCCTCCTCCGACGGCTCGGGGGCGAGGGCCGAGGTGCCGAATGCGCCGACGAGCGGCGATGCGACCGTCGCGAGCGTGCAAGGGTGCAGCGACCCGGACAAGGTCGCGCGTCAGCTGTGCGAGGCGGCCACGAAGGAGAAGGATCCGTTCTTGCGCGCCTCGCTCTGGGACGAGTACAACCAGTACAAGAAGATCTTGGCGAAACAATAGCGAGCCCGGCAGCGGAAGCGCGGGTCACTGACGGGGGAAGGAGAACATAACAATGCGTCGACGACTCGGGATTCTCGCGGTGGCAGGCGCCTGCTGTCTCGCGGGCGGGTGCACGACCGAAGAGGTCATGCTCGCGCATTCGGTCGAGCTGACGCCCGTGAGTCAAACGATTCCGGACGATCAGCTGCTCGACGTCGCAGTGCTCGTGTTCGATCCCGGCGTTCCGGACGGCGAGATCGCGCCCGAGGTCAAGGAGCAGCTGCTGAAGCAAGGCACGTTCGTCGAGGTGCGGCGGGCCGAGTCGCTGTATCTCGCCGTGCAGCTGCGCGACACGCTGCAGAACAGCATGCATTGGGGCTCGGTCTGGGTCGCACCGCAGAAGACGACGGCGGCCGATCTCAACGTGACGACGAAGATCCTGCACTCGGACGGCGACGTCGTGAAGCTCGAGGTCACGGCCGTCGACGCCACGGGCCGGGCCTGGCTCGACGGTAAGGACTACGAGCTCGAGACGGCAGAGGGCGCCTACAACCGACAGCGTTATCCCGGGCTCGATCCCTATCAGGACGTCTTTAACCGAATCGCGAACGACCTCGCCGCGGTGGAGACCCAGCTCGAGGGAGATCCGACGAAGGAGATCCGCCGCGTCGCTGCGCTGCGCTACGCCGAGGACATGAGCCCCGAGGCCTTCGCGCAATACGTCAGCGAGGACAAGAGCGGCCGCTACGCGCTCAATCGTCTGCCCGCGCAGGGGGATCCGATGTTCGACCGCACGCAGCGCGTACGCCAGCGCGAGCGGCTGTTCATGGACACCCTGAACGAGCACTACACGAAGTTCTCCGTCGACGCTCAAGACTCGTACGACGGATGGCGTCAGTACGCGCGCGAGGAGGCGATCTCGATCCGCGAGCTGCAGAAGTCGGCGCGCTGGCGCACGGGTCTCGGCATCGCGTCAATTCTCGCGTCGGTCGTTTACGGCAGCAGCTCCGGTCACGACAGCTTCTCCGATCGCGTCGTGCGCGACGCGCTCATGTACATGGGCACGGACGTGCTGAAGTCCGCGGCAGTGCGCCGCCAAGAGAAGAAGCTGCACACCGATACGCTCGAGGAGCTGTCGTCGAGCTTCGACGACGAGGTCAAGCCGCTCGTCGTCAACGTCCAAGGCACGGAGCACCGCCTCACGGGCACGGCCGCGGCGCAGTACCAGGAGTGGCGCGACCTGCTGCATCAGATGTTCGTGAGCGAGACGGGCTTCGTGCCCGAGGACGTGCAGGTGTACGAGGATCCCGAGACGACGCTCGCGCCGTCGAAGTCCGTGCAGGCGAGCGCGGACGGCAGCACGGACGATTCCGCGGCCGGCAGCGGCGACGACGCCGCCACGGGCGGCAGCGCGGACGCTTCCGCGGGCGCTGCGGCGGGCAGTGGCGACGCATCGGCCGCAGGCAGTGGCGACGCATCGGCCGCAGGCAGTGGCGATGCATCGGCCGCGGGCAGTGGCGATGCATCGGCCGCCGACGGCTCGACGACGTCGGGCGCCGCGGGCGCGGCCGGCGCGTCGGCCGAGACGAAGAGCCCGAGCAGCGGCCCGGATGCGTCGACCGCGAAGCAGGGCTCGAGCCAACCGGCACCCGCGACGGCGGGCGGCGCCGCGACGGCCGGCGAGGCGTCGCCGAGCGACGCTGCGCCAGCGTCCGGCGAGAGCGCCGAGCCCGCCAATTCCGGAGCGGAGCACGCGGCCGCCGGCGGCACCGCGCCGCAGTCGGATTCGTCGGCCACCGCGCCGCAGTCGGGTTCGTCGGCCGGGTCTCCGGCCAGCTCGTCGGCACATCTCGCGCCGACGAGCGGTGCGGATCCCGCGGCCGCGGTGCCGGCCCCGAAGCGCTCGGGCTCGCAAGGCGTAGCCGCGCCCCGCGCGGAAGCCGGAGCTGCGGCGGATGCCCGGGGGGGCACTGCGAGCGGAGCCTGACACGTCGGGCGCTGCCGGCACGGCGCGCACCGAGGTGGCCGAGGCTCTCGCCGACACGCTCTCCGCGAACGGGCTGCGGCTCGATGGGCGGCTTCATGCCGGACGCCTGACGGAGGTCTGGCGGGCGGTCTCGCGCGAAGGCGCCGTCGTCGCCGTCAAGACCCCGGCGGCGCCATGGTCCGGGCATCGCGGGGCACGCCTGTGGCTCGAGCGCGAGCATCGCGCGCTCGGACGGCTGGCGCATCCACGCATCGTTCGGGCGATCGATTTTCTCGAGCGAGACGGATGCGTCGCGCTCGTCACGGAATATCTCGGCGGCGGCGACCTGGTGCCGCTGGCCGGGGCGGCGCCGGCCTTCTGGCTCGACGCCGCCGCCGGCGTCGCGGAGGCGCTCGCGCACGTGCACGAGCGCGGGTACGTGCAC
>DASTSM010000412.1:0-5704 GCA_035760685.1 Gammaproteobacteria bacterium | reverse complement strand
AGCACGGGGAAGGCGCGGCCCTGCTCGATGTGCGCGTAGAAATGCGTGGCGTCGGAGGCGAGCACGACGTCGCCGCGCCGCGTCGCGACGCGCACGCACTGGAGGCCCTTCGTGTGGCCGCCGAGCCTGTGCACGGTCACGCCGGGCGCGATCTCGTCCGCGCCGTCGTGAAACTGCACCCGCCCCGCGAACACGCGATGCACCATGCGCGCGACGTCGTCCGCTTCGAACGCGTGGCTGACGGGCTTGTGGCACATGCAGCGCCCCGTCGCATATTCCATCTCGGCGTCTTGCAAATGAAAGCGCGCGTTCGGGAAGAGCGGGGCGTTGCCGCAGTGATCGTAGTGCATGTGCGTGATGATCACGTCGCGCACGTCTTGATGCTGGATGCCGATCGCCTCGAGGCCTTCCTCGACGGGGTGCACGATCGTGCGGCCGCGCTTCTCGGCCATCGCGCGATCGAAGCCCGTGTCGACGACGATCGTGCGCTCGTCGTTGACGACGGCCCAGACGAAGTAGTCGAGCGGCATGTCGAAGCCGTCGTGCTGCGGATCGCCGTCGATGAAGTTGCCGTAGGCCTTCTTCGGGAGATGCGCGTACTTGATCGCGTAGATTTCGTAGACGGGCGTCGTCATCGGTCTTCTCTCAACAACAGGCCAGATAGTGCCTCACGGTGCGCTCGGCGGCCGCGAGGACCTTGTCGCGAAGCTCGGGAGGATCGACGGCCTCGACGTCGGCGCCGAAGCCGAGCGCGAATTGAAGCGCCTCTTCCTCGGCGTCGAACACGAGCCGGATGCGCACGCGGTCGCCTTCGGGCGTCTGCTCCTTGAGCCGCCAGCCGCGGTAGCGGGCCCAGCGCATGACAGAAGGCGACGCGAGATAGGTGGCCTCGTAGCGAGGCAGCGCCTCGCGAAATTCCGCGGCCGACTTTTCCCAATAGGCCGCGAGGTCGAAGTCGTCGGGCGCGGTCGATGGCTCGTCGACGATCTCGGCCTCGCGCATGCGCGACACGCGATAGGTCCTCGTCTCGCCGCCGCGGAGCGCGACGAGATACCACGCCGCGCCTCGCGCGACGAGCCCGAGCGGGCCGACGCGCCGCTCGCCGGACTCGTGCAGGACGTTCTCGTAGTGGAACCGCACGCGGAGCCGTCGCCAAAGCGCGTCGATGAGCGTCGGAAGGGCGGCAAGCGTCTCGGACGGATCGCGCCAGCCGCGCGAGTCGATGAGGATGCGGCGCCTCACGAGCTCGGCCTGCGGCTGCGCGGAAGCGGGCAAGGCAGCATGGAGCTTGTTCCACGCGGATTCCGAGGACCGTGCGAGGCCGAGGTCCGCGAGAAGCTGCGGCGGATGCGCGACGAACAGCGACTGGATCTCCGCCGGCGTGAGCCCGGTCAGCTTCGTCTGGTAGCCGTCGACGAGCCGCCAGCCGCCGCTCGCGCCGCGCTCGGCCCGAACCGGAATTCCGGCCGTGCCGAGCGCGTCCATGTCGCGCAGCACGGTGCGCTCGGACACCTCGAGGCGCCCGGCGAGCTCGCGCGCCGTCATGCGCCCGTGGACCTGGAGCAGAAGCACGATCGACAACAGCCTGTCCGCCCGCATGGGCGCAACGTTAGCAGATATTCTCGCCCGGGGGCTCGACGCTCTGGACATCTGCGGCATGTCCGAGAGAGGGAAGCCATCGTTCGCTCGATACATGACGCAGGATGTCAGGTATCACAGATTATCTTCTTGTCAGCCGGACGATGGAGAAACGTATGTCGAAGCCGTTGACCGACCGCATCGCCGTCGTCGCCGGCGCCACGCGCGGCGCGGGCCGCGGCATCGCGCGCGGCCTCGGCGAGGCGGGCGCGACCGTCTACTGCACGGGCCGAAGCGTGCGCGGGGCGCGATCGGACTACGACCGGCCCGAGACGATCGAGGAGACGGCCGAGCTCATCGAAGCGGCGGGGGGTATCGCGCACGCCGTGCGCGTCGATCACTCGAGCGAGGCCGAGGTCGAGCGCTTCTTCGCGGACCTCGACGCTCGGCACGGCCGGCTCGACGTGCTCGTCGACAGCGTCGCGGGCGAGCATCCGCTCATGCGGCAGTGGTGCTCGTTCTGGGAGACGGATCTTTCCGAGGCCGAGGCGCTCTTCAGGCAGGCGTTCCTCTCGCACGTGATCACGGTCAAGCACGCGGCGCCGATCCTGATTCGCGCGCGCCGAGGGCTCATCGTCGAGGTCACCGAGAACGACATCATCGGGGCGGGCGGCAACCCGCTCGCGCGCAACGCCAAGGATGGCCTCAAGCTGCTCGCTCTCGGCATGGCCGCGGAGCTCGAGCCGCACGCCGTCGCGGCGGTGGCGGTCACTCCGGGCTTCCTGCGCTCGGAGCGCATGCTCGAGCACTTCGGCGTCGACGAGGAAAACTGGCGCGAGGCCGGCAAGCAGGATCGCAACTTCCTCGAGTCCGAGTCGCCGCTCTTCGTGGGCCGCGTCGTCGCGGCGCTCGCCGCCGATCCGAGCGTCTTGGCGCGCACGGGTCAGCTCTTGAGCTCGTGGGAGGCGGCGCGCGAGTACGGCATCAGCGACGTCGACGGCAGGCGCCCCGACTGGGGCGCGCTCGACATCGACTTCTCGATGCATCCGCCTTGGCTGCTCGAGCTCATGCGGACCGGCGCGCGCATCGAGCTCGAGTGGCTCGAGGCGCTCGCGCGCCGAGCGCGCCGTTTCCTGGGCCAGCTGCCTTCCTAATGCGGGCCCCGCCGGTGGCGTGGCCGTTAAGCTTAGGTGGCGTGGGCCGCTGAGGTCCGGGTCCTGGCCGTTGCAGCGCGGCCCATGATCGCCGCGACGTTCTCGGGCGCGAAGAACTCCGCGGGCGAGATCGTGCCGGCGTTGACGCGCGCGAAGTCGTCCATCGCATCACGCCTGCCGCTCATCGCGGCGAAGAGCTGCTGCATCTCGGGCGGCGGCGGCTCGAGCGTCGCGAGACCGCACGTGAACTCGTACATCGCGAGAACGTGCTCGTCCCGCTCGCGTTGGTAGTCGGCCATCGCGTCGTCGAAGCCGCGCGCTCCGCCGAGCGTCTCGTCGAGCGCGACGGCGCAGCGCTCCGCGTCGCGGAACGCGTCGCCGATGCCTTGCGCCGTGATGAAGTCGCGGTTGTAGCCGGCGTCGCCGACGAGCGCCCAGCCGGGCCCGTAGGGCTTGCGGAAGTAGTTCGGCACGAGGGTGCCCGCGAACGGCGCCTCGCGCTTCGCCGCGCGCACGCGCTCGGCGAGCTCGGGCGCCTGATCGAGCGCGCGCAGATAGTGGCCTTCGACGTCGTGCTTGTTCGCGTCGAGCTCGGCCGCCGGCCATCCTGCGACGACGAGCGTCAAGCCGTCGTGCGTCGGCGCGGTTGCGAAGCCGCGGCGGTCGCGAACGTATGTCGCGAAGCACGCGCCGACCTCGAGGTCGCTCCAGTACGTGTAGTAGCCGCAGAGCAGGGCGGGCTTCTCGCGATAGCGCTCGGCGCCGACGGCCTCGGCGAGCATCGAGCGCCTTCCGTCCGCGCCGACGACGACGCGGGCTCGATCGACGACGTCCGGGCCGTCCTTCGCGTGCCCTTTGATGCCGGCGACGCGTCCGTCCTCGATGACGATCTCCGTGACGTTGAATCGCTCGCGGACCTCCGCGCCCGCTTCGGCGGCCGCGTCGACGAGGAGCTTGTCGAGCACGGTGCGGCGCGGGCAGTACGCGACGGGCGCGGCGTCGGTGCCGGGCGATCCCGCGAGCGTGACGGGTCCGAAGTCGAAGGCGTAGGTATCGATCGGCGGACATGCCGTCGCGACGAGCCGCTCGAGCAGTCCCCAGCGCTCGAGCGCGGCCACGCCGAGCGGCTGCACGACATGCGTCGACAGCGTATCGCTCGGAAAAGAGGCGCGGTCGACCAACAGGACTCGGTAGCCTTTGCGCGCGAGGAGCATCGCAGTCGGAGATCCGGCGCAACGCGCGCCGATGACGATGACGTCGTAGGCCTTGCTCATCTCGGTCACCCTTCGTCCTTGGATGACAGCGTGCGGCGCTGCCGCCTAAGCAATCGTCGTCGTTACGGGGCTCCGTTCCGTGCCGTCGTTTCGGATGTTTGAACAGGCAGCGAGGCGATGTAGGCCGAAAGATCCACGATGTCCTCGCTCGTCAAGCGTTTGACGACGGCGGCCATGAGCGGAGCCCACGTACCGTGTCGGGTTCCTTGCTGAAAGTCGTAGAGCTGCCTCGCGATGTAGCTCGGCGAGCGGCCTCTGAGCGGCGGCACGAGCGCGAGGCCGCCGAGGTCCTGGCCGTGACAGATCACGCAGGCAATCGTCGTCGTGCCGCCCGTCGTCGCGAGGCCCTTGCCTTTCTCGACGGAACCCGGCGGCACGTAGGCGATGAAGTCCGAGCGCGGATCGCGAAGGCGCTCGGTGTGCTCGGTATCGCGCGGGGATTCGATGATCCTTCGGCCGATCGGCTCCGTGCCGGCGTTCGGCCCGTCGACGCGCAGGTGCATGCCGCCCGAGAGGCGCGTCTTCGGGACCGTGTCCGTCTCGACGACCTCGATCCACGGCGTCCAGCGCATGGAGCTGAAGTACTCGGCGGCCTGCTGGATCTCGTCCTCGGTCATCGCGCGAGCGAAGCCGATCATAAGCCCCGTATTGGCCTTGCGCGGCTCGGCGCTGCCGCGCAAGCCCGCGCCGAAATCGTGCAGCTGCTGCACGATGTAGTCCTTCGGGAGCCCCGCGAGCGCCGCGTTCTCGGGGCGGCCCTTGCCGTTGGGATAATGACAGAGGCCGCACGCCCATATGCCGGCCTCCATGCGTCCCGCCGCGACGATCTTCGGCATCGCGGGATGGTCGGCCGGGTACCAATCGGCGGGGCCGAAGCGGTTTGCGATCTCCGCGAGCGTGAACGTGCGCGCGCCGCCGGGCAGCGAGTAGCGCGGCGCGGGGGCGGGCGCAGCGGCTGCGGTCGGCACGGCGGCCGGAGTGCCTGCACCCTGCGCGCTGCCCGGCGCATTGGCCGAGGGGGCCGGCGCCGGGGCCGCGGGTCCGACCGCATAAGCCCACGCGACGTCGTCGATCGGCACGCCGTCGGCGCGCGCCGCAGTGGAAAGCCATGGGACCACAATGACGAGACAGGCCGCGACCGCTCGAGCCAAGCGACGGACGCCGAAGCGATGACCCCCGAAACTCACGCGCTTCCCCCTAGGATTCTTTTTGCGATTGTGCGGTGAACATAGCACAGCGCGCGGCGTCGCGCGCTCGGGCGTTTAAGGTAGTATCGCGTAGGTCTACCGCTCGGTTCCGGAAGAGCGTTAGGAAATAGCAGGAAGCATCGGGAACACGCATGAAAGTCACGTTCGCATCGATGGTCGGCATTCTGCTTCTTCTATCGGCAAGTGCCGGACGCGCCGACGGCGACGCCGAGCGCGGCCAGAGCTATTTCGCCGTCTGCACGACTTGCCATGGAGCGAGCGGCGAGGGCATGAAGGAGATGAACGGCCCGAAGCTCGCCGGACAGGAGGCCTGGTACATCGTCCGTCAGCTGCAGAACTTCAAGCAGGGGCTGCGCGGCGCCGATTCGCGCGACGTCTATGGACAGCAGATGGCGCCGATCGCCCAAGTGCTGCCCGACGATCAGGCCATCGAGGACGTCGCGGCTTACATCGAGTCGCTCGGAAGAACGGACTCTAAGTAGAGCGGCGG
>DASTSM010000411.1:0-4295 GCA_035760685.1 Gammaproteobacteria bacterium | reverse complement strand
CATCCAGGCATGCAGGCCGCGCCTGGCGGCCCCGAGCCCGGCCGCCTCCGCAATCGGCGTGCGAGTCCGGCTACGCAAGGGCCGCGACGCCGACGACCCAAGCGATGACCGTGAGCACGGCGCTCGCGAGCACGACCGTCCAGCCGGACACGTAGATGTCCTCGAGCCGCAGCCAGCGCGCGGAATCCCAGACGAGGTGCCGAACGCCGCCGCAGAGGTGCAGAAAGAACGCGAACGTCGCGACGAAGAGCACGACGCGCCCGGGCCAAGAGCCCGCCGCACCTTGAGCTGCCGCGTATGCATCCGGTCCCGACGCCGCGGCCCAGAGGAAGGCGACGAGCCCGAGCCCCGCGAGCACCAGCAGCGCGCCCGTGATCCGGTGCAGGATCGAAAGAACCGACGTGAGCTGCGGCCTGTAGATCTGGATGTGCGGAGAGAGCGGCCGCGGCATCACGTGCTCCGCTCGACGAGCAGCTTTTTGATTTCCGCGATCGCCTTGCCCGGCTGCAGGCCCTTCGGGCACGTGCGCGTGCAGTTCAGGATCGTGTGGCAGCGGTACAGCCGGAACGGATCCTCGAGCAGATCGAGGCGCTCGCCGGCGCCCTCGTCGCGGCTATCGGCCAGCCAGCGCCACGCTTGCAGCAAAGCGGCCGGCCCGAGGAAGCGATCGCCGTTCCACCAGTGGCTCGGGCACCCCGAGGTGCAGCAGAAGCACAAGATGCACTCGTAGTAGCCGTCGAGCCGGCTCCGCTCCTCCGGCGTCTGCAGGCGCTCGCGCTCGGGCGGCCGCGTCTTCGATTGAAGCCAGGGCTCGACGAGCGCGTATTGCGCGAACACGTGCGTCTGATCCGGCACGAGATCCTTGATGATCCGCATGTTCGCGAGCGGATAGATGCCGGCCGGCGCGCCGCGGGCCCCGACCTCCGCAATGAACCGAGTGCATGCGAGCCAGTTCGTGCCGTCGATGTTCATCGCGCACGAGCCGCAAACTCCTTCGCGGCAAGAGCGCCGAAAAGTCAGCGTCGAATCGACCTCGTTCTTGATCCAGATCAGCGCGTCGAGGACCATCGGGCCGCAAGCGTCGATATCCACATGGAACGTGTCGATGCGCGGATTGCGCCCGCTGACGGGATCGTAGCGGTAGACGTCGAACGCCTTGACTCGCGCAGCACCCGCCGGCGCGGGCCAGGTCTTGCCGCGCTCGACGCGCGATTCGGGCCCGAGGCCGAAATTGCGAGGCAGCGGAAACCGCTTCAGCAGCGTGCGGCGCGGTACCTCCGACGACGACTTGACGATCATCGCGAACGATTGTAGCGGCTCGAGCCGCCGAGGCCGAATCGCGGCCGCACGGTCGGTATGGGCCCTTATGGCTCCCGCGGGATCGTGAAGAAAAACGCCGCGCCCCGGCGCTCGAGGGATTCGGCCCAGATCCGCCCGCCGTGCCACTCGACGAGCACCCGGGCGATATAGAGGCCGAGCCCTCGTCCCGGCTGCCTCGAGTTCGCGGTCGCCCTGAAGAACTGCTCGAACACGCGCGGAAGCTGATCCTTCGGAATGCCGGGTCCCGTATCGCTGACCTCGAATCGCATCTCGTCCGGGAAAGACGCTGCCCGCACGCTCACGACGCCGCCGCGCGGCGTGAATTTGAACGCGTTCGCGGCGAGGTTGACGAGGATCTGCATGATGCGCTCGGGGTCGGCGCTCACGCCGCCGATGTCCGCGGGGCAATCGACGACGATCTCGATGCCCCTCTCCTTCGCTTCGTCCCTGAAGCTCTCACGCAGATCGTCGAGAAGCGAGGCGACGTCGCAAGGCGTCTTTTCGATCCGCAGGCGCCCTTCGCCGATCTCGAAGACGTCGAGAAGGTCCGCGATGAGCCGCTCCATGTGGCGGCCGGACCGCTGGATCGCGGCCGCCGCGGCGGCCACGGTGTCGCGAGCGGTCTCGATGCCGATGAGATCCGCCGAGAGCAGCACGTGATGCAGCGGCGATCGAAGGTCGTGCGACACCATGCCGAGCACCTCGCGGCGCGCTTTCCCGGTCTGCTCCAACGCATAATTCGTCGCGCGGATATGAGCGCGGCTCACGATCAGGACGAGCAGAGCCAACAAGCTCATGCCGATGACCGTCAGCATCGAGAGCGTGAGCATCCGAATCGTGCGAAACGGCGTCAGCGCCTCGTCTCGATCGACCTCGGTCGCGATGCCGATAGCAAGCCGATCGTCCCACGACCACGCCCCGAGCACCGGGATGCCTCGGTAGTCCGGATAGCCTTTCGTGTCGACTCCGATATCGGGATAGAGCGACGTCCTCATCATAGTCAGGAGCCTGTCCCGATCGCGTATACGCGGCGGATTCGGTTCCCCGCCGATCGTCGGTCTCGTGGGCGCGGTGGCGATCCCTTCCGATTTCTCGAACCGGCTGCCCGTGAGGATCCGTCCATCGCGGTCGAAGATGTACGTCTCGCCCGTGGAGCCGGGGCGGCCGAGGCGCGTGATGGCCGCGAGCCCCGGAGTCGCATCGAGCCTCAATACGAGCGCGCCGATGATGCGGTCGGTTTGATCCTTGACCGGCGCCGCGACGAGGGACGTCGCGGCGTCCGCCTCGCGGTCCGTCGACAGTCGAATCACCGTGCTGCCGTTCAGGGCGCTCGTGATGTCCGCTGCATCCGGGCGCGATGCCTCGACGGTGCGGGTGTCGGAGCCGGCGACCGCGCCGCCGTCCGAAGCGATGACCGCGAATCCGGCATAGCGATACTCGCTGAACGCCGGATTCAGCACCTCCTGCAGCCGCTGGATCGGCGCGATCGTTACCGGCGAGAGCGACGGACTCCGCAGGGCGCCTTCAACCGCCGAGACGAGATCCGGCGTATGGACGAGGACGGCGACCTGAGCCTCGATGGCGTCGACCCAGAGCTCGATGCCTTCGCGCGTCGTCGCGACGACGGTGCGAAGGCTTTCCCCGACCTGCTGCCGCAATTGAGTCTCGATGCCGTCGAGGGTCCATTTGACCGCCACGGCGATCAGAACGGCCAGAAACGCGCCGATCCACGGCACCACGCGATCGAGCCGGGAAGCCGAGCCGGGCCGCTTCTTCTGCTGGGAAGAGTCGGTCTTCTTCATGGTTGCCGCCGCGCTTTCGACCCGCGCGGGTTCGCCGTTGCTCGAGTCGCCGAGCAAATGCGCGTCGATTCTCGAGTGAAGTGCGTTGGGGTGGATCTCGAGTATAGCCAGCCGGCGCGCGGAAACCTATTCAACGGCATTTCGAGGCGCAGCTCGGCGAAAACGGCGATGAGCTTTCGCCGCGCGTCACTGCCCCCCGAATCGCTGCGCGCCGTCAACGCCCTCGACCGACTCCGCGAACGCCGCCCTTAGCTCTCGAGGCAACTGCTTGCGCACGTCCTCCATTTGCCCTTCCGTCACGCTCTGCGCGATGACAGCGCCGACGGCATTGAGCACGGCCGCGGCGCGATCGGAATCGACGCCGAGCCGCTCAGCGAGCGCGTCGAGCATGGCGGCCAATCCGATGCTCTTGTCCGGCCCCAACGCATGTCTTCGAAGCGCGGGCTGGAGCAGCGACGGCAGCTGCGCGATGAGGTCCTTGGCCTCCTCCGGAGTCAATCGTCGAACCAGCATCGTGAGGACGACGTCGAGCGCGTCCTCTGCCTGCTCGGCGTTCTCGAGCTTCGCTTCGAGCCGGACGCGATTCAGCAAGCGGCGCAGCGTCGCCTCGGCTCGTGCGAGACTGCGCACGCGCGCCGGGGATCGCACCGCGCCCGCCGGACCGCCCTCGCCGATCTGGCTCTCGACGACGGCAGCGAGCTGCTCCAGAGGGGCGGCTTCATCGAGCAGCAGATCGTCGAGCGTGACGATGCCGACGGTGCGCCCCGCCTCGACGAGCGGAATGCGGCGGACGTTGCGGCTTTGCATGAGCGCGATCGCGTCGGCGTGATCGTCGGTGGGGGACAACACGGCGACAGGGCTCGTCATGATATCGGACAGACGCGTCGCGCCCGCGTCGAGACCGTGCCCCACGACCTGAACCGCAAGATCGCGATCCGTGACGATGCCGACGACTTCCCCTCGGTCCTGCACGACGACGGCGCCGATGTTGTTGTTCTCGATCGCACGCGCGGCGTCGAGGGCGGAAGCTTCGGGGCCTAGAATCACGAGGCGCGGACGGATGTATGCTTTGAGCGGCATCTCTGCCTCCACTGATCGCAGCAGCTCCCGTCGAGGATTATCGACCACGCCCCCCGAGAACGAGATAGGTACCCGCGACCACGCGCGGGATGG
>DASTSM010000410.1:0-2176 GCA_035760685.1 Gammaproteobacteria bacterium | reverse complement strand
GCGGCCGCGATCGCGGGCGCCGTGTCGTAGACGTGCAGGACGTGCAAATCGCCGCCGACCGCCGTGCTGAGCTCCTTCGCGAACGCGAGGATGGCCTTATCGAGCTCCGCCGGCTTGTCGTGCTCGTGCAGCGGATCGACGGCGGCCAGGATCGTCGGCCGCGGGCTCAAGGCACGGGGCTTCACGAGCAGCAGCGGCGCGGGACACGAGCGAATCAGATTCCAATCCGTGTTCGAAAGGATCGTGCGCTTCAGTGCCGCATGGAAATGCGTGTCCTTCGCGACGAACAGCGGTTGGACCTCGTGCGCCTTCTCGGCGATCGCGCGGTCGAGGGGGTGGCCCCAGCGTGCGTCGACCTCGACGGAGAGGCCCCGCTCGACGAGCGGCGCGCGGAGCTTTTCGAGCCGCTCGACGTCCCATTCGATGACGCTCTCCCTGGCCTTCTCGAGCGCCGGCGAGTCGAAAAGCGCGCGCGGGGCCAGGTACTGGTCGTAGTCGCAAATGAAAAGCTCGAGGGAGGAGCCCAAGGCCGCGGCGAGGTCGGCCGAGCGGGCGAGGGCGGGTTGCTCCTCGGCCGTGGGGTCGATGACGGTCAGGATCCTATTGCCGGGCATGATCCTTTCGGAACGGCTCGATGTTTCGTGAGATTACCCAATTTGCGCCGTTCCCGAAACGGGGCGCCGTTCGACGACGAGTACCGCGCTCCCCGTGAAAGCCCCGGCGCGGAGGTCTTCGAGCGCTCGATTCGCTTCCTCGAGCGGATAGGTCTCGACCTTCGTCGCGATGGGCGTCCGCTCGACGAGCGCGAGGAATTCGGTTCCGTCTGCTCGAGTGAGGTTTGCGACCGAGCGCACGACACGTTCTCCCCACAGCAGAGAGTACGGGAACTCGGGGATATTCGACATGTGGATGCCGGCACAGACCACCGTCCCGCCCTTGGCGACGGCGGCGAGCGCGGCCGGCACGAGCGCTCCGACCGGGGCGAAGAGGATCGCGGCGTCGAGCGGGTCGGGTGGACGGCGGTCGGAGCCGCCGACCCAGGAGGCGCCGAGGGCCCGCGCCTCCGCTTGCGCGGCGGCGTCGCCGGGCCGGGTCAAGGCCGCGAATTGGCGGCCCTGCGCGCGGATCACCTGCGCGACGATATGCGCGGCCGCGCCGAAGCCGTAGAGGCCGATGCGCGTCGCGTCGCCGCACATGCGGAGCGCTCGGTAGCCGATGAGCCCGGCGCAGAGGAGCGGCGCGAAGCGCTCGGCCGCGGCCCGCTCGGGAACGCGATAACAGTAGCGCGCGTCGGCCGCGAGGTACTCGGCGAAGCCGCCGGGCAGCGTGTAGCCCGTGAACCGAGCCGAGTCGCAGAGGTTTTCCTTGCCGGACTTGCAGTACGCGCAGGCTCCGCACGTGTAGCCGAGCCATGCGACGCCGACTCGATCGCCGAGGCTCGGAGAGCCGGGCGGCGTCTCGTTGCCGACCTCGACGACGCGGCCGACGACTTGGTGGCCGGGCACGACGGGCCGCGGGACGTCCGGCAGCTCGTCGTCGACGACGTGCAGGTCCGTGCGGCAGACGGCGCAGGCCTCGACCTCGACGAGCAGCTGGCCCGAGCCCGGGCGCGGGCGCGGAACCTCCGCCGGGACCAACGGCTCGCCTGCGGCGCGCTGGACCATGGCGCGCATGACCTCGTCCTTACTTCTTGTCCGCGACGTAGTAGCGGAAGTAATGCGTCGAGTGGACGCCCGTCGTCGCGACGGGCTGGCCTGCGACGATCCGGGGCCGGAAGTGCGTCTCGCGAATGCGCCGGCTGTAGGCCTCGTCCATGACGCCGGGCGGCGTGGCCTTGAAGACGGAGACGTTCGAGGCGCGCCCGTCGGCCGATACGTCGAAGGCGAGCTCGATCGAGCCCCACGCATAGGGCCGCGAGCGTTCGCCCCGGTCGACCGAGCTCAGCGGCGAGACGAAATCGATCATCTCGGGCACGGCGAAGGCCGTGGAGGGCTCGTCGGCCGCGGCGTCGGTCAGGAGCCGATAAGCCTCCGCGTAATAGCCTCGCGCCGTCGCCGGATCCTCTTTCGCGATGGCCCAGTCGCCGAGCGCCGCGAGCGTGAGTCCGTGCTCCTTGGGGTCGATGTCGGGGCTCGCCGCGAGGATGTCGGCGATGCGGGTGCGAGCGTCGTCGCGG
>DASTSM010000409.1:0-2973 GCA_035760685.1 Gammaproteobacteria bacterium | reverse complement strand
AAAAAGACGCTGCTCCTCGAGCGACAGCCCCGCCTCTAGCCGCCGATCGTCGCCGATCTGCCACGTCGTCTTGTTCGCGAGCCGCCGAGTCTCCACGTCGAGCTGATAATCGCCGCCGATCGCGGCCGCGCTCGCGGCGCTCGGATCCTCGGCGGCCTCGGCGCGGGTCAACGCGCCGGGCAGCTCCTGATCGTTGTCGAGATACGTGGCGTAGAAGCGCGTCTCGAGCGCATCGGAAAGCTTCCAACCCGCGTTTGCGTAAAGCCCCGCTCGACGCTGACGGTTGTGCTCCCGGTAGCCGTCCCAGTGCTTGCCTTCTACCGTTACGAGGCCGTCGAGCCGCTCGCCGAAAGCACGCGCGAAGGTCGCGCGCGCGAGCCGCTGCCCGTGACTGCCGCCTCGGGCCGAGAGCTCCGCGGCAGGGACATCGCGGGCCGTGGGCGTGATGAAATCGATGGCCCCGCCGAGCGTGCTTGCGCCGTACTTGAGCGCGTTCGCGCCGCGCGCGACGACGGCGGCGCGCGCGCTCAGCGGGTCGATGACGCGGTTGTGGTTGTTGCCGTCGGCCGTCGTGACCGGGAGCCCGTCCTGCAGGAGCTTGATGCCGTTCATGTCGTAGTCGGTCGCGTCGAGGTTCGATCCGCGGCTCGAGAAGAAGATGTCGTCGTTGCCCGCGTCGCTGGCAGCCCAGACGCCGGGGACGTAGCGCAGCATGTCCGCGAGGCTCGAGACGCTGCGCTCTTTGAGCTCGTCGAGGTCGACAAGCGTCGCGCCGCCCGGCGTCAGCGCGACCTCGGCGGCTTCCGAGGCCAGGCTCGATTCCGCGCCTCGTACGACGACGGTCTCGATGGCCCGTTTGTTTCCAGGCGCGGGCGCAGATGCTCCCGCCGGCTGCGCAAACGCCGGCGCGAGCCATGACAAGAAGACGAACGGCGCGCCGAGCGCCGCAAGGCGAATGCGATCCATGTGATCGACCTCGTGAAAAGCGAGCGTGCTCCCGCCGGGCTGCTCGAGCAGCGACGGCGGCGAGCACTAGACAGCCCGAGGCTGCGACTGGACTAGGACAGGCCGAATCAGACGGAAGGCGGGGCGCGCGAGTCGTACGCGCGAAGCGGCGACTGTGCGGCGGGCGACGCCGTGCCTACGGCGGTCCGCGGGAAAGACAGCTCGAGCAGCGCGACGTCGAACGACTGCGCGAGAGCCGCCGAAGCCGCGGTAACGCCGAGCGGGCAATAGTGGGCGTCGAATCCCGCGTGGCCATCGTCCCCCCCGCCGTGTGAACGGTCGTGCGAGGAATGATGGTGAACGTGAGCAAGCGCGTGCGCGTGAGCACCGCGCATGGGATCGGCCGCGTCGGCACGAGCCCCGTCGGCACGCGCCGCATCGCCCGGCATCTGCCGTGCGGCGAGCATCGCGACGAGCGCACCGCCGGAGCCGCCCGGACAGAAAACGATCGGCCCGCCGTCGGCGGGCGCGGCGGGCATATACCCGGCGGGGATCCAGGCCCGGCACGCGAAGCCGAGAAACGCGGCGCTTACGAGAACGCGCCGCGCGATGGCCCTAAAGGCCGTGCCGCGGTCGGAGGCCATACCCCATTTTAGCCGACAGGCGGCTCAAAAGTCGTACGTCAGCGTCGCGAAGTACTCGCGCGGGCGCGCGTACGCGACCTCGGCGTACCCCGAGCCCGTCGACAGCGACGAGTTGCCCGCGATGCGATAAAGCTCGTCGGTCGCGTTGTTGACGCCCGCCGTGACGCGCCACTTCGCGGCGGACGGCGCGACCACGACGCTCGCGTTCACGACGGTCACGGAGTCGAGCTGGGCGATCTCGGGGGTGTCCGACGCATCGAAGAACTGCGCGTCCGTATACGAGACGTCGACGCGCGGCGTCAAAACGAGCGTGCCGGGGTGAGCCTCGTACGAGATGCCGACGTGCGCTTGGCTGTCCGGGGCATACGGCAGCGTGTTTCCCGCGCGAAGCTCGGGCGGCAGCACGGCGAACGGGATGCTGTCGAGGCGGTCGATCGTCGCGTCGAGCGTGCCGTAGCTCGCGTCGATGTTCCAGTTCTCGCCGGGAGCCCAGACCGCTTCGAGCTCGGCGCCGTCGATGCTCGCCTTGCCCGCATTCGTGATGAACGGCGCGACGCCGTTCGGGGCGGGACCGCGGTAGGTGACCTGCATGTCGGTGTAGTCCGACGTGAACAGCGCGCCGTTGAGGCGCAGCGTGTCGTTCGCGAGATCGAGCTTGAAGCCGAGCTCGACCGTATTCACGGTCTCGGGCTTGAACGGGTGCAGCGCCGCCTGCTGCTCGGGCGTCAGCACCGCGTTGAAGTGGCTGTTCCAGCCCCCGCCCTTGAACCCTTCGGCATAGCTCACGTACGCCATGCCGCGCTCCGACCATCGATAGCTCAACGAGGCCGACGGCGTGAAGTCGCTGAACGTATCGGAGTACCAGCGCACGGGCACCTGCTTGACGTCGGGCGTCGCGAAGTCGAACTGGTCTGGGAACGAGCGCTTCGTCTCTTCGGTATAGCGGCCGCCGGCGGTCACGCTGAGCCGGTCGTTGACGTCGTAGGTCCATTGCGTGAAGACGGCCCAGCTGCTGTTGTCGACCTTGTTGTTGTCGCTGTCGCGCTGGATGCCGGGCGGCGGCGGGTTGAGCTCGACCGTGACGATGTCGTCCGAGTTCTGCTGGAAATAGTAGAGCCCCATGACCCCGATGAGCGGGCCGCTCTGCCGCGTGAGCTGCAGCTCCTGGCTCCACTGGGAGCCGTCGACGTCGTAGAGCGTGTTCAGGATCGTGAGCGGCGTATTGTCGGCGTCGCGATTGCCCTGCCAGTCGATGTTGCGGTAGGAGCTGATCGACTTGAAGACGAGCTTGTCGGTCAAGTCGAGGCTCAGATTCGCCGCGATCCCCGAGTTATTTAGCTTGCTCACGAGCGGCAAGGTGCCGTTGTTGCTGAACGGGCCGCGA
>DASTSM010000408.1:0-7204 GCA_035760685.1 Gammaproteobacteria bacterium | reverse complement strand
GGAGAAGCGCCGCGGGATCCCGCTCCGTGCGCACCTCGAGCACGCCGGAGGCCGCGCCGACCTGGCGTCTCGGCACGTAGAAATACGGCGCGGGCTCGTCCCGAATGGACCGATATTTAGCGTCCGCGGCGACGCCGACGACCTCGGCGGAGCCGGCTCCGAAGTCTATGTGCCGGCCGAGCGCGTTGCCGTCCGGCCAATACTTTCGAACGAAGGCTTGGCTCACGATCGCGACGGGCGGCGCTCCGACCCTGTCGGCGGCGCCGAAGCTGCGCCCCCGCAGCACGCCGATGCCGAGCGCCGCGAAGTAGTCTTCGTCGATGGCGTTGAAGCCGATCTCCATCTCCTCGCCGGGGCTCGGTGTGTACCCTTCGACGCGAATTCCGCGCCGCGGATAGTCGAGCCCGAGCGGCGCCGAGCGCGCAAACGCGGCCGACCGCACGCCTGGGAGCCGCCTCACGGCCGTCTCGAGCGCGTCGAGAAACTGTGCCGCCCGCTCGGGCGCGTACCCTTGGCTCTCGAGATCGAGCGTCACGAGGGCGACGCCGTCCGGACGGAAGCCGAGATCGACGGCCTCGGCCCGAATCAAGCTCTGAACGAACAAGCCCATGACGACGAGCAGCGCCGACGAGACGGCCACCTGGCCGACGACGAGCGCGTTGCCGATCGTGAAGAATCGGCGACCGCCCGACGGCGTCGACGCGTCGCGGCGCAGGCCGTGTACGATGCCGTGCCGCGTGGCGCGAAGCGCCGGCAACGCGCCGAGGACGATGCCGGTCACGAGCGAGAGCACGGCGGAGAACGCGAGGACGCGGGGATTCGGCGCGAGATTCAGCGCGACGGGAATCGGCAGCGGCGGCTCGAGCCGCGCGAGGACCGTGCCCGCCGCGGCGGACACGAGCACGCCGCACGCGCCGCCGAGCGAGGCGAGCAGCACGCTCTCGGCCAGCAACTGCCGCACGATTCGCGCGCGCGTGGCGCCGAGCGCGGTTCGAACGGCGACTTCGCGGGCGCGGCCGGCCGCGCGCGTGAGCAGCAGGTTCGCGAGATTCGCGCAGCAGATCAGCAGGACGAGCGCCGCCACGGCCGCGAGAACGGTCACGAAGCTTACGGCGGCACCGCGAAGCTCCGGCAATGGGACGGCCTGCCGGTGCGGCAGCGCGGTGATCCGGCGCGGCGCCCCGCTCACGTCCGTCCATTCCTGCGGATACTGCGAGTGCAGACGGGCCGCGACGACGTCGAAACGCGCGCGCGCCGCTTCGAACGTCGCACCGGGCGCGAGCCGTCCGATGACGAAAAGTCCGCGGCTGTCACGCCTCTCGGTGCGGCCGCGCTCGGACGGGTCCAACAGCGCCTCGATCGAGCGCGGCACCCAGAGATCGACGCGGATGCCGCTCTGCGTCCCGCTGAATCCGCGCGGCGCGACGCCGACCACGGTGACATCGTGCGCGCGGATGCGAAGCGTTCGGCCGATGACGTCGGGCGCGCCGCCGAAGCGCTGCTGCCAGAGCGCATAGCCGATGACGGCCGCCGGCGCCTCGTCGCTCGTGCCGCCGGCATCCGCGAAGGTGCGGCCGAGGGCCGGCGCGACGCCGAGCACTCGGAAGTAGCCGTCGCTCACGTACTCGCCGAAGGCCCGGAACGCATCGCCGCCGATCGCGACGTTGAAGGACTGCCACTCGAACGCCGCGAGCCCGCTGAGCTCGCCGGCGTTTGCCGCGAAGTCCTCGTAGTCGGGATACGAGGAGGCGCCGAAAGGCGGACCGGAGTAGTCGCTCGTGTAGACGTCGATCAATCGATCGGGATCTGCGATCCCGGAGGGAGCGCGAAGCAGGATCGCGTCGGCGAGCGAGAAGATCGTCGCGTTCGCGCCGATTCCGAGCGCGAGCGTGAGCACGACGACCGCCGTGAACGCCGGTTTCTTCGCGAGCACGCGCGCGGCGTAGCTCAGGTCTCGAAGGAGGCCGCGCATCTCGACGTCTCCGCTGACTCTCCGGCGTTGCTTCGCAAGAGCCGTGCCAAGACGCGCGCGAGACGCAAGCGGTTGTTTCGCGCGCACCCGGCATCGCCGACGCCGGCCGTGAGTCGGCGCCGCCGTCCCACTACCGGCAACCCAATCCCGGTCTCGGGACTTCTCCCGCGCTACGGCGCCGGAAGGATCGCGATGCGGTTGCCTCGATACGACCCGATCCAGAGATCGTCGCCGACCTCGGCCACGACCGTGCCGGCGCCGAACTCGGGCGTATCCGGCCGACTCAGCACTTCGCGGACCGCGAGCGTCTTCGGATCGATCTTCACGGCCTTCCAGCTCTGCGTCGCTTGGCCGACGGCCCAGATCGAGCCGTCGCGCGCGAAGTGGATGTTGTCGACGCGGAAGCCGAGCGGGATGTCGTCGCGCTTCGGCGGCGTCTCGCCGCGCGAGAGCCGCGCGAACGACTGGCTGCCCCACTCCGCCATATAGATCGTCTTGCCGTCGTCCGAAAGCTCGACGCCGTTCGCGCCGGCGGCCTCGCTGCCCGGGACCTTCGCCCAGCCGCCCTTAGTGTGCCATTCCCAGAGCTCGCCGTTCTTCTCGCCGGCCATCATCTTCTGAGTCGCCTCGCGCGTGCCGCCGCGGGGCAGGAAGTTCGTCGTGATGAAGCCGCCGTCGGGAAGGCCGCGCACGGAGTTGAGCCCGATCGGATCGGGCGCGACGACGCAGCCGATCCAGGCCGCCTTCGGCGTGGCCGCGCTCGTATCGATCTCGAAGACCTCGATCGACTCGCGCGCCCCGTGGCCGACGACGAAGAGCTTGTGCATGGGACCGTTGCCGGGCCCGACGTAGACGCCGTGCGTCTGAAACTCGCCTTTGCTCGGCGGGCCGGGGCAATCGGGATAGGTCTTGCTGTCCGGACGGTCTTCCGCATTCGCGGCCGGGTACACCGTGAAGGACCTTCGGTCGCTCGTGCGGATCACGGCGACGCCGCCGGTCCCGGAGAATGCGGACGCGACGACCCAATCGGGCCCGAGCGCGACGACATCCTCCGGCGCCTGCTGATCGCAGACGAACCTCGGGCTCGGCGTGCACGGCGGAGGCGGCGGCTGCGGAGGCGGCTGCGCGAAGGCCGGCAGCGAGCCTGCGGAAAGGATGACGGCGCATATCAGCGTTGGCGCTCTCACGACAACTCCCCTTTCATGAGCTCTTCGTGTTTTCGGTAGAGCGTAAAGCCATCGCCTCGCACTGTCGATTTCTCGCCCCGCCGTTCGTCGAGCTAGTGCGAGGGAAATTGGGGTCAGACCCCATTTTCCGAGGAAAATCGGGTCAGAGCCGATTTTCCATCCGACACCACAGGAAATTGGGGTCAGACCCCATTTTTCGATCCGACACCACGAGGACCGCAACCATGCCTACCAGCACCATTCGCCTGCACCGCGTGCTCCGCGCGAGGCCCGAGAAGGTCTATCGCGCTTTCGTCGACGCGGAAGCGCTCGCCCGATGGCTCCCTCCGAACGGATTCATCTGCAAAGTCGAGCATTCGGACGCCCGGGTCGGCGGCACGTTTCGCATGTCGTTCCGCAACTTCGGGACGGGCCACGGCCACTCCTTCGGCGGAACGTACCTCGAGCTCGTTCCGGGCGAGCGCGTCCGCTACACGGACCGATTCGACGACCCGAACTTGCCCGGCGAGATGCAGACGACGGTTTCCCTTCGGAGCGTCTCGTGCGGCACCGAGCTCGACATCGTGCAGGAAGGCGTGCCCGAGGTCATTCCGGCCGAGATGTGCTATCTAGGGTGGCAGGAATCGCTGGAGCATCTCGCTCGGCTCGTCGAGCCCGAGATTCCGGACTGAGGCGCCGCTAAAACTGCATGCCGAGCCCCACGTAGGCCGCTCGGCCCAGCACATCGTAGAAGTTGCCGTTCGTCGCGCTGCCGGCCGACCATGGTGTCGCGTCGACGATCTCGGGCTCGGTGTCGAACAGATTGTCGATTCCGAACCGGAGCTGCCACTTGCGGTTGAAGTTGAACCCGCCCGTGAGATTGAAGAGGTCGTACGCGCTCGTCGGCAAGGTGCTCGTCGGCCCCGTCGCCGCCGCCGCGGCTTCGATGCTCGGCAGGTGGTTCCAGCGCAGCGACAGGTTCCAGTTGCCGTTGAAATAGCTCACGGTCGTGAACGTGCGGTAGTCGAAGGCGCCGCCGTTCACGCTCGGGATCGTCGGGCCGAACGTGCCTTTGTACTCGACCCAGGCGCTCGTCGGGCTCAGCCGCGTCTTCATGCTGTCGAGGTACGTCGCGAGAAAGCTCAGCTGGAGGTTGCCCTGGCCGAGATCGGTCCCCCAGTTGAACTGAACGTCGACCCCGCTCGTCTCGATGGCGGCGTCGTTCGTATAGCTCACGTCGGCTGCGTTGAAGGCGCCCGTGTTCGTGTCTCTCGTCAGGCGGCGGCAGCCGGGGGCCGCCGCGTCGAACGCAGGGTTGAAGGCCGGCGAGAAGCACTCGATGAAGACGGAGACTACGGACTCGGCGGAGATCAGATGGTCGATGGCGATGTCCCAGTAGTCGATCGACAGTGAAGCTCGATCCTCGAGCTGCAGCACGACTCCGAAGGTGTCGGTCTTCGCCGTCTCGTGCTCGAGATTCGGATTGCCGATCGTGTTGGCCAGCGCGAGCCCGCCTCCGGGCAGCTGCGCGCTCGGATCCCCGTAGTACGCCACCGTGCCGACGGGTCCCATCTGCTGCTCGCAAATGGCTCGCACGGCGGCCGCGTTCGGGTTCGCCGCGGGATTCGCGCTGATGAAGCCCGCCGCCGTATTGTTCGTGGAGCACGGATCGCCGAACGGATTGAACGTCACGGTCTGGGTCTTCGAGAGAAAGAGCTCGCCGATGTTCGGCGCGCGGTTCGCGACCTGATGACCGCCGCGGAAGCGGACCTTGCTCGCGGGCGACCAGTCGAGGAGCGCCTTGTACGTGTCGACGGCTCCGCTCGGATCGTTGTCCGAGTAGCGGTAGCCGAGCTCGAGACCCAAGTTCTGCGCGGCCTTCTTGCCGCTCAGCAGCGGCAGCAAGAGCTCGCCGTAGAGCTCCCTTACCGAAGTTTCGCCGTCGGAATTGCTCGCCGGGAACAAGCCGATGACGCCGTCGAGGAACGACTGCTGGCTCGCGAGGATGTCCGTCGAGTACGCGTACGTGTTCTTCCGATAGTCGGAGCCGAGCGCAAAGCGCGCCTCGCCGGCCGGCATGTCGACGAGCTTGCCCTGAAGATCGAACTCGGCGACGTTCTGCTGCATCTTCGATTGGTTCTGCAGATTCGCAATCATGCCGTCGATGCAGTCCTGCGACGGCGTAAAATCCTGCATGATCGGCAGCCCGGTCGTGCAGTTGAGGATGCCGCTGACTCGGCCGCCGTACTGGTTGCCGATCGCGGACGCGCCCCTGCCGTAGTTCGGCTGGGCGACCAAGTACCGGTAGCGCTCGGTCGAGAGGAAGCCGCCGAAGGTCGAGTTCACGTTCGTCGCGCCGTGCGACGCGTACGCCGCCCACGTCCAATCGCGATTCGGGAAGCTGCCCTCGAGGCCGACGAGCAGCTGATAGGTCGTGTTCGTGTCGTCCGACGTGCGCTTGCCGAGATAGGTCGTCGTGTCGCCGAGGAACCAGTCGGCCTCGCGGTCTGGGCGGCTGTCGAGGATCGCCGTCAGGGCGGGCGGCGTCGGCCACGCCTGCGAGACCGTGCAGCCGCCGACCGGCGGACAGCTCAGGCCGAAGGCGCCGCCGGCCTGATACGTCGCGTACGTGTTGCCGTTCGGATCGACCGACGGGGTATAGGTCCGGTC
The DNA here is from genome assembly GCA_035760685.1 of Gammaproteobacteria bacterium. Lineage (GTDB taxonomy): Bacteria > Pseudomonadota > Gammaproteobacteria > Steroidobacterales > Rariloculaceae > ZC4RG20. Next base: position 1,396 of record DASTSM010000408.1, on the reverse strand, counting down.
TCCGTGCGGAACCGGCGCGCCCCAGAACGACAGCGCCCAATTGTCGCCGAGCAACGTACGCGTCTCGTCCTCGCTGAAGTTGGCCTGCATGACGGCCTCGAGGTGCTCGCCGAGCTCGAGGTGGCTGCGGCCGAACACGGCGTAGCGCGTGAACGGGATCGACGCGAGGCCCTCGATCTCGTTCTGGACGATCGTGCCTGCCGCCGGCGATCCGGGCGAGCCGTCGGCCCGTATCTCGCGGTATTGGAGCCCGTCGACGGTCAGCGGGCCTTGATAGTTGTAGGAGCCGTCCGCCGTCCCCTTGTAGAGCGTGGAGTCGCCGTAGTTCCAGTAGAAGTTTTGCCCCGGAATCGCGGAGATCGGCCGCGCCGCTCCCGGAAAGGCGGCCGCTACGACGGCAGGGTTCGGCGGATTGTCGATCCTTCCGTTCGGATCGACCTTGCCGCGCTGAACCTGATAGAACGGCTCGGCGATGCCGAAGAGCGAAGCGCCGGTCGTCGGGTCGGCCCAGCCGTCTCGATAGAAGGCCCGATCGCTCTGCAGGACCTTGCCGCGCGAATCGTACTCGAAGCCCATGAGCACGTTGCCCTTGTTATCCGAGAAATTCGCGCCGTAAAGACCCGTGAAGCGCAGCTCGCCGCCGCCGCCCTGCTCCGTCGTGCCGTAGCGGGCGTCGAAGTTCACCCCCTCGAAGTTCCGCTTCATGATGAAGTTCACGACGCCGGCCATCGCGTCCGCGCCGTAGACCGAGGAGGCGCCTCCCGTGATCGTCTCGACGCGCTCGATGGCGGCCGAGGGGATCGTGTTGACGTCGACGGCGCCGGAGGCATTGACGGGCATGGGACGCCGACCGTCGATCAGGACTAGATTGCGGTTCGCGCCGAGGCCGCGGAGGCTCAGGGTGGAGGCGCCCGGCGTGTTCGTCGCCGTCGATTGAACGTCGGTGGTCACGAACTGCGTGACGGCCGGCACGAACTGCGGCAGCTGGTTCATGACCTTTTCGATGCCGACCGACATCGTGTCGTTGATGAGCGCCTGGTCGACGGTCGTGATCGGGCTGTTGGCTTCGAAGTCGCGGCGCGCGATGCGAGAGCCTGTGACGACGACTTCCTCGAGCGCTTGACTCTGATCGGACTGCTGAGCCCGAGCCGCACCGTTCGGCAGCGCGGCGGCGACGAGCGCCGGCCCCAAGACCGTCAACGAAGTAACCGTAGCCCCCGACGAGCGCGAGCGCGCTCCCTTGCCGCAATGCACTTTCATCTGCCCCTCCCCCAAGGAATTCGATGAAGCGATTTCTTATTCGGTCGCTGGCGCGTGGCGAATCGAGCGAAGCCTCCATCCGATGCAGACGGAGAACGGAGCCGTGCCTTCAGCTGAGCGCTGCCGTCCTCCCCCC
>DASTSM010000407.1:0-24997 GCA_035760685.1 Gammaproteobacteria bacterium | reverse complement strand
GACGGACGGCGTCTCGCTATGGCTCACCTCTCCGGCGTTTGGTTGCCGATCGTCACGCCCTTCGCCGACGGCGCGATCGATTTCCGAAGCTACGAATTCTTGATCGAGCACTATCTGGCTCAGGGGATCACGGGACTGATTCCCCTCGGCACTACCGGGGAGAGCCCCACTCTCGACGACGACGAAGCCGAGGCCATCGTGGACCGCACCTTGACGGCCGTTGCCGGCCGCGTGCCCGTCTTTGTCGGCGTCGGCGGCAATGCGACGGCGAAAGTCGTCAAGAGCTTGAAGCGGCTCGAGCGTTATTCGTTCCGCGGCGTCTTGTGATGCACGCCAACGATCATCGGGCCGCGCTCGAGGAGTGGAGGAGGCTCGAGACGCTGATTCCGCTGCTGTTCAAGGAGGCCAATCCGATGCCGCTCAAGCACGTGCTCCGCCGGCAGGGCTGATCCGATCGGCGGAGTGCCGGTTGCCGCTGACGAGAATTTCCGCCGCGCTCGCGGCCGAGCTCGACGCGGAGTTCGCCGAATAACGTAACCCGTTGACGAAGCGGCGAAAGGCCCTCCGTCAAGGCTCCCGAGGATGAGACTCTTCCTGTCCGGCCCGGGCCTGCCGCCCCGTTGCTTCGGGCCTGCAATTCGCCGAGACTTGACGCAATCTCGGCAGCAGCAAACGGGGAGAGATCCATGCAATTGAACGTCAACGGCAAGTCGTACGAAGTCGACAACGTCGACCCGTCGACGCCGCTGCTCTGGGTTTTGCGCGACACGCTGGGGCTCGTCGGCACGAAATACGGCTGCGGCATCGGGCAGTGCAGCGCCTGCACGGTGCACGTGGACGGACAGCCGGTGCAGTCGTGCCAGCTGCCCGTGCAGTCGCTCGCCGAAAGGAAGATCACGACGATCGAAGGCATCGCGAAGGAGGGCAAGCTCCACCCGGTGCAGGAGGCGTGGATCAGCGAGGACGTCGCGCAGTGCGGCTACTGCCAGGCCGGCCAGATCATGAGCGCGGTGGCGCTGCTCGAGAGAACGCCGAAGCCGACGGACGCGGACATCGACAACGCGATGGCGCGGCACCTCTGCCGCTGCGGAACGTACAACCGCATCCGGAAGGCGATTCACGTCGCCGCGGGTCAGGTCGAGAAGACGGAGAGCCTCTGATGAGCACCGAACAGACGAACGTCCACGTCGATCCGTATCTGCCGGACTATCTCAAGAAGGTCACGGCGGAGCTGACGGCCCTGCCGCTCTCGCGCCGCAACTTCATCAAGGTTTCGGGCTTCGTCGGCGGCGGCCTCGTGCTGGGAATCACGTTCGGCGCCGTGCCGCGCCGCGCCGAAGCGCAGACGAGCGGCTCGGCCGAGTTCAAGCCCAACGCCTACATCCAAATCGCGAACGACGGCCGCATCGTCATCTATGCGAAGAATCCGGACGTCGGGCAGGGCGTCAAGACGGCGCTGCCGATGATCATCGCGGAGGAGCTCGACGCGAGCTGGAAGGACGTGCACGTCGAGCAGTCCGTCATCGACGCGAAGCTCTACGGCCCGCAGTTCGCGGGCGGCTCGACCGCGATTCCGACGAACTGGGATACGCTGCGGCGCGCGGGCGCCGTGGGCCGCGCGATGCTCGTGTCGGCCGCCGGGAAGGCGTGGGGCGTGCCCGAGTCCGAGCTCACGACGGACGCGAGCACCGTCATCCACGCGAAGAGCAATCGGCGCGCCGGCTACGGCGAGCTGGCCGAGGCGGCCGCCGCGCTGCCGGTCCCGGATCCGAAGACGGTCAAGCTCAAGGACCGCAAGGATTTCAAGCTGCTCGGCAAGCGCGTCACGGGCGTCGATAACGTCAAGCTCGTCACGGGCCAGCCGCTCTACGGCATCGATCAGCGGCCGGCCGGGCTCGTCTACGCGACCTTTCTCAAAGGCCCCGCGTACGGCGCGAAGGTCAAGTCCGCGAATCTCGATCACGTGAAGACGCTGCGCGGCGTGCAGGATGCCTTCGTGCTCGACGCGAAGGGCAACGCCATCGAGTTCGGGCCGAACTCGGACGCCATGATGGCCGGCGTCGCGATCGTCGCAGACTCGACGTGGAACGCGTTCAACGCGAAGAAGCAGCTTCAGGTCGAGTGGGACGAGAGCGAGGCGTCGAAGGACAGCTGGTCCGGAGCGGTCGAGCAGGCGAAGCGGCTCGCGAAGGAATCCGGGAAAGAGACGCTCGGCCAAGTGGGCGACGTCGACGGGGCGTTCAAGTCGGCGGCGAAGACGGCCGAAGGGTTCTACACGTATCAATACGTGACGCACGCGGACCTCGAGCCGCAGAACTGCACGGCCTGGGTCAAGAACGACGGCACGGTCGAGATCTGGGCGCCGACGCAGACGCCGCAGGCCGCCGTCGAAGGCGCCGCGAAGTTCCTCGGCATCCCGCAAGAGAAGGTCACGCTCCACCAGCTTCGCGGCGGCGGCGGCTTCGGCCGGCGCCTCGCAAACGACAGCGTCATCGAGGTCGTCGCGATCTCGAAGAAGGTCGGCAAGCCCGTCAAGGCGCAGTGGATGCGCGAGGACGACATGCACTTCGACTACTACCGTCCGGGCGGCTTTCACTCCTTCAAGGGCGCAATCGACTCGAACGGCAAGCTCTCGGGCTGGCAGGACCACTTCATCACGTTCACGCGCGACGGCAAGGGACCGGTCACGGCCGGCAATCTCTCGGGGCAGGAGTTCCCGGCCAACGTGCTCGCGAACGCGCGCCTCACGCAGACGATGCTCCCGTCGAAGGTGCCGACCGGTCCGTGGCGCGCGCCGGGGTCGAATGCGATCGCGTTCGCGATCCAGTGCTTCATCGCCGAGTGTGCGGCCGCGGCCGGGCGCGATCATCTCGACTTCCTGCTCGACGTCATGGGCGAGCCGCGCTGGCTCCAACAGGGCAACCCGCGGGCGCTGAACACCGAGCGCGCGCGCAACGTGATCAAGCTCGCGGGCGAGAAGGCCGGCTGGGGCAAGCCGCTGCCGAAGGGCACGGGTCTCGGTCTCGCGTTTCACTTCAGCCACCTCGGCCATTTCGCGGAGGTCGCCGAGGTCAGCGTGGACGAGAAGCGCAAGGTCACGGTGCACCGCGTCACCGTCGCGGCCGACATCGGCCCGATCGTGAACTTGAGCGGCGCCGAGAATCAGGTGCAAGGCTCGGTCGTCGACGGCTTCAGCACGGCGATGGGTCTGCAAATCACGTTCGAGAACGGCCGCGCCGAGCAGAGCAACTTCGACAAGTACCCGATCATCCGGATCGACAAGGCACCCGTGGTCGACGTGCACTTCATCCAGTCGGACTACTCGCCGACGGGATGCGGTGAGCCCGGCTTGCCGCCCGCGGCGCCCGCGATCGCCAACGCGATCTTCGCCGCGACCGGGCACAGGATCAGGACCATGCCGTTCCGGTCGGAGGGCTTCACGGTCTAGCGTCTCCGACGCGCAAAATTGGGGTCAGAGCCGATTTTTCCGAAAATCGGCTCTGGCTTTTTTTTGCCGCAGCCGGCGGTGCGGGCTTTTCTCGCCCTTGCAAAGAACGGCTCCCGGCGCGCACTTGAAAATCGGTTCTTCCCGCCCCACTCAGGGATCAACATCGAATCCCGCATGGAGCGAGGTGAATGCAATGGCATTGGTCAATTACGATCCGTGGAGCTTCGTGAATCGACTGCACGAGGACATCAACAAGGTCTTCAATGATTGGGCGCCGAACGGCACGAGCGCGGCGACGGCGGTCTGGGTGCCGCCGGCGGACGTCGAGGAATACGCGGACCGCTTCCAGGTCAACGTCGACCTGCCCGGAGTTGCCGCGTCGGACGTCGAGATCACGCTGCACAAGGGCGTGTTGACGCTGTCGGGCGAGCGGCGGCGGCCCGAGAACGAGGAGCAACTCGCGCATCGGCGCGCCGAGCGCGGGCACGGCCGGTTCCGCCGGCGCTTCCTGCTGCCCGACACGGCGAACCCCGACGCCGTGGAAGCGAAGAGCAAGGACGGCGTGCTCGAGATCAGGATCCCGAAGCGGCCGACGGCGATGCCGCGGCGTATCGCGGTCGCGGCCTGACGCGCGCGGCCGCCGCCACGGCCGGCGCAGCGCGGCGCGGGATAGGTATCGACGCCCCGTGCGCGGCCGCGGCATCCGGCTTGAAATATCGGCTCGAGACTCTATGTCTCTCGTGCAATGGAATGGATGAATGAATCAGAGGAGGGTGCGATATGAATCTGATCCCTTGGAGTCCCTTCCGCGAGCTCGATCAGCTGCTCTCGCGCTATGCGCGTAACGGTTTTGGCTCGATGGGCGAGGGCAATCTGCAATGGCGCCCGACCGCCGATATCACCGAGAACGACAAGGAGTACCTCATCAAGGTCGATCTGCCCGAGGTCAAGAAGGACGACATCGAGATCAGCGTCGAGAACGGCGTACTGACCTTGAGCGGAGAGCGCAAGGTGGAGAAGTCGGCGGGCGACGAGAAGGAGCATCGACGAGAGACGTTCTACGGCCGCTTCGAGCGCAGCTTCGCGCTGCCCGAGGACGTCGATCAGGAGAAGATCTCGGCCGAGTGCCGGGACGGCGTCCTCAAGGTGCATCTGCCGAAGAGCGAGGCCAAGAAGCCGAGGTCCATTCAAGTCAACGTGAGCTGACCTCGAAGGATGACCGGAGGGGGAAGCCCCTCCGGTTCGGCCTGCGCCGCCTTCGACGGCGTTCGGTAGGCGGCCCCTGTGCGCGGGGCTTTCCCCGCAGGCTCGTCAGCGGTACTGCAGCGAGCGCACGTACTCCACGATGGCCGCAATGCGCTCCATGACTTCCTTCTCGCTCGCTTCCGCCTCCGGTTTACCGTAGCCGAGCTCGTTGCCCCAGACCGGCATCAGTCGGTCTCCGTGCGCGGCGGGCAGATTTCGTCCGTCGATGTACGCGCGCACCGCGTCGGCGGCAAACTCGCCGTTGTTGCGGAGGCTCAGGTTGCGCAGGTTCGGCACGCCGACCTTCAGGGCCGCGGCGACGGGTCCGTCGCCTTCCCCTTGCGCACCGTGGCACGCGGCGCAGTGATTCGCATACAGCGCGGCGCCGGAAATGTTTGCGTCCGGCGAGCGTTGGGCGCGTGCAGGAACGGCCGCCGCGACGGCACCGAGTGCCGCGAGGAGCGCGACGGGTGCGCTCACCCAGCCGCACGAAGCCATTGCTGCATCTGCTTGTGATCTACGACGCCGGCTTGCTGGAGGACCGGCGAGCCGTTCTTGAAGACGACGAAGTTAGGGATGCTCCTCACGTTCAGCTCCGCGGCGAGCTCGGGGTAGCGCTCGGTATCGACCTTTAGCACGATCGCGCGCCCGCTCATGTTCTCCGCGACGCGCTCGACCTCCGGCGCGGCCATCTTACACGGTCCGCACCATGCGGCCCAGAAGTCGACGAGCACTGGAACCTTGGCCGCCGCAACGATCGAGCGCAGCTCCTCGGGGCTCGCATCGAGCGGCGCGGCGAGCGGCGGCAACCGCTCCTTGCAGGCTCCACAGCGGCCCTGATCCGCGAGGTGTCCCTCGGGTACGCGGTTCTTGCGATGGCAATGCGGACAGGTTCTGAAGACGGCCATACGGGAGACCTTACTCCCTGCCCTCGGCAGCGTCGATGCCGGCGACTCCCGTGTCGGTCGCCGTCTCGCCCGCGAGCCGCCGCAGTCTCGCCTCGAGGCCCGACACGATGCGGGCCTCCTCCGATTCACCCCGGCCCTCCGCCGCGAGCTCGGCGACCGTCACGGCGCGGCCGAACGAGACCGAGACCGGGGCCGGTTTCGGGATTTTGCGGTTGATCGGCCACGCCGCGTAGGTGCCCCGCACGAGCGTCGGCACGACGAGACACGACTGACCCTTGAGCAGGACCCCGATCCCGGGACGAAACGGCAGCAGCGACCCGTCCGGCGAGCGCCGGCCCTCCGGGAACCACACCAAGGAGCCGCCCTGCTCGAGCACTGCCCGCGCGGTTCCGATCGCGCCCGCGAGATCTTGGTCCGGGTCGACCGGAAAGACGCGCGTGGCGCGGCTCACGAGCCGCATGAGCGGCCCCGCATACATGATTCCGACCCAGCCCGCCCAGTGCACGCGTGAAAGCACGGAGCGGGGCAGCGCGGCGGCAATCGCCGGCGGATCGAGGTAGCTCACGTGATTCGGCGTCACGACGATGGGCGCGTCTCGCGGCAGCGCGTCCGCACCTTCGACGCGCAGCTTGAACAGCATTCGCATGACGAGACGATCGAGCGCGAAGAGCGCGGTGCCGATCGCTCGCGCCGCCGGGCCCGGCGCCGCCGGCGCGGCGCGCGGCGCGGCCGAGCTCTTGCGGTGACTCTCGGGGCTTTGCTCGGCGCGGTGCACCTCCGTGAGGAGATCGCGCAGCGTGAGGACGCGGCTCACGGCGGCGCCCGGCAGCGAGATCCCGAAACGCTGCTCGAGCTCGAGCGTCAGGGACACCCACCCGAGCGAGTCGATCGACAGATCGAGCTGCGGGCTCATGTCGAGGTAGAGGTGCCGGTCGGGATAACGCCGCTCGAGCCACTCCCAAACGGCGCGCGTCTTCTCGGACGTGCCGATGAGGCGCGCGTCTTCCTCGCTGAGGACGACGGGCTGCTCCTCGAGCGAGCGCTTTGCCGCGCGCTCGTAGATGTCGTTGAGCAGGTGGCGTCTCAGCTTGCCGAGACGGGTGCGGGGCAGCGGCTCGCGCACCGCCCTGAAGTCGGCGATGCGCTGATAGGGCGGCAGTTGCCGCGCGATGCGATCGAGCTCGTCGCCGAGCATGCGCACCGCGCTCAAGCCGCCGCGCCGCCGCACTTCGTCCTCGTCCGGAACGACGAGCGCGACGAGCACGCCGTTCTGCTCGAGGATGGCGATCTCGCGGAGCAACGGCGACGCCGCGTAGGCCGGCTCGACGTCCTCCGGAAAAACGTTCTTGCCGTCGGCAAGAACGATGACTTCCTTGAGGCGGCCCGCGACGTGAAGGAATCCTTCGGCGTCGATCCAGCCGAGATCGCCGGTGCGGAACCAGCCGTCGGGCGTGAAGGCGGCCGCGGTCGCCTCGGGATTTTTCCAGTACCCGGCGAACACGTTGGGGCCGCGCGCGAGCACCTCGCCGTTCGAGGCCGAGGAGGTTTGAGCGATCTTGATCTCGACGCCCGGAATCGGCCGGCCCTCGCTGTCGAGCCGGCGTACGCGGCGCGAGTTGAACGTGAGCACGGGCGACGTCTCCGTGAGGCCGTAGCCGGAGAGCACCGTCCAGCCGAGCGTCTCGAGATTCTCCGCGAGCTGTGCATCGAGCTTCGCGCCGCCGCAGCCGAGGATGCGGAGTCGGCTGCCGATGTTGGCGTGCACGGGACGGAACAGCCACTTCCCGAGCCTGAGCCCCGTGAAGCGCCGGGCGCCGCGGCTGAGTGCGAGCAGGCGCTTGAACATGCGAGCCGTGCGCTCGCCGCGCGCCTGCGCTCGCGCCTCGATGCCTTGCCAGACCGCGGCGTAGAGGCTCGGCACGCCGAGCATCGCCGTCGCGCGGCCGCTCTTGAGCGCGCCCGTGATCTCGGGGCCCGAGATCCCGGAGGGCAGCACGAGCGTCGCGCCCGCGCCGAGCACGAGCAGGAGGCCGACCGTGAACGGATAGCTGTGGTGCAGAGGCAAGGGCAAGAGGACGCGGTCGCTCGCCCGAATCAGGTCCGCCTCCATGAGGGCGTTCGCGTTCGAGACGAGGTTCGCGTGCGTGAGCGGCACGGCCTTCGGCGTCCCCGTGGTGCCGGAGGTGTAGAGCAGCGAGGCGATGCGCGCGGGATCGCGCCGGACGGCAGGCGCGTCGGGCGGCGCCTGCGCCCGGCCCGCGTCTCTTTCGAGACGGGGCATCGAATGCGGATCGTCCGGCTCCGCCTCGAGCAAGGCGTAGCGCTGCAGCGCTTCGGGCGTCCCCGCGAGGTCCTCGATATGGCGCGCCGTCGTGAAGGCGAATTTCGCGCCGCTGTGCCGTAGGACGGCCGCGACCGTCTCCTTCGTCGACTGGTCGTCGACCGGGATGGCGGCCGCGCCCAAGGAGACCGTCGCGAAATAGGCCGCGATCCAGGCGGGACCATTCGGCCCGCAGATCAACACGAAGTCGCCTTCGCCGATGCCTCGAGCGGCGAGGCCGGCCGCCGTGCCGCGTATCCGGGCGTGCAGCGCGGCGTAGCTGACGGAAACGGCGGAGTCGAGGCCGAAGGCCTCGACGGCCTCGGTCTCGCCGCGGCTCGCGAACGACTCGACGAGGTCCTCCAGGGTCTCGAGCTTCGGCATCATTCGCGAGAGTGTACCGTCACGCCGGCCCGCGAGGCGCGGTCATGGGCGCCTCCGTATAACCCGACATGGCTGGCGCCGCGCGCCGCGGGCTACTCTCCGGCAGCAACGAGATGCGTGCCCGGAGGAGGAGCGTCCGCATGCACAAGAAGATACTGGTCCTCGCCGGGAGCATGGCCGGCAGCGACCGAGCGATCCGCCGAGCCGCTTCGATCGCGCGGCGGGCCGGGGCGGCCGTCGAGCTCTACGGCGTCGTCTACGATCCTCATCTCGAGGGTTACCTCGGTCATGTCGAGATCTATGCGCCGCTGCGCGATCGCCTCGTCAAGGAGCGGCGCGCCGCGCTCGAAGCCGCGGCAAAGGAGCTCGCCCGGCAGGGAACGCAGGCCTCGGTCGAGGCGCTGTGGACGTATCCCGCGTCGGAAGCGGTGGCGCGCGAGTCGGTCAACAGCGGCGCCGACCTCGTCGTCATGGAGCCGCAGGGACAGGGCGGCAAGCTCGCGCAGGACGATTTCCGTCTGATCTCGATGTGCCCTCTGCCCGTGCTCGTCGCGCGCGGCGACGATGCCGTCTATGCGTCGATCGTCGCCGCGGTCGATCCGTCCCGTAGCCGCGGCAAGCCCGCAGGGCTCGACGAGGCAATCGTCGCAGCAGCCAAAGGCATGAGCGATCTTTTCGGCGCCCGCCTCGAGCTGCTGCACTGCTACTCGCCCGTGGCCGAGCTAGCCGCGGACGCCGCGTTCGACGGCGTCCTCATCGCGGACGTGCAGGGTGCGCTCGAGGCCGATCGTCGCGAGGACGTCGAGCGGCTCGCGGAGCAGGCCGGATTGCCGCCGGGCTGCGGGGTCGTCGTCAGGGGCCGGCCGTCGGACGTCCTCGCGGACCGCGCCGCGAGCGAAGGCGCGTCGCTCATCGTGCTCGGCACCGTCTCGCGCGGGCCGATCCGCCGATTCCTGCTCGGCAGCACGGCCGAGCGTGTGCTCGGCGCCGAGGGCGGCGACGTGCTCGTCGTGAAGCCGCCCGGTTTCCACCCGGACTGAAAATGGGGTCAGACCCGATTTTCTTGCTCTATGCGGCCAAGAAAATCGGCTCTGACCCCAATTTTAGTTAGGTCAGGTAAGCGTAGATCGTCGTCAGCACGCCGATGGCGGCGGCGAGCAGCACGCTGTGCTTGAACGTGAAGCGGAAGAGCTGACCTTCCTCGCTCCGGCTCATGCCGGTCGCCGCCACGGCGACCGCGATGCTCTGAAGGCTGATCATCTTGCCCATGACGCCGCCGGCCGAGTTCGCCGCGGCCGTGATCGCGGGATCGAGGCCGAGGCGCGTGGCCGTCACGACCTGCAGGTTGCCGAACAGCGCGTTCGACGACGTGTCGCTGCCCGTCAAGAACACGCCGAGCCAGCCGAGCACCGCGCTGAAGAACGGGAAAAGCGCGCCGGTGCCGGCAAAGGCGAGGCCGAGCGTGATCGTCGCGCCCGCGTAGTTCATGAGATAGGCGAGACCGACGACGGCCGCGATCGTGAGCAAGGGGAAAGCGAGCTGGTGAGCGACCGAGCCGAGCAGGATCACATACCGGCGCATGGAGACGCGCAGCACGAGGGCCGCCGCGACCGTCGCGAACGCACACGCCGTCCCGGCTGCCGAGAGCCAATTGAGCGTGTAGCTCGCCGCGTACGGCGTCGGCTGCGGCACGATGGGCTGCGTGCGAACCACGAGGTTGTGGAGCCCGGGCCACTCGATGGGCACCGTGACCTTGTTGAGCACGGCGCCGCCCCAGGGGCTGCCCCATACGAGCACGAACAAGACGAGAAAGAGATACGGCGACCACGCGAGCAGCGTGCGGCCGAAGCCGTGCGATTTGAGCTCGAGGACCGCTTCGTGCTCGCCGCGCATGACGAAGCGCTCCGTCGGGTGCCACACCTTGAGCAGCGCGACGAGCGCGAGAATCGCGACGAGCGACGCGACGATGTCGACGAGCTCGGGCCCGACGAAGTTCGACATGAGGAACTGCACGGACGCGAATGCGAGGCCGCAAAGCAGCGATGCGGGCAGCACGTTGCGCAAGGCGCCGAAGCCGCCCATGACGAGGATCAAATACGACGGGATCACGATCGAGATCGGTGCGCAAAGCCGGCCGACCCACGCGCTGAGCTCGTTGGTCCACGCTCCGAGGTCGCCGCCGTGCAGCGCGGCGGTCGTGCCGCCGAGCGTGATGATCGGAATGCCGATCGAGCCGAAAGCGACGGGCGCCGTATTCGCGAGCAGGCAAATGCCGGCGGCGAAGAACGGCGAGAAGCCGAGCCCGGTCAGCATCGCCGCGGCGACAGCGACCGGAGTGCCGAAGCCCGCCGCGCCTTCGATGAATGCTCCGAGCGCGAAGGCGATGAGCAGGGCCTGGAGCCGCCGGTCGGACGTGAGGCTCCCGACCGAGTCCTTGATGATCTCGAAGTTGCCGGTCTCGAGCGTGAGCCGATACAGCACGATGGCCCAGTACACGATCCAGCCGATCGGAAAGAGCCCGAAGGCCGCGCCCATCGCCGTCGAGCTGATGGCGAGCTTGAACGGCATTCCGTAGACGAAGAGCGCGATGACGAGCGCGGCGGCGAGGCCGGAGAGCGCGGCCATCCACGCGGGCTTGCGCAGGACCCCTATCAGGAGCAGCAGCACGAAGATCGGAATCGCGGCCGCCAGGGCTGACAAGGCGAGACTATCCGCGATGGGTGTGTAGTGCTGCTCCCACATTCGCTTTGTTCTCCGTTATCGAATTCTTTTGGTCCGTGCAAAGCCGATAGAGCGTGCACGGCGGACGCGTCGCGTCGGTATGCCCCCCCTAACAGGCGCAGCACAGTTTACACGCTGGCCTTTCCAAAGGAACTTCTTACGGCAGGACCGAGAGGCTTGCGCGGCCCTGCGCGGTCGACCGCAGGCGCTCTCGAGCGGTCGAAGCGAAGGGCACCGCCCTCGTTCCGCGCCCTAGGAGATGCAAACCCCTGGCACAAAAGCTGCATCGAGAGCCGACGCATGCCACGAGGAGGTACGCATGAAATTCAGCAAACTGGTTACCGTCTGCCTATTGATGGCCGGGGGCGCGGCCTTCGGGACGCTCGCGGGTTGCGAGGCCAACGACACCGGCGACGCCTCTCGTTCGATCGGCAACGCCGCGGACGACGCGAGCGATGCCGCGCGTAACGCGGCCGACGACGCGCGCGATGCGGCCAAGGACGCGGCGGACGCGACGGGCGACGCGGTCGACGACGCCGCCGACAAGGCGGGCGATGCCGCGGACGATGCGGCCGACGCCGCGAAGGATGCCGCGGACGATGCGGCCGACGCCGCACGAGACGCGGCGGACGACGCACGCGACAGGACGCGCGACGCGGTCGACGATTCGACGGACGACCTGCGCAAACCCGACGCGAATCGCTGATCGGCATCGCTGATCGGCGAGGGCGAACGCGCCTGATCACCGAGCCGCGAGCCGGCCCGGTCGGCCGCAAGCCGGCCGGTCAGCCGAGCCGCGGAGCGGCGACCGGGCGAAGGGAGGCGCCGAGCCGTCGCTGCGTCACTCGGCGTCGCCTCGCCGAAAGAGCTCCGGCTCGAGCTCGTGCTTGTGCAGGAGCTTGTAGAACTCGGAGCGGTTGCGCTCCGCGAGGCGGGCCGCCTGGGCGACGTTGCCCTCCGTCATCTCGAGCAGGTGCGTCAGATATTCGAACTCGAAGGCGTCCCGCGCCTTCGCGAAGGGTAGGAACGCCTTCTCCTTGCGCCGCAGCGCGCGCTCGACGAGGCTCGCGGGGATCAGCGGCGCGGTCGCGAGCACGACGCACTGGTCGATGACGTTGCGGAGCTGGCGCACGTTGCCGGGCCACGGCGCCGACATCATGAGCTCCATGGCTTCCTTCGAGAAGCCCGTGACGTCGACCGCGGCGTTGCGGCGCTCGGAGCGCGCGCGCTCGAGCAGATGGTCCGCGAGCAGCGGAATGTCTTCGCGGCGCTTCGCGAGCGGCAGGATCTCGAGCGTGACGACGTTGAGCCGGTAGTAGAGGTCCTCGCGGAAGCTCTTGTCCGCGACGGCCGCCTCGAGATTCCGATGCGTCGCCGAGACCACGCGCACGTCGACGGGCGTCGCCTCCGTCGAGCCCACGGCCCGGACCTCTTTCTCCTGGAGCATGCGCAGCAGCTTCGCCTGAAACGGCAGAGGCATGTCCCCGATCTCGTCGAGGAACAGCGTGCCGCCGTCGGCGGCCTTGATGAGGCCCGCGCGGGCCTGGCTCGCGCCCGTAAACGCGCCTTTCTCGTGGCCGAAGAGCTCCGCCTCGAAGAGCTGCTCGGGAATCGCCGTGCAGTTGACGGCGACGAGCGAGCGGCCGTGCCGCGCGCTGGCTTTGTGGATGGCACGCGCGAGGAGCTCCTTGCCCGTGCCGCTTTCGCCGCGGATCAAAACGCTGGCATCGCTCTGGGCGACCATGTAGGCCTCCCGGAGCAGCGTTTCCATCTTCGAGCTCCGCGTGATGATCTCGTTGCACCACTCGGCGTCCTCGAGCGGCGTCTCGGACTGCTCGCCGTACATCTTGAGCGCGCGCTCGATGATCTCGATGAGCTGATCCCGCTCGAAGGGCTTCGTGAGGTAGCCGAAGACGCCGCGCTGGGTCGCGTCGACCGCGTCCGGTATCGTGCCGTGCGCCGTCAGCACGATGACGGGAAGCGTCGGCTCGCGCTCGTGAATGGCATTGAACAAGGCGAGGCCGTCCATGCCGTCCATGCGCATGTCGGTAATCACCACGTGCGGCTTGAACCCGGGCAGCGCCGCGAGCGCGCGTTTGCCGCTGTCGGCGGTCTTCACGTCGTAGCCTTGCCGTTCCAGGCGGATCGCGAGCACCTTGAGCAGGCTCGGATCGTCGTCGACGAGCAGGATTCTGGCTTTCGTGTGCATCGCTTAGCGCTGCAGGTCCTCCCGGGAGAGCTGCTCCTCGAGCTTCTTGAGCGCCTCGAGCTGTCCTTCGAGCGTCTCGCGCTGCTTGCGCTCGAGCGCGAGCGCGTTCCTGACCTTCGTGAGCTCGGAATTCAGCTGCTCGTTGCGGTCGCGCTCCTCCGCGAGCATCGCAACGGTCGCGTCCTCGTCGGTCTTGCTGTAGACGCGCTCGCGGAGCAGGTTGTAGAGGAGCCGTGCGAACTCGGCGAGCTCCGGCTCCTCGGCCGCCTCCCGGTGCACGACGTCGCGAAGAAAGCGCGTGGCCTGATCGACGTCCTGAAATGCGGCGTCCGGCACGCTGAGCAGGAGCGACAGCTTGATCGCCTCCTCGCTCGAAAGCATCGAGTCGTTCGCGAGCGCGACGTCGCGATACTGCTGCTCGAGCTGCTTCTGGCCGATCTCCCGCACCATGTTTCCGTAGCGCGCGAGATCCGCGAGGACGCCCGCCTTCGACGGCTCCTGGGCGCTGAGCGCGGCGGCTGCGGGCAGCGTCTCGACCTGGGCCGTGTGGCACGCCGGCACCGCGAGCGCCGCAAGCGCGAGGAGCAGGCAGTTAAGCAACCGCGAAGCGAAGCGGGCCCGCGATCGGGAACGCCGCGCGAAAGTGGGCGCCTTCCGTAGAATCGACCACCTCAATGTAGCCATCGTGGGCCTCCACGTACTCCCTGGCGATGGCCAGCCCGAGGCCCGTTCCCTTGACGCTGGATTGGTACTCCGCCTGGCCTTGCTGGAAGGGTTCAAAGATCTTCTGTTTCTCCGCCTCCGCAACGCCGGGCCCCGTGTCGCGCACGCTCACGACTGCATAGCCGTCCCGGGCCTCGAGGGAGATCGACACGCGGCCGCCGGCCGGCGTGTACTTGATGGCGTTGTTGAGCAGGTTGTCGATGACTATTCTAGCTTTATTCTCGTCCCCGCGAATCCGTACCGGCGCGAGGTCCTGCTCGATTCGGATCACCTTCGACGCCGAGGCGAGGGCCTGCGTCTCGACCACGGAGTGCACGACCGCCTCCATGTCGACCGATTCGAGGATCTTGAGGTCGGTGACGAGCTCCTGAGTCTTGCCGAACTGAAGCAAATCCTCGATGAGCTTCTGCAGATGCATGCTGTTCGAGCAGATGATGCGGGAGATCTCGGCCTCCTCGGGCGCGGCGCTCACGAGACTCTCAGCGAGGAGCTCGGACCCTTCGCGGATCGTGGTCAGCGGCGTCTTGAGCTCGTGCGAGATGTGCCGGAGGAACGTCATCTTCTGGTGCTCGAGATCCTGGATGCGGAGCCGGAGCCAGTCGAGCTGACGGCCGAGATCTTCGAGGTCGCGCGGACCGTGCACCGAGATCGGCGCCGCGAATTCGCGCCCGCCGAGCCGCCTGATCGCATATCCGACCTCCCGCATCGGCCGGATGATCATCATGACGAAAAGTCCCGCCAACAAGATCGTCGCGGGGATCACGGCCGCGGCTTGAAGCAGCAACGTGCGCTGCAAGTCGCCCGCGCGCTCGGTCGTCGCGTCGACCTGGGTCTCGATGAGCCGGCTGCTCTCCGACAACACCGAGCGCGCGCGGTTCGTGAGGTCGGCCCACACCTCGGGCTTGTTCTCCCGCTCGGCGGCCGCGATGAGTCCCGCGGTTGTCGCCTCCGGCGTTTGCTCGGAATCGGAAGTGCTGCCGTGCAGCCGCTCGAAAAGGTCGTGCTCGTCGTCCTTGAGGCCCTTGAGCTGCTCGCGCGCGAGCTTGGTCAAGTCGAGCTCCATGAGGTTCTCGACGGCGTTCAAGAAGACTCGGCGCCGCTCGAGGTAGGTCTCGTGGAAGTCCTGGTCCTTGAGCACTTGAAATTGCGTCAACGCGCGCTGCATGTCGATGAGAAGCTCGACGAGCGATCGGCTCTGCTGCGTCGCGATTTCGCCTTCGATGAGCGCCGCACGGCTGTCTTGCGCCAATCGATCCACTTGGATCACGGCGGTCACGACGGCGGCGATGAGGGGTGCCATGACGACCCCGAAGCCGATCAGGATCAACCTGACGATAGAGCGCGGCCGATACAAAGAAATTCTCCACGCCGTTCCGCTGTCGTCTCGGGAGCTCGGGTTGCGGTGCGATTGCGGCGCGATGAGATTCTAGCAGGCTGTGCCGCGGGATCGGCGAGGCGGCCGGCGAGAAAAAAATGGCGGCAGGAGCTCCTGCCGCCAGCTCGACCTAAGAAACCGCATCCGAGCTCAAAGTCGGCGCGCCCCTCTCTCGGGCGCCCGAGCCAACCGACGCAGTCAGAGGCGATTCGACGCCTGCAGGTATTGCAGGTACTCGAAGGGCGTCAGCTCGCCGTCCGCGTCCGTGTCGAGCTTCGCGAACCGCTCCGCGAGGGCCGTGTCGCGAGCCGCTTCCTGCACGGAGATCCGTCCGTCGTGATCGCCGTCGAGCTCGTCGAACGGTGCGACGTCGCGAGAACACGCGGCGAGCGACACCAGGAAGCCGAACACTATCGCTTTGCCCTTCATTCGATCGTCTCGGCACCGAAGTCTTCGCCGGCCTCTCAGTATTCGCTGATCCCTTCCGCGCGCGGCGTCCGCCCGCCGAGCGCATCTCCTACATTTGCAATGTCTGCAAGCGACGTGCCACGCAACCGAGCGGCGCGGCGAAGCGCGGGACGCGCGCGAGACACGGGAAATCCGCGGCTTTCGGGTCGCGGCACGGCGCTCGTGTGTGCGCTCGGCCCCGCGTTCGGGGCGCGTCGCGTCCGGCCCGCGCGCATCGTGTCGTCGTTTGGCGGCACCTCGAAAGGACGACGTGGAAAGGCTGCGTGCGCCGTGTTTTTCCCGCCTCGCGCGCGTAAAGCCGGATCGTGTGTCGGGCTAAGGTAACACCGCGCACGCGATCCGACGCTTCGGCGCGGCGAGCAGTGCGCTGCGGGCCGCGGCATTGCTCGCATCTCGGCGGTGGCATACGTCTTGCACCCTGGCCGTCCGAGGGAAGCCGGAGCGCTTCCTGTCAGTCTGACAACACACGGGAGTAAAGACAGATGAAAGCACGAGTATTGGTTACGCTCTTGGCGATGGGTCTGACGGGCGTTGCGTTTGCCCAGCAGGGCGGTGCCGGCGGTGCGGCCGGTGGTGCGGGCGGTGGCGCGAGCTCCTCGCCTCCGTTCGATCAGGTCGACGCGAACAGCGACGGCATGATCAGCCGCAGCGAGGCCGCCAAGGTCGAGGGGTTGGACTTCTCGAAGGCCGACACGAATCAGGACGGCCATCTCGATCGTCAAGAGTACGACGCGGCCACCCAGAAGAAGTAATTCTTCGAGCACCGCGGGTGCGGGCCGCATCGCGCGCGATGCGGCCGGCTCGCGAGGTGGGACGGACGCGCGCCTTCGGGCGCGCGTTCTTTTTTCGCGCGGCAGGGGCGGAAGGCCGGCCGCCCAGCGGCGAGCGCGAGCCCGAATCGCGTATTATCGCGCAGTCTCAAGGAAAACGAGGGCGAGCGCGGATGGCGCGTGCGGCAGCAGCGGGCAGGGCGGTTTCGGGTCGGCACGCCTCGGCGCTGCTCGCAACGGCCGCAGGCCTGTTGTCGTTCGGCGTCGCTTGGGGCCGCGAGCCGCCGCATGCGGTCGAGGAGATCGACGTCGTCGGCACGACGCCGCTCGGCGGCGCAGCGGACGCGGCGGCCGTCCCCGCGAACGTGCAGGCCGCGACCGCCGAGCAGATCAGGACCTCGGGCGCCCAGGACCTCGCCGAGTTCATGAAGCGAGCGTTCGCCGGGGTCTTCGTCAACGAGGCGCAGAGCAATCCGCTCCAGCCCGACGTGCAGTATCGCGGCTTCGTCGGCTCGCCGCTGCTCGGCCTCGCCCAGGGGCTCGCGGTGTATCAGGACGGCGTGCGGCTCAACGAGCCGTTCGGCGACACCGTGAGCTGGGCGCTCGTCCCGGAATCGGCGATCGAGTCGGTGTACCTCGTTCCCGGCTCGAATCCGCTCTTCGGCTTGAATGCGCTCGGAGGCGCTCTGTCGCTCGAGACGAAGGACGGCTTCACTTCGCCCGGCACGAAGGTCGAGCTCTCCGGCGGCTCGTGGTCGCGCGTCGGCCTCGAGGCTGAGACGGGCGGCTCGATCGACGGACGAGTGAGCTACTTCGTGACGGGCTCGACCCTATCCGACGACGGCTGGCGCGACTTCTCCCCGACCGACGCGACGCAAGGGTTCGCGAAAGTCGGCTGGCGCCGAGCCGCGACGAGCGTCGCCGCGAGCGTGACTTACGCGGACACGGATCTGACGGGCAACGGCGCTGCGCCCGTCGATCTGCTCGCGCGCGATCGCTCCGCCGTCTTCACGCACCCCGACGAGACCAAGAACGCGCTGACGCTGCTCGCCCTCTCCGTCGATCACCGTCTCGGCAGCGACGTGCAGTTGACGGGGAACGTCTATTCGAGGCGCAGCGACATCGACACGCTGAACGGCGACGGCTCCGACTTCGCGCCCTGCACCGCCTCGCCCGGACTGATGTGCGAGCAGGACGAGGACGGCGAGGAGGAGGTGCTGCTCGACGCCGACGGCGAGCCGGTCGAGGCCCGCGCGGCGCTTTCAGGCGGCACCCTGAATCGGACCTCGACACGACAGACCGGCTCCGGGGCCGGCCTCCAGGCCGCCTGGTCGGGCGCGCTCGCCGGTCGCCCGAACCAGCTCGTGGCCGGCGTCGTCTACGACCGCAGCGACGTCTCCTTCGGCTCGAGCCTCGAGCTCGGCGCCCTCGACGCGACGCGGGGCGCCGTGCCGGGCGGCGTGCTCGTCGAGGACGGCTTCACCCGCCTCGACGCGGAGACGTCGAGCCTCGGTCTCTACGTATCGGACGTCTGGTCGGTGTCCCCGGCGCTTCGCCTCACGTTGTCCGCGCGCGCGAATAGGAGCCGCGTCGCGCTTCGAGATCTTCTCGGCGACGAGCTGACCGGCACGCACGAGTTCAGGCGCCTGAACCCGGCGGCCGGTCTCACGCTCGCGGTTACGGACGATACGACGTTTTATGCGAGCTACAGCGAATCGAGCCGCACGCCGTCTCCGGTCGAGCTGACGTGCGCCGACCCCGACGCGCCTTGCAGGCTGCCGAACGCCTTCCTCGCCGATCCGCCGCTCGATCAGGTCGTCGCGAAGACGATCGAGGCCGGCGTGCGCGGCCGCGCCGGCGGCGGGGACTGGCACGCCGGGCTTTTCGATACCGTGAACGAAGACGACATCCTGTTCGTGAGCGCGGGCGCGCTGACGAACCAAGGTTACTTCGCGAACGTGGGGCGAACGCGGCGCCGCGGCCTCGAGCTCGCGGTGCGTCGGTCGCCGAGCCCGCGCCTCGGCTGGTTCGCGAGCTATACGCTGCTCGACGCCACGTTCGAGAATGCCGTGAGGCTGCCGAGCCCGCACAACCCCGATGCCGCGGACGGCGAGATCGCCGTGGCCGCGGGCGATCGGCTGCCGCTCGTGCCGCGTCAGCTGTTCAAGGCCGGAGTGCGAATCGAGCCGACGCAGAAGGTCGCGCTCGGCGCCGATCTCCTCGCGAGCGGCGAGCAGTATTTGCGCGGCGACGAGTCGAACCTTGCCGAGCCGCTCGACGGCTACGCGCTCGTGAACCTGCACGTGGAATATCGCCTGGACGACAAGATCGGTCTGTTCGCGAACGTCGACAACGTCTTCGACTCGCGCTACGAGACGTTCGGCGTCTTCGGCGATGCGGCCGAGGTGCTCGGGCCCGAGTTTCGAAATCCGCGCTTCGTTTCCCCGGGAGGGCCGCGGGCGGCGTGGATCGGAGTCCGGCTCTCGTTCTAGCGCCGGCTCATGCGCTTCGGCACGGGCTCATTCATTCTGGCACCGGCTCTTTCGTTCCGGCACCGGCTCAGAAGATCGATCCCACGTAGAGCCGAATGCCGCGCGAGTTCGCGGAGTGCCGGAACGCGATGCCGACGCGGTCGAACTTGGCGCGCAGGATCGAGAACCCTCGATCGGGGCCTGCGGCGAGACCGACCTCCCATTCGCGTTCGAGATCGACGGCTTCGCCGCTCAGGATCGGCTCGATCTCCACGGGCCGAAAGTACCAAGCCGCGAGCACGTGCGGCATCAGATGCATGCCCGCGTCGTGGAATCGCCAGCGCGGGACGCTAACGTTGAACTCGAGCCCCGACGAGAAGCGCGCGAGGTCTTGAGTCCCCGCGTTCTCCGCGTCGTCCACGGGACGGAACGCCGACCAATACAAGCCGTTGACGATCGACGGTCTCCCGGGCGCCTTCGGCCAGACGTAGCGGCTCCTGATCCCGGCGCCGTAGAGGCGCGTCCTTTCCCGCTCGCCGTCGACGCGGACGCCCTCGCCGATCTGAGCCTGGATCTTCAGCGTCCAGTGCTCCGTGCGCGGCAGCTCCACCTCGACGCCCGGGAAGAATCCGAATTCGTTCGTGCGCTCGGGCAGGGACTCGAGGTCCTCCAAGTCGAAATTCTCGACGCCGATCGTGACGGGGAACAGCAGCCGAATCCCGCAGGCGCAGCCGCGGCCCGAATTCGGCTTGTGCAGAGTTGCGTGCAGCGGCAGACGAACGACCGATACCGTGCTGTCCTCGCCGAGCTGGTAGGTGCCCGTTCCGAAGGCCGCGGCGTAGGCCCAGTCGAACGGCCGTTCCGCGCCGACCCCGTCCGTCGCCGCGGCCGCGTTCGCTTCGGGCTCTCCTGCGCCGGCCGGCGCGCCGAGCCCCAGCGAAACCGCAACGGCGACGACGGTCACGACGCACCCGAAAGCCGAGCGAATGCGCCGCGCGAAAGAATCGTTTCTCGCCTCCTTGCTCCGCGAACGCTCCACGGCCAAAGCTCCTGTTGCTCGGTCGGCGCGTGCCGCGCTCTCGCTGCCGACGGCGGCGAACACGGCGGCGAGCGGCGACTGCGACAAAGACGAGGCGGAACGCGTGCAAGGGGGATGCCACCGGCCGGGGTCGGGGAGCGCAGCACTCAGCCCGCGAGCGCCGCGCGGTTCGGCGTGCGCGCCGCGGGCGCGGTTGACGCGTCGGAATCGTTGTAGATCCGGAACCGACTGGCACGCTACTTGCAGCATGCGTGCCGTCACCGACGACAAGGAAGACACGCTCTCCAGTGAGCAGAAGGAGCACGGTGAAGCCGGTCCGGGGGCGCCGCGCGCACAACGAGACAACGAGTGAGATCTCCGGCGCGCGCTCGCTGCTGCGAGGCCTTCGATTCTTGCGGCGACGCGTTCGAGCGTCGTCGCCGCGGCCCGGCGTTCGCGCAGCGTCTATGCTCGCGCTGGCCTCGCTCGCTCTCGCCGTCGTGCCCGAGGCCCGAGCCGGCTTCGTCAGCACGCCCGTCACGGTCGCGCACGCGGGCGTCGAGTACGTCTACGACGTCGAGGCGACCGGCAGCGGCAACGTCTCGATCACCGCACCGTACGGCCTTCCGCCCTGGCTCGCGCTCGAGCAGACTGGGAACGGACGCGCGCGGCTCCACGGCACGCCGGCACCAACCGACTCCGGCCAAGGCGTCGTGCTGTTCGCTCAGGACGACCTCTGCCAGGTTTTCCTGATCAACTGCTATCAGTATCAGATCTTCGACATCACGATCGTCCCCGACGCGCCTCCGGTCGTCGTCGCTCCGGGCATCGCCGATCAGACGGCGACGGAGAGCGGGCCCTTCCAAACGAACGTCGCGCCCGCGTTCGCGGATCCCGACGGCGATGCGCTCTCGTTCGCGGCCTCCGGGCTGCCGGCTTCGTTGACGATGAGCCCGAGCGGCTCGATCACGGGCACGCCGACCTTCGCCGATACGCAAGGTTCACCCTATCAAGTCGTCGTCACGGCGAGCGACGGCCGAGGCGGCAGCGTCACTGACGACTTCACGCTCGTCATCGCGCCGCTCGATCGCGCCGATCTCGTCCTTCAGTCGATCTCCGCGGATCCCGCCCCGGCGCTTGCGGGCAACGCCATCGAGTGGCGGTTCGCGGCGCGCAACGACGGGCCGCAGCCCGCGGGCGGCGTCGAGCTCAGGATCGAGCTCATGGGCGACGCGGTGCAGCTCGATGCGGGGTCCTGCACGCTGTCCGGCGACCCGGCGGCGGGTCAAACCGCGGTCTGCGAGCTCGGCGGGCTCGCCGCCGGGCAGAGCGGGGCGGTCATGCTGACGGGGACCGCCGCGGGTCCCGGCGACGTCTTCGTGCGGGCGACGGTCGCCGCCGTCGGCGGCAAGCCGATCGATCCCGGCGCCGGCAACGATTCGGCGTCCTACAGCCTCAACGTCGGCACCGGCGTCGTCGCGGAGGCGGCCCAGACGATCGCGGGTAGTGCCGCCGGCGCGGCCGCGGCCGACGTCGACGGCGACGGCTTCGACGACGCCGCGGCGGCGAAAGGGGCGGACTCGCCGCTCGAGCTTCGTCTCAACGTCGAGAACCCCACGCTGAACGCCGCGCTCGAAGCGTCGGACGGCGTACGCCGCGGGCTCGCGGATCTGCCGCTGTCGCTCGACGCGCCCGGCGGACCCGGCATCGCGTTCGCCGACGTCGACGGCGACGGCGACCTCGATCTCTGGACGGCCGGCGCGGGCGCGTTGCCGAGCACCGTCTTCGTGAACGGAGGCTCGGCCTCGTTCTCTCCGGGCCCGACCATCGGCACCGCCCAACAAGACGCGCGCGCCATCGCCGCCGCCGATCTCGACGGCGACGGGCTCGCCGACGCCGTGCTCGCGAACGCGGGCCCCGATGCCGTGTACT
Organism: Gammaproteobacteria bacterium; assembly: GCA_035760685.1. GTDB lineage: Bacteria > Pseudomonadota > Gammaproteobacteria > Steroidobacterales > Rariloculaceae > ZC4RG20. Next base: position 3,005 of record DASTSM010000407.1, on the reverse strand, counting down.
TGAACCGCGGCGCGAGCGGCTTCGTCGCGGGTCCCGCGCTCGACGGAGCCGCGCGCGACAGCCGCGACGTCGTGGCCGTCGACGTCGACGGCGACGCGCGGCTCGACCTCGTGTTCGCGAACGCCAGGGGTTCCGCGAGGCTCTATCGCAACTCGGGGGGCGCCTTCTCCGCCGGATCCGTCATCGACACGGGTCCCGCCACGTCCGTCGCGAGCGGCGACTTCAACGGCGACGGCTTCCCGGATCTCGTCTTCGGCCGAGCGGCCGCCCCCGACGGCGGACCGCCTTCGGACCCCGTCTATCTCAACGACGGCAAAGGCGCGTTCACGGCCGCCGGCGCGCTCGGCGCGTCGCCGACGTCCGACGTTCTCGTCGCGGATTTCGACGGCGACGGCGTGCTCGACGTCGTCGCGATCCACGCGACCGGAGCGCACGAGATCTTCCTCGGCGACGGGCGCGGAGGCTTCGCGCCGCAGGGCACGCTGTTCGTGAGCGCGGACGCTTCTTCGGCCGCGGTCGCCCGGATCGGCCGGGCGGGCTACGCGGACGTGCTCGTCGCCGGCAAGCACGGCATCGACGTCTTCTTCAACGACGGACGCGGCAACCTCGGCCTCGGCGACACGAGCCCGCCTGTTATCCAGCTCGTAGGCGACAGCGAGGTCAGCGTCGAGGTCGACGCCGCCTATCAGGACCCGGGCGCGACCGCGACCGACGACGTCGACGGCTCCGTCGTACCGAGCGTCGAAAACCCGGTCAATACGAAAATCATCGGCACCTACACCGTCAAGTACACGGCCGTCGACAGCGCGGGGAATGCGGCGGAGCCCGTCACGCGGACCGTGCATGTCAACGCGAAGCGGGCGAGCGGCGGGGGCGGCGGAGGTGCGGTCGGGCTCGGTATCGAGGCCCTGCTGCTGGCCGCCGCGGCCGTCTCCGCGGTGCGCCGATGTACCCCTGTCCGGGAAAGGCGGCCTCGACGATAATCCCGCCGATAACTCGGACGCCATTCACAATCGAGGCCGTCCGCACTAAGCTTGCCCTTCGACAGCGAAGTGGCGGGACACAAGCCACCGAAAACTTACATCCGAAGGAGAATCAATCCGTGAGCACCGTTGCTGTTTTTCGGCCTCTAGCCTTGGCCGCGGCGTCCGGCCTGTTGTGTTCGGCGGCGCTCGCCGCGCCGACGACGTACCAGCTCGACCCCAACCACACGCATCCGTCCTTCGAGGCCGACCACATGGGCGGGCTCTCGAAATGGCGGGGCATGATCAGGAAGGCGGAAGGCACCGCCACCCTCGACAAGGAAGCCCAGACGGGCAGCGTCAACGTGACGATGGACATGAGCTCGATCGACTTCGGGCAGGACGCACTCAACGAGCACGCGAAGACGCCGGATCTCTTCGACGTCGCGAAGTTTCCGACGGCGACCTACACGGGCAAGCTCGTCGACTGGAAGAACGGCGCGCCGACGGCCGTCGACGGCAACCTCACGCTGCACGGCGTGACGAAGCCCGTGAAGCTGCAGCTCAACAGCTTCCTCTGCAAGCCCAACATGCAGAAGAAGGAAGTCTGCGGCGCGGATGCGATCGCGCAGATCAACCGCGAGGACTTCGGCGTCACGTTCGGCAAGAACTTCGGCTTCGACATGGGCGTCACGCTCAGGATCCAGGTCGAAGGGATCAAGCAGGAATAACGCTTTCCCGCTTTCGTAGTCGCGAACTGGAGCGGCGCCCTATGGGCGCCGCTTCGTTTGTGCCACGACAAGATCCAGCGTAGGCGGCCGGCTTGGCGGGGCGACATCATGAGAAGCGGGAAATGACGCGCCGGCCATTCTTCCGACGCGCGAAAAGAGGCAGAAGAATTGACGGCGCCCACCGGCCGGCGCGTGAGCCCAGGCTTCTGAAGCATCCGCACGCAAAGCATCCGCACGCGAAGCATCCGCACTCACGTCACACGCCGAACGGAAACGTCTCGGGAATCTTTCGCACGTCCGGGGCGACCGGCAGCGCATTCACGGCGCGCGTCTCGTCGAACCAGATCCACTCGTCGAATTGCCGCGGCAGCGACGCCCGGAAGTAGTGGCTCGCAAGCTCCGTCTCGGGGCGGTAGATCACGCCGATCGCGCGCTCGAGCCGTTCCGGACCGAGCGCGTCGCGCAGCCCGTCGCCGCCGCGCCGCTTGAGCGGGAGCAGGAAGCGCGGCACGGCCGAGTCGTGGCATAGGCGCTCGTAGCTGTCCTCGCGCGAGGGCCGCACGCTCATGATGCGCATCGGCGCGCCCCAATGCTCGGCGGCCGCGACAGTGCCGTGATCCGTTCCGAAGCCGATCGCGTAGCAAGCGTCGCCGAAGCAGCCGCGGCAGAGCTCGCCGAGATTCGTCTCGCCGTGCGCCCTCATGGACGTCGCGCCCGCATCGCCGAGGTGGGAGTTGTGCGCCCACACCACGGCCTTGCTGTCCGGCCCGCCCCGCTCGAGCAGGGCCTCGAGCGTATCGAACATGTGCGTGTCGCGCAGATTCCAGGACGAATGCGGCCCGAAGTACATGGCCCGGTAGTAGCGCTCGGCGCCTTCGACGACCGCGGCGTTTCGGGTCGCGTCGAAATAGCGGTCCGCGCCGCGGGGCTCGTAGTCGAGCCGCCGCTCGAGGAGCTCGCGCAGCATCCGCGCGACCGCGTCGGCGCAGCCCTCGAAGCGTCCTCGTAAAGCCTCCGCGCCGTACTGCGCCGGCTCGCGTTCCCAGGGGCCGAGACAACCGTACCGAATCCGCGCGAGCTTGCCGGCTTCGGGGTCGACTTCGTCGAGGTACGCGAGCACGGCGCGGATCGAGGTGTACATGCTATAGAGATCGAGTCCGTAGAAGCCGGCGCGATCGCCGGGCTCCGGGCGCGCGGCGTTCCATGCCTTGAGCCACGTCGCGAAATCGAGGACATGAGCGTTGGCCCACATCCAGGTCGGGAAGCGCGTGAATGCGCGCTCGAGATGGGGATCGGCCGCCTCGTCGTGCAC
>DASTSM010000406.1:0-33384 GCA_035760685.1 Gammaproteobacteria bacterium | reverse complement strand
GCTGGGAGTGCTCCTCCGCGACGAGCATTGCGACCTCAAGATCCTCGGCGCCGACAAGCTGCTCGGGGAGCGCGTGGCCGAGATCGAGCAGCTTCGCCCGGCGGCGGTCTGCGTCGCGTCGCTGCCCCCCGGCGATCTCACCGCCACGCGCTACGTCGCGAAGCGCTTCAGGACGAGGCTGCCCGAGCTCATGCTCGTCATCGGCCGTCTCGGTTTCGTGAGCTCGCCCGAGCGCAACCTCCAGCTCCTCAAGGCGACCGGCGTGCAGCACATCGCCTCGAGCCTGCAGGAGCTTCGCACGGCGCTGTTGCCCGTGATCCGCGCGTTCGAGAGCGTCAGCTCGGAGCCGCCCGCGCGCGCGGCCGAGGCGTAGCCCGCCGAGCGGGCTGGCGCGCTCCGCTCGAGCCCGATGGGCGGCGGAAGCGCGCAGCGATAGAATCGCGGCAGACCCGATCAGTCCCCGGAGGTGCCGCATGGACCCGATCGCCCAGTTCAAAGAGAACGCCAAGAAGGGTTGGGAGCTCTTTGCGCCGACGGAAATGGCGACTGCGACCGCGTCGCCGCGCCTCGCTCGGTTCGCGGGTCTCCGCGCGGGCTCGCGCGTGCTCGACGTCGGCTGCGGCACGGGCGTGCTCGCCCTCACGGCGGCGCGGCTCGGCGCCAAGTCGACCGGCATCGATCCGACGCCGAAGCTGCTCGAGCGCGCCCGCGAGAACGCGAAGCTCATGGGGCTCGACGTCGAATGGCAGGAAGGCGACGTCGAAGCGCTGCCCTTTGCCGACGCCGCGTTCGACGCCGTCGTGAGTCAGTTCGGTCACATGTTCGCGCCGCGTCCCGAGCTCGCGGTCGGCGAGATGCTGCGCGTTTTGAAGCCCGGCGGCACGATCGCTTTCGCGACGTGGCCGCCCGACCTGGCCATCGGCACCATGTTCAAGCTCGTGGGCAAGTACGCGCCGCCCCCGCCGCCCGGCGTTTCGCCGCCGCACCTCTGGGGCGATCCCGACGTCGTGCGCGAGCGCCTCGGCAAAGCCGTCGGCGACATCGTCTTCGACATGGGGCACATGCGTTTTCAGATCCTCAGCGTGCAGCACCTGCGCGTCTTTCTCGAGGCGAACGTCGGGCCCATCGCGGGTCTCGTCCGCGCGCTCGGCGCCTCCGATCCCGACAAGCTCGAGGCGTTCCGGCGCGAGCTCGAGCAGAGGCTCTCGGACTACTTCGAGGACAACACCGTGCGGCAGGACTACCTGCTGACGCGAGCGAAGAAGCTTTAGGAACCCGAAGGCGCGCCGGGATATGCCGGCGCATCTACAGGCGCGTAGGGTTCAGAAACGCGCTCTGACGCGGCAATCGCGGCCGCTTGCAAGGCGGCCGCATTCGCGCGCGCCGTTCACGATCCTGGAAGCTTCTCCCCTGTCGACCGTACCGAGGACTGCGTCGGCACGGAGCTTGCTTCGTTCCAGGTCGGAAAGCCAAAGCCAAGGAGGCGCCATGCTCGGGACAAGGATAGGCTTCGCCGCCCTGGTGCTCGCATTCTCGTCCGCCGCGCTCGCCGAGAACCACCAGGGCCTCTACGTGGGTGCAGGTCTAGGCGACTTCTCGACGAACGTCGACAACGTCGACAACGTAGGAGATCTCGTCAACGGGACCATCGATTTCGACCGCGACGGAGACGCGTCGAAGGTCTTCGCGGGATGGCGCTTCAACCGCGTCTTCGCGGCTCAGCTCGACTACGTCGACTTCGGCACGGCTCGAGCCGCCCTCGACGCGTTGAACCTCTCGGCGGAAACGACCGGCATCACGCCGAGCCTCGTCGGCACGCTGCCCATCGGCCCTGTCGAGCTCTTCGCCCGCGCCGGCATGATCTTCTACGACGTCAAGGTCCGGAACAACGGCAGCGCGTTCATCGACGACAGCGGCAACGATCCGGTCTACGGCGCGGGCATCGGCGTGACCTTGCTCGAGCGCCTGAGCCTGCGGGCCGAGTACGAAAAGATCGACATCAGCGATCTCGCCGACGCGGACGCCGTGTGGCTCACCGCCGCCTGGCGCTTCTGATCGGAAGAGCTCCGACCGGCGCGAGCGTGATCAGCACGACGCCGCTCACGATGACGACCGCGGCGACGATCATGCGCGGCGTCAGGGCCTCGCCCGCGAGCGCCCAGCCGAGAAGCACGGCCACGACGGGATTCACGTAGGCGTACGTGCTGACGCGCGCCGGCGTGCTCTCGCGAAGCAGCCAGATGTATGCCGAGAACGCGACGATCGACCCGAACAGCACGAGGTAGAGCAGCGCAAGCAGCGAGCGCGCCGAGAACGCCCCCGGATGCAGGTGCAGCGGCTCCCCGAGCCCGGCGCTGACCAGCAACAGCGCCGCGCTCGCCGCGAGCATCTGCATCGCCGTCGACAGGAACGGCGCGCTCGGCATCGGCGCATGCCGCGAGTAGATCGAGCCCGCCGCCCAGAGGAAGCTGCCGACCAGCACGGCCGAAGCGCCCAAGAGATCGGCGCGGCCCCCGCCCATGATCGAATCGGGACCGATGAGCCAGAAGAGGCCGGCGAGGCCGAGGAACAGGCCGAGCACGGTCTGGCGCGCCGGACGCGTGCCGCTCGGGCGCAGCCACTCGAGCAGCACCATCCAGCACGGCACGATACCGACGAGAAGCGCCGCGACGCCCGAGGCGACGCGCGTCTCCGACCAAACCACGAGCCCGTTGCCGCCGAGCAGCAGCAGAAGGCCGACGACGGCCGTCGCACCCCATTGCCGCCGCGTCGGGCGCGGGGCGCCGCCGAGGAGGCGCGACCACGCGTAAAGCAGCGCGCCCGCGACGAGAAAGCGGACGCCCGCCATGAGAAACGGCGGCAGCGTTTCGATCGCGAAGCGGATGCCGAGGTACGTCGAGCCCCAGATCAGGTAGACGGCTGCGAAGGCGAGCAGGACTTTGAGGTTCCCGGCCGTGGGGGCTGCGAGCTCGGAGGCGGTCGGCGGCATGGGCGGGCCTCTTCGGAGCCGCGCATGGTAGTCCCCGGGAAGGTCCGCGTAAACGGCGAGACAGCGGGTGCCCGCGTCGAGCCGGCCGCGCCGCAGAAAATCTCACACATCGGTGTGCCGACGTGCTATTTTCCCGCCGTTTTTGCGCTGCGCGCGTCGCGCCATACATTTGGAATAACGAGGAGTACGTGAATATGCCAAAGAAGGGTGCCGCCCCGACCAAGTCGGAAGTCCTCATGCAGATCTCGAAGGATACGGGCCTGTCTCGCAAGCAAGTCGATGCCGTATTCGATTCGCTGAGCGGCATCATGCGCAAGAGCCTTCGCGGAAACGGCGTCTTCACCGTTCCGGGCCTCGTCAAGATGAAGGTCGTCGCCAAACCGGCCACGAAAGCCCGCGAAGGCGTCAACCCGTTCACGGGCGAGAAGATGACGTTCAAGGCCAAGCCGGCCAGCAAGAAAGTTCGCGTGCTGCCCCTCAAGAATTTGAAGGACATGGTGAGCTGACGGTTCCGGCGCGGCACCTCTCCGCGCTTGGCCCATGCTCTCGATCGTGCGCTCGGCGGCGCCGCCGCCGAGCGTGTCCTCCGCACGCGATCGTCGCGTCGTTCGCAGCCGCCGATGAGTCTCGCCTAGCCCGACAACGTCTCGCCCAGGCCCCAAGATCGACCCGCGCGAATCGATGGCGCCTACGTCGCTCTGAGCACGGCCGCAGGGTCCAAGCGTGCGACGCGCAAGACGGGCACGAGCAGCGCAGCTCGGGACGACGTTTACGGGCGTCGTTCTTCCTGCAGCGCCGCGAGATCGTCGCGCTCGCGCCGGTCGAAGAACACGCCCTGCTGCACGACGGCGGCGATCGAGCGTGTCCTCGAGATGTCCTCGAGCGGGTTCGCCTCGAGGATCACGAAGTCGGCGAGCTTGCCCTTGGCGATCGTGCCGAGCTCGTCGGCCTTGCCGAACCAGCGCGCGGGCTCGAGCGTCGCGGCGCGCAGCGCTTGAAGCGGCGTGAGCCCCGCGTCGACGAGGGTCTCGAGCTCGCGATGCAGCGAATCGCCGGGATAAGCGAGCGGATTGTCGGCGCCCGTGTCCGTGCCCGCGAGGATCGTTACCCCTTCCTCCGCGGCGAGGCGCGTCAATCGCAGCGAGATCTTCTCGAGCCGCAGGTCGCTCGCCCTCTCCTCGTCCGTCCGCGCGAGGAAAATATCGAGGGCCGGGCCGTAGGTCTTGCGAATCTCGGGCGGCACGGCCTCGAGCCTCGGATTGTCTTCAGCGAGCGAGCTCAGACCCCGGCGCCCGTTCCCGCCGCGCGCGTCTTCGCCGAGGCCGCCGTCGACGAAGCTGTCCTCGCCGAGGCCATCCTCGCCGAGGCCATCCTCGCCGAGGCCGTCCTCGCCGAGCCGGTTCCATGCGCGGCGAATGTACAGCGTCGGCGTCAGCGCCGTGCCGCGCTGGGCCATCTCGCGGAATACCTTGCGCGCCGTGCGCTCGTCCGCCGCTTCGCCGAGGGCGGAGACGGCGACGAAGAACGGCTCGAAGTCCTCGGGGATGCCGTCGCGGGCGAACGCCCGCGATGCGGCTCGATCCGACGGATTGGCCGCCTTGACGAGGTGAAACGCGTGCTCGACGCTGTCGAGGCCCGCCTCTATCGCGTCCACGAACGGCACGGACAGCGGGACGTGCGCGGCCGTGCGCAAGCCGCGCCGCTCGGCCTCCTCGAGCACGTCGATGTAGACGTCGGGCGCGATAGAGCCGTCGTAGACTTTGACGAAGTCGGCGCCTTCGGACCGAAGCGCGTCGAGCGCCTTCGCCGCCTCCTCCCGCGACGATACGGGAATCGATCCGAGCCACACGCCGTCCGGCCCGTCGATCTTGCGCAGCGCCGTGAAGATGCGCGGCCCGTAGATCTCGCCGCGCGCGATCGCGGCTTTCCAGCGCAGCACCGCATCGGACAGGTCGCCCGCGGCGTCGCGCACGGACGTGACTCCGAACGCGAGATATTGCCGGAGCCAGCGCTCGTTCGCGGCCTCGAGCGCCGGTCCTCCGCGGATGTGCACGTGCATGTCCCAAAGGCCCGGGATCGCATAGCGGCCGTGCTCGTCGACGACGAGCGTTCCGGCCGGAAGCGTCGCGGACTCGGCGGGCCCGACCGCCTCGATGACGCCGTGCCGAACGACGATCGTCTCGTCGCTGCGCAGCTCGCCCGTCTCGACGTCGACGATCGTCACGCCCGTCACGGCCCACAAGCGCTCATCGTTCACGGAGTCGAATGCGGCCGCGGAGCGGGCTGCGCACGATAGGACCAACAGCGCCGCCAGTGCCCGCGGATATCGATGCAATGCCCTTCTCCGGCTCCGATTCCCGATGCGTCGTTAGTACGCTATCGGCGAGCCCGCATCAACATCCGCTCGCCAGAGTACGGCGACCCGCGCCGAGACAGGCTCTTCGAGTGCGCGCCCACGCGCGAGCGCGTTGCACCCCGCGCCCTTGCGTCACGCCGTGCGGATCTCGATCTCCGGCAGCTTCTCGACGTAGAACGCGAGGCGGTCCTTGAGCGCGGCGTGCTCGTCGTAGGGCTCCTCGTAGCTCCAAACGGCGTCGTCGAGCTTCTTGCCGTTCATGCGCAGACCGTAGTAGCTCGCCGTGCCTTTGTAAGGGCACTTCGTCGTGGTCGACGAAGGCTCGAGCGCCTCCATCTTCACGTCGCCGCGCGGGAAGTAATACCGCGGCGGGCTGCCGTCTTCGACGACTTCGATGACGTCGCTCGAGTCCGCGACGATCTCCCCGCCGATCGCCACTTGGAGACGCTCCTGCACGGGTTGCTCTTCGACCTTGTGCTCCGGATGCTGCCGGTGTCCAGGGGATTTCGCCATCGTTGAACCTCTCTTGTTGCGACGGAAACGCCGGGCTCGGCGGGCGGTCTTCAGGTGCGACGACGAGTGCAACAAGCGTGCCGCAAAAGACCGGCGCTCGCGCGGTCGTCCAAGGCAGCGGCGGCCGTCGCGTAAGGCAACGCGCGCCTGTCGCGCAAGGCAGCGCGCTCGCCGCGAGCGCCGTCACTTCGACGGCGCGCCGTTGTCTCCTCCGGAGTCCCCGCGAATGCCGCGAACCTCGGGCGGCGGCGAAGGAAACGGCGAGCAGCCGCTTTGACCGTCCGTGCAGAAAGCGGGCAGGGAATCGACGTCGAGCGGCTCGCCGAGGTAAACGTAGCGCATGACGTCCCGATCGTACGGAAGCGCCGGCGCGCCCACGCGGATATTCGCTCCGATCGCGAGGACCTGCGTCAGATCGAAGTAGTCCATGACGGTCGTGACCGGACCGCGCGCGAAGTTGTGCCGCAGACCGAGCGCGTGGCCGATCTCGTGAGCGACGATGTACCTCAGATGGTCGTTCTGCTGCGCGAGGTCTCCGTCCATCATCGTCTCGCGCAGGACGAAGACGTGCGCGTGCAGAATTTCCCCCGTGAGCGGGTCGGCTTGGATGTAGGAGGTCGACGAGAATTCTCCGGAAGTGACCCATTGAATCATGTTGTAGTCCGGGCTCGGGGCCCGGACGCCAGGCGGCGCGTCGATGACTCGAAGGAGCGGCACGCCGAGCGCTCGGTTCCAATACAGCACCCCGTCGCGCACGGCGTCGCGATACCGCTTCGGGATGCTAGACGACAGCGCGAAAACGATCGGCCGATCGGCCGCGAACTTCATCGCAAAGAGCGCCCAGCGGTCCGAGCGCCATTGGGGATACGTCTCGTAGAAGCCGAAGTGCTCGAGGTCCTTCATCTCGAACGGGCGGAAGCCCGGATCCGGGCGGTAAGGGCTCAAGTAGTAATGCACGACGATGCGGCTGCCGTCTTCCGTCTTCGCCTGCTGATCGAACACGAGCAAAGGGCCGTGACAGGAGACCGAAAGCACTTGGCGATCGAAGAGCTTGAACCCGCGGTAGTCGTGCTTCGCGGCTCGCCCGTAGTAATCCTCTCCCGTGCGGTCTTCCTCGAAGTAGATCGTGTCGAAGCCCGCGTTGAGATTCACGTTGAGCCCGCCTGAGGATTCACTACGAATCGGGATCGTCGCCAAGACGCGCGGCGTCTTCGCCTTCGGCTCCGAGGCGTCGAGCATCCGCAACGCGTCGCCGTTTCGCTCGAAGGTCACGAGGCGGCTGCGGCTCGTCATGAAATGCTGCGGATCGTCCTCCTCGTAATTGACCTGCAGCAGAAACGGTTTTCCGAGGTCCGCGAGGTCGAGGCGGGCCGGCTGCGGCACCCCCGCATGCGAGATAGGCGACACCGCTCCGAAGCCGATTGCCATGAGCGTAAACGCGATTCGAAGCAGTGCCGCATATCCCTGCATTTCGTCTCCAGCTCGCCGGATTCGAGCCGCCATGCCCTCCCCGCGCACTGGGCCGAATCACCTACCCGCAGGCCCCCCGCCCGCGCCGCGCCTATTGCGCGGTCAGCTCCTTGTAGGTCGTCTCCGCGAAGCTCGGGAATCTAGGCGCAGCCCCGCCGGCGGGCGCCGCCTCGCCGAGCGCGCTCTTGATCTCGTCCAGCGACTTGTGCTCCTTGACCATCGCTTCGATCTTCGTGCGCTTGGCCTCGGCGCTCTTGAGCCGATCTTGCACTTGCGCCTTCGTCTGCGGATCGCCGTGGCCCGGCACGTAGGTGTCGGCGTCGAGCGCGACGAGCGCGGAGACGAACTTGATCCACCCCTCCGAGCTGCCGTGCTTCTCGAGGTGAATCAGCGGATCGGGAAGCGTCGTCGCGACGAGGTCGCCCGTCGCCACGAGCTTCTCCTCGGGCAGATAGACGGCCAGATCGCCGCTCGTGTGCGCCGGCGCGACGTGAAAGAGCTGCAGCTGCACGCCGTCGATCGTCTCCTTCTCCTGCGTGCCGCTCACGACCTTCGTGGGCATCGCCTCCTTCGGGGGCGCTCCGCGTCCGCCGGCCGCGGCGGCTTGCTCCTGCTCCGTCTTGTTGTTCTGCGCGGCGATGACCGTGATTCCCTTCGGAAACGCGGCAAGACCGTTGATGTGATCGCCGTCGCTGTGAGTCTCGATGACCGTCGTGATGGGCTTGCTCGTGATCTTGGCGACCTCGTCGACGACTTCCTTGCCGTAGGCCGCGGATATCTTCGCGTCGACGACGATGACGCCGGAGTCCCCGACGATGATGGTCGAATTGCCGCCGCCGCCCTCGGCGACGTAGACGTTGTCCTTGAGCTTCTTGACCATCAGCGGTTGAGCGGGCTGCTGAGCCGCGACGGTCGTGCCGAGCAAGGCCGCGGCCGCGAGTGAAGCGAAGTGAAGTGCGACGTTTCGATGAAACATGAATGGCTCCTTTTTTTTGGGGTTTTTCGAGAACCGCCTCGAAAAGCGCAGGCCCTCGAGCCTTGGATTTGAAGCCCCGCGCCGAGAGACGCCGGCATGGCCAAACGGCGCGCGAGCTCCTATCGGGATCCGCCTCGTGACGATCGTTTTAGCATATTTCCCCCCGGAGGTATCGCGCCCCGTCGAGACGGCCGCGGGCCGCGCGCGCTGACGGCCGGCGCGACCGCCTTTCGCCGGAAGCGCTCGTGTCCGTCGAGGACGCGCTCGGGTCCGTCGAGGACGCGCTCGTCGACACCCCGGCCGTCGCCGCTACCGGCAGTCGTGCGGGCCGAACAGACTTGCGAGGTATTCGATGAATTGCGGCTGCGCCTTCTGGACCGCCGAGCACGTGAACGGCGGACGGAAGGTCTTGCCATCGAGGTAGATCTCGCCGATCACGGCGAAGAATTCCCGGCCGTTGCTGAGGAAGTAGGCGCCCTTGAAGTCGTCCGGATAGGTCCCGGGTCGCAGCGCCTGCTGGTACGCGCGGCCTACGGGCGGGGTCGGCTCCTTGAGCACTTGATGCTGGTAAGCATGCAGGAGCTCGTGCAGCAGAATCGCCCGGTCCCCGGGGATATCGGCAGGCTTTACGTGCACGACCCATCGATCGCCCATCCGTGCGTATTCGCCGTTCATTTTGGTCAGAGCGGGATCCACGACGAGCGGGATGGTATGGAAGAAGCTCGACACCGCCTCGGGCAGATGGACCGAGTCGACGATCTCGATCTGATGATAAAGCGAAGGCAGGACGCGCTCCTTCTGCTTGGGGCCGACGAGATGGAAATCGACGCGGAAGCCGCGGATATCCTCGACATCCGACTTCTCGCCTGCACGGGCGGTCGCAAGCGAAGCAATGCAGACCAACAACATGCCGAAGGCCATGGACCTCAGGCTCTTGCCAAGGGTCATTTGAGGATGCTCCCGAGCGGCGCCGCGACTACACCATTCGCGTGTACGCACGCTTCCCGTTTAAGAAATTGTCGAAGTCTACACGGTTGTCGGCGGATGCGAGCACGGCCGCTGCACGCGGCCTCGGATACGCCTGTTGTGCGGCCCAAGCTCCTTCCGATCGGCGTTTACGTAGTATTCTCCGCGACGGCACGGCACCGCGAGAACGGCGAAGCATTGCGAAAGCAAGGGATTGAAGAGACCTCGAGCCGGTCGGTTTTTCCCCCGCGCCCGAGCGGCATGAAGGGACGCAACGCCGAGCTGCGCACGCTCGCGCGCACGATTGCCGCCGCGCGGCCTACGCGGATCGCGCTGGTCGGTCCCGGAGGGAGCGGCAAGTCGATGCTGGCCGCGGCGCTCGGACACCGGCTGCGCGCGGACTTCGGCGGCCGTATCGACTGGTTCCGCTCCGCCGCATGGGGCTTCTACACCTTGACCGAGATGCTCGCGCTGCGCTTCGGCACGGGGCGCGGCGACGGCCGAGTGCAGCGGCTCCAACGCTTTTTCGCCGAGGGCCCGCAGCGGCTCATCGTGCTCGACAACCACGAGGACGATCGCGCGATCGCACGGCTCTTCGAGGCGTTCGCAGGGTCGAATGCGACCTTCGTGATCACCGCGCGCCGCTGCCTTCTGTCCGGGGTGTTCATCTTCCCCGTGACGGCCCCGCTCGTGACGTCGGGCCAGAGCGCGTTCCCGCGCGTCGCAGACCTCACGCGCGTCTTGCGCTGGAACCCCCTGGCGCTCGACATCGCCGACAGCATCGTCGCTTCCGGCGCCGCGAGCGCGCAAGCGCTCGGCGAGTTCTTGCTGAATGCGGGCGTCGCAGAGGTACGAGCCCTCGAGCACGAGGACGACTTGCCCGAGATCGCCCAGCTCATCGAGTGGGCCTGGGCGCGCTTGAGCCTCGAGGCCCGCGGGGCGCTCGCCGTGCTCGCGCACGTCGAGGGCGACCACGTCGACGCCGCGTCGCTCGCCGAGCTTTCAGGCGTCTCGCGGCCCGGCCCCGCGCTCGCCGAGCTCGAGCGCTGGCACTTGGTGCAGCAGCCGCTGCCCGAGCGCTATGCGCTGCACGCGGTGGTCCGCCACGCCGTCGCCCGCCGCACTACACCTGAGGCCGATCGCGTCTTCGCGCACTACGTGAAATTGCTCGAGCAGCATCCCGAGCGCTTGGAGCTCGAGCAAACCCACCTCTTCGCGGCCATGGAGCACGCGCACCGCATCGGCGACCTCAAGTCCATCTTGCGGGTCGATGCCCTCATCCGCAGGCTCGAGCAGAGCGCGGACTGAAGCCCGCCGGCCGGGCGCGGGCGCCCCACGCCCTCACTTCACGGGCAGCATCAAGTGCTCGTAAGGCGTCCCCGGCCACATGACGTAAGGCTTGCTCGGATCGGCCTTCGCGCCGCGAGGATAACCCTGCATCATCTCCTTCGCCGCGGCGCCGACGATCATGACGTGAGGACCGGTGACGACCCAGTTGTTGTCCGCCGTCTTGCCCGTGGCAAAGGGATCCGTGTTGCTCGCACCGGCATCGCCGTTCAACATGTAGATGAAGCCGAGCTTCTGCGGCGCGGGGCCTTTCGACATTAGCGCATGAGCCCATTCCATCGCGCCCGCATCCGCGCACATCGGATCGGTTCCGGACATATCGAGGCAAGTCCAGCCGTTCTTGCCCTCGCGGACGGTCTGCATGCCGCCGTCCGGCATCATCTTCATGATCGTCGCGTTCGCGACGATGTCGGCGGGGGCCGCCCGCTCGAGTTTCTTGATCAAAGCCGCATCGGAAACGACCTTCCCCTGGGCGGACGCCGCGGTCGAAAAAGCCAGCGCACACGCCGTCACCAGCACCGTAGCGAGTAAGACCTTCATGACAGCTCCCTCGAATCAGTACTGCCACAACGACCCGTCGAACGCTCGATAATGGACGCGCAAAATATACTCCTACCGGGACGCGCGAAACATCCGTCTTCCGCGAGCCATCGCCGCGCTGACGCGTCTCGGGTACGGGGCGGCCGCAGAGGGGGCTATGCGCCGGCTTGCACCGATCTTCGCAGCGCGCGCGGCGACCGGCCGTACGCGCGCACGAAGCTCTGTCTCATGCGGTTCTCGTCGACGAACCCCACCGCACGCGCGATGGTCTCGAACGGCTCGCGGCCCTCCTCCACGAGCGGACGGGCGGCCTCGACGCGCAAGCGCTCCACGGCCTTGGCCGGCGTCAGGCCTGTCGCGGCAACGAACGCTCGGCTGAACTGCCGCACGCTGAGGTGCGCGACCTCGGCCAGCTGGTCCACCGGCAGAGGCTTCGCCAAGTGCTCGCGGGCAAAGCTCAACACTCTGCGAATCCGATCGGAGCCTGGATCGAGATCGAGCAAGGACGAATACTGCATCTGTCCGCCGGGCCGCCGGTAGTAGACGACCATCATCCGAGCCACCTTGCGCGCCACGCCGGCGCCGAGGTCGTCCTCGATCAGGGCCAACGCCACGTCGATGCCGGCCGTCATGCCCGCCGAGGTCCAAATGCGGCCGTCGTTGAGGAAAATGCGATCGCCCTCGACGCGGACCTCCGGGAACATGTCCTGCATGCGCGGTGCGAAGAGCCAGTGCGTGGTCGCTCTGCGGCCGTCGAGCAGTCCGCTCGCAGCGAAAAGGAAAGCGCCCATGCAGACGCTGACCGTGCGCCGCGCTCGAGCGGCAGCGGAGCGAACGAAGTCGACTTTGTCGGGAGCGATTCGGCGATCCGGCAAACCGGTGTCGCCGACGACGACGAAGGTATCGATGGCCCGGAGGTCCGCGGCTTCCGTCACGACGCTCACGCCGGCCGAGCTTTCGACCGCTCCGCCATCCATGGACAGGATGGAGAACCGGTAGCTGCCCGGCACCACTTGCTCCGCGGTCGCAAATACCTCGAGCGGACCGCTGACATCCAGGAGCAGGAAGCCTGGATAGACGAAGAAGACGACGTGACGCCGCGCGTCCGAAATCATCGGATCAATGTCCTTTGATCCGAACGCAAGCCCGTCTAATTTGGATCTGCGTTTCAAGGAACTCTAAATTCGAATCGCTTAGGGGAATCCGCCTTAACAGCGTTCACGCGCGAGCTCGTTCCGCACGCCCGGGGAGCATCCCGCACATCCGTGAAAGGAGTCGCCATGCAATACATCACCACTCAGGACGGCACGCATATCTTTTTTAAAGACTGGGGCTCGAAAAACGCGCAACCGATCGTGTTCCACCACGGCTGGCCGTTGAGCGCCGACGACTGGGACAATCAGATGATGTTTTTCCTCTCGAAGGGCTATCGCGTCATCGCTCACGACCGCCGCGGTCACGGCCGCTCAGACCAAACCGACGGCGGCAACGATATGGACACGTACGCGGCCGACGCCGCGGCGCTCGTCGAGGCGCTCGACCTCAAGAACGCGATCCATATCGGACATTCAACGGGCGGAGGCGAGGTTACGCGCTACGTCGCGCGAGCGAAATCCGGACGAGTGTCCATGGCCGTGCTCATCGACGCCGTGCCGCCCGTCATGGTGAAGAAGGAGTCGAATCCTAACGGAACGCCGCTCGAGGTGTTCGACGGATACCGCGCCGCGCTCGCGAACAACCGGGCTCAGCTCTACCTCGACGTCCCGACCGGCCCCTTTTATGGGTACAACCGTCCCGGCGCGAAGGCCTCCGAGGGCATCATCCGCAACTGGTGGCGCCAAGCCATGATGGGCAGCGTCAAGGCCGGCTACGAGTGCATCAAGGCCTTCTCCGAGACCGACTTCACGGAGGATTTGAAGGCGATCGACGTGCCCGTCCTGGTCATCCACAGCGAGGACGATCAAATCGTGCCGTACGCGGATTCGGCGCCGCTCACGGCGAAGCTGCTGAAGAACGGCCGGCTGAAGACCTACAAGGATCTGCCGCACGGCTGCTGCCAAACCCATCCCGACATCATCAATGCCGAGATACTGGCCTTCCTTTCCGGGACGCAAGCGAAAGCAAAGCCGCAAGGGGCCGCCGCGACGGCCGCTTGAGCGCGAGGTGCGGGCTCGGCCCGGCGGCCGAGCCCGACCGCGGCCGGCGCGAGGCGGACTCTGCAACGCAACGAAGCGCATCTGCGGGAGGAGCCCATGAAGATCGTCGTCATCGGCGGAACCGGTCTGATCGGGTCCAAGGTCGTCGAGAAGTTGAAGCAGCGAGGTCATGACGCCGTCGCGGCGGCGCCGAGCACGGGCGTCGACACGATGACGGGGAAAGGGCTCGATGAAGCGCTGACCGGCGCCCGCGTCGTCGTCGACGTCTCGAACTCGCCGTCGTTCGAGGACCAAGCCGCAATGGACTTTTTCTCGACCTCGGGCCGTAATGTGGGCGCCGCCGAGCGCAAGGCGGGCGTGCGTCATCACGTCGCGCTTTCCGTCGTCGGCACGGACCGGATGCAGGACAGCGGCTACTTCCGCGCGAAGCTCGCGCAGGAGCAGATGATCGAGGCGTCGGGCATTCCGTATACGCTGATCCACGCCACCCAGTTCTTCGAGTTCATACGCTCGATTGCCGACGCCTCGACCGAGGGCGGCGCCGTGCGTCTTCCTCCCGTCAAGTTCCAGCCGATCGCCGCGGAGGACGTCGCAAGCGCAATCGCCGAGGCCGCGGCGGCCGAGCCCGAGAACGGCACGATCGAGATCGCGGGACCCGAGAGCTTCACGCTCGACCGCGCCGTGCGCGAAGTCCTCGAATACGATCACGACGCGCGCACGGTGACGGCCGATCCGGCAGCCCCTTACTACGGCACGCGCGTATCCGAGGACACGCTCGTTCCCGGCGCCGGCGCACGGCTCGCCGGGACGACGCTCGAGTGGTGGCTCGGCCACGTCCCGGCGCCGGCGAAGGCGGCGCGCAGGGCGCCCGCCGCGAAGGGCGCGCATTAGGAGAGATGCATAGAGCTGCAATTCGATTTGCGCAATACTTGCGACATCGGCCCGTTTGCGGTGAAGCATGTCCCAACGATTGCTCGCTCTCGCCTTCGCCGTCTGCGGGTCATTGCACGCGCAGCCTCGCGAGGAGGCGCTCGACCGCACGGGGCTCCGAGAGCTGTGGCGCGTCGAGGCCATTCTGGAGCGCCGAAGATCGCCTTCTCGCGAGACGGGAGCGAGCTGGCGGCCGAGCACACCGACGAGAACGGGCGGCTTTATCTCCGCGTCTTCCGCACCGAGGATTGGCGCCTCAACCGCGAGCTTCCGGGACCGAGCCCGGGCGCCGCGCTCATCGCTGACACCGAGTCGCTCGGGTGGGTAGGTCTGTACCGGCGCAAGGGGCAGCTGGAATTGCAGGCCTATGGCGCGCCGAGCGCGGTGTGGTCCGCGTCTCCGTTTCCGCCGCCCGTCGACTGGACATCGGACCGCATTCTCGCGAGCAATGTCGGACACCTCGAGATCGCCGCCGCGGGCAGCTATTTAGCGGCTTACGAGTTGCTTCAAGGCGAGAACGGGCAGACGGCCTATAGCCTCGTGCTCCGACGAACGTCCGATGGCCGTGTCACAGGCGTTTACGATCTGCCGGGCCTCGCCGACCTTTCCATTTCGCCCGACGGCAGCACCATCGCCTACCACATCGGTCTAGGTCAGTCGTATACGGCGTTGGTGCAGGCGCCTCGCTGACGATCGTTCGCCGCGCTGCTGCGGCGAACGAGGGAGCTCAAAGCGCGAGCGTCACGCGCACGAGCCCGGGCGCATCCGGCATCCCCGATTCTGCGAACTTCAACGACCGGCACAGCCCGCGCATCGGTGCGTTGTCCGCGAGCACGTCCCCGAAGAGCTCGCGAATCCCGCGCGAGCGCGCATAGTCGATAATCCGGCGCATGAGCAAACGGCCGAAGCCGCGTCCGGTGAACGGCTTCGCCACGATGACCGCGAACTCCGCGGCACTGTTGTCCGGGTCCGCGACCAGCCGCACCACGCCGTAGAGCTCCGTCCTGCCGGGAACGCCGTGCTCGGTCAGCACGAGCGCCATCTCCCGGTCGTAGTCGATCTGCGTGAGCCGCGCCGCCATGGGATGGGGCATCGTCTTGAGCGATCCGAGAAAGCGCGCACGAATCTCGTCCGGCGTCAGCCTCGAGAAGGCGGCCGCGAGCGCGGGCTCATCCTCGGGCAGGATCGGCCGAATCAGCAGGACGCGGCCGTCCGGCGTCCGAACCTCCTGCTCGAGCTCCTTGGGATAGGGGCGGATCGCGAGCCGTGCGTCGGCGCGCTCGCCGGCCTGCGCCGCGGCGACGCGGATTCGCGCATCGAGCGCAAGCACGCCGTCCGCGGTGGCGAGCAACGGATTCAAGTCGACCTCCGCGAGCTCCGGGATATCGACCACGAGCTGCGACACGCGCGTGAGCGCAAGCGCGACGGCGTCGAGGTCCGCGGGCGGGACGTCGCGATAGCCCCGCAGCTCGCGCACGACCCTCGTCCTCGCGATGAGGTCGTTCGCGAGCCGCAAGTTGAGCGGCGGCAGCTCCACGGCCGTATCCGCGAAGATCTCGACGGCGGTGCCGCCGCGGCCGAACAGGATCATGGGTCCGAAGTCGCCTCCGCTCGTCGCTCCCGCGATGAGCTCGACGCCCCGGCTGCGGTCCACCATGCGCTCCACGGTGAAGCCGCGGACGCCCGTGTCGGGGCGCGCCGCGCGCACGCGCAGGAGCATCGCCTCGGCCTCGAGCTTCACGGCCGCGGGGCCGCGCAGATCGAGCGCGACGCCGCCCACGTCCGACTTGTGCACGACTCCGTCGGCCGCGATCTTGAGCGCTACGGGACCGCCGAGCTCCGCCGCCGCTTCGGCCGCAGCCTGCGGCGAGCGCACCTCGCGCACCTCGTTGACCGGCAAGCCGTAAGCGGCAAGCACGGCGCGCGACTCGGCGGCCGTGAGCCACTGTCGCCGCTCACTCAAGGCTCCGTCGACGACGGCGCGCGCACGCACGGCGTCCGCGACGAACTGCTCCGGCTGCGACGGCGGCGTCTGCATGAGCAACTCCTGATTGCGCCGGTAGTCGACCATCTGCAGGAACGCGCGCACGGCTTGCTCGGGCGTGGGATAGCTCGGCACGCGGTGACGCTCGAGCTCCTCCCGCGACGCGGACGCCGTGTGCTCGCCGAGCCAGCTCGCCAGCACGGTGGCGGGCGGCGACTCCTTCAGGACTTCGATCACGGCGCGGGCCGCGTCGCGGCCGCTCGCGACGGCCGTCGGGCAGTGCAGCACCAAGACGCCGTCGGCGTTCGGGTCGCGGAGCGCGATCCGCAAGGCCGCCGCGTAGCGCTGCGCGGGGGCATCGCCGACGATATCGACCGGGTTGCCGCGCGACCAGCCGCGCGGAAGCGCGGCGTCGAGCGCGCTCAGGGTCGCGGGCGCGGGCGGCGCGAGCTCGCCGCCTCCGTCGAGGAGCGCATCCGCGGCGAGCACGGCGGGGCCGCCGCCGTTCGATAGGATCAGCAGACGCCCGCCGCGCGGAGTGCGAGCGCGCGCGAGGGTCTCGACGGCGTCGAACAACTCCTCGAGCGTGGCGACGCGCAGCATGCCCGCGCGCCGAAAGGCGGCGTCGTACTCCGCGTCCGGCCCGGCGAGCCGCCCCGTGTGCGTCGCCGCGGCGCGGCCGCTCTGCTCGTGCCGCCCCGCCTTGACGACCACGACCGGCTTGACCCGTGCCGCAGCCCGGCCGGCCGACATGAACTTGCGCGCATGCGTCACCGCCTCGAGGTAGAGCAGGATCGCGCTCGTCGCCGCATCGCGCGCCAGGTAGTCGAGCATGTCGCCGAAGTCGACGTCGGCCATGTCGCCGAGCGAGACGAGATGCGAGAAGCCGATGCCGCGCGCCTGCGCCCAATCGAGGACCGACGTCATGACGGCGCCGGACTGTGCGACGAAGGCGAGCGAGCCTTCGACCGGGGTCAGGTGCGCGAAGCTCGCGTTGAGTCCCGCACGGGGGACCACCACGCCGAGCGAGTTCGGGCCGACGATGCGCAGGATGCGCGGACGCGCCGCGTCGAGCATCGCTTGCTGCAGCGTGATGCCGCCGTCCGTGAGCTCGCCGCAGCCGGCCGAGATTACGACCACGCCGCGCGTGCCTCGAGCGGCGAGCGCGGCGACGATGCCCGGCACGGCCCGCGCGGGCACGGCGATCACGGCGAGATCGGGCACGTGCGGGAGGCTCGCGACGTCCGGATAGGCGCGAACGCCGAGCACGTCCTTGCGGTTGGGATTGACCGGCATGACGGCGCCGTCGAAGCCGCCCGTCAGCAAATTCTGCATCACGAGGCGGCCGATCGACCCGTCGCGATTGCTCGCGCCGATCACGGTCACGGAGCGAGGCTTGAAGAGCGCGTCCAGATTGCGAATAGTCATGGCTGCGACCGCTTTTGCTCGGAGCAGAGGCCAAGGCTAGCGATGTACCGCTACCCGCGGAAACTCGGTAGTTTCCGACACTTCATCGGAGGGCACCATGTCGACTCGAACCGCCGACGAATGGACCGAGACGCTGCGGGACGGCAGCCGCGTGAGGATTCGCGCGATCCGGCCCGAGGATGCGGCCGCGCAGAGCGCTTTCATCGACGGACTATCCGCTGAGAGCCGGCGCTTGCTCTTCCTCGGCGGCATCGCTCATCTGCGAGACGAGGAGCTCCGGCGGCTGTGCTCGCCGGACTGCGTTCGCGACATGGCCTATGTGGCGATTGCACCGGGCACGGATGGCGAGCATATCGGCGTGAGCCGGTACGCGTCGGAACGCCCCGCATGCGAGGAGGCCGAGATCTCGGTCGCCGTGGCGGACGCCTGGCAGCACCGGGGCCTCGCGACGCTCTTGTTGCGCCGGCTCATCGATCATGCTCGGACGCACGGCATCAAGCGCCTGTACTCGATGGACGCGGCCGCCAACGAGCGCATGCGGCGCCTTGCGCGCCGCGTCGGGTTCACCGAAGAGCCCGACCCGAAGGACGTGCATCAAGTGATCTACTCGCTCCGGCTCGACGAGCCGTCCGACGGCGGCCGCAAGTAACGACCTCTGGGACTTCTCGAGCGGGCGGCCTACTCCCCGGCGCCGCCCGCGCCCGGACCGCCGGCGCCGCCCGTGCCCGGACCGCCGGCGACCTATTCGCCCGGGCTGCCGGCGTCCCGCGGCTTCGATACCTTGCTCACGGCCTGAACGAGCTCGGCCACCGAGCGCATCCTGAGCTTGCGCATGACTCTCGCGCGGTGCAGCTCCACCGTTCGCTGACTGAGCCCTAAGTCCATGGCGATGACCTTGTTCGCCTGTCCCCGGACCACGCGCTCCATGACCTCGGCTTCCCGCGGCGTAAGGCTCTCGAGACGCTCGCGGATGACCCGTTCCTCGAGGCGGGCGCCGCGACGCTCCTTGTCCTGCTTCAACGCCTTGTGGATCCGATCGATGAGGTCCTGATCGCGGAACGGCTTTTGAATGAAGTCCGAGGCGCCGCGCTTCATCGCGGTCACGGCCATCGGCACGTCGCCGTGCCCCGTGATGAAGATGATCGGGACCTCCGCATGCTCTTCGAGCAGGCGCTGCTGCAGCTCGAGGCCGCCCAAGCCGGGCATGCGGATGTCGGTGACGACGCAGGCGTGCCTGTCGGGATCGAAGGCGTCGAGAAACGCGAGCGCCGAGGCATGAAGCTCGTGCGCCAAGCCGATCGACTCGAGCAGCAGGGCCAGCGAATCGCGCACGGCTTCATCGTCGTCGATGACGTAAACGAGCGGCACCTCACTTTTCACGCGTCTCTCCTTCCCCCGCCGCCGGCAGCTCGAGCGAGAAGACGGCGCCGCCTTCCGGATGGTCCGCATAGTCGAGCGTGCCGCCGAAAGCTTGAGCGATGGTGCGGCTGATGGCCAGACCGACTCCGAGCCCGCTGCTCTTCGTCGTGATGAACGGATGGAAAATATTCTGGCCGAGCGACTTCGAGACGCCGGGACCGTGGTCGGTCACGGTCACGCGAACCTTGCCGTCCGGCGCGAGCCCGGTCTCGACGACGATGCCGCGGCGACGGGAAGGGCCGCCGCGCATCGCGTCGACGGCATTCCGACTCAAGTTCAGCACCACCTGCTGAAGCTGCACCGCGTCGCCGCGTACCGGGGGCAGGTCCTCACGAAAGCGGATCGCTAGCTGGATGTCCGCCGCGTGCGCGTCGGCCTCGATGAGCTCCCGCACATCCTCGATCACGCGGTTCACGTCGAGCAGCTCGGTTCGATCGTCGCGCCGCCGGATGAACTTGCGCACGTTCTCGATGACCTGCCCGGCGCGGCGGGCCTGCGCATCGATCTTTCCGCAGATGTCGTCGAGCGCATCCTTGTTCATGGGCTCGCGCTGCAGCATTCGCCGCGCGGCTTGCGCATACGTCGCGATCGCGCTCAGCGGTTGATTGACCTCGTGAGCAATCCCGGCCGCCATCTCTCCCATGAGGTTGAAGCGATCGACGTGCGCGAGGCGAGACTCGAGCGAGCGCGCTCGAAGCTCGGCCGCCCGCTCGCCGGAGAGGTCTCTGATGATCGCGACGAAGCGGCGTTGGCCTCGGCTCACGGCTTCTCCCACCGACAGTGCGATCGGAAACACCTCGCCGCTTGCGCGGACCGCGTTCACCTCGCGCCCGATCCCGATGATTCTGGCCTCCCCGGTCTCGATGTAGCGGCGCATGTAGGCGCCATGGCGGCTGCGGTCGGGCTCGGGCATGAGGATCTCCACTCGCTCCCCCACGACCTCCGCGGCGCTGCGGCCGAACACCCTTTCCGCGGCTCGGTTGAACGCGAGGATGCGTCCCTGCTCGTCGATCACGACGATCGCATCGACCGCGGCATCGAAAAGAGCATGCAGCTCGGCGTTGGCCATCATGGCGGCGTCGCCTACGCCCGGAGCAGTCATCGATAGCGGCGCCTTCGCGCTCTCCCCGGAAAACATCGTGCGAGCATAACGGGCGCTCGAGCCCGGCGACATAAGCAAATACGCGTAGCGCCTGCTCCGCAACGACGAGCCGGCGCTCGCGTTGCGCGGCGTAGCCGCGAACTCGTATATTCCCGCGTCAGAGAGCCGCTTCTCCGTTTCCAAGCGCGTACTATGGGGCACCCCACCTCTCGAATGCACCTTTCGGGCGAGCTCGCAAGAAGCCTCCTCGAAGCCGCGCCCGACGCCACGGTCATCGTCGACGCCGAAGGCAAGATCGTCTTCGCCAACGCACGGGTGCGGGAAACGTTCGGCTACGAGCCTTCGGAATTGTACGGATCGGCCGTGGAGGTCCTCTTGCCCGCCCGATTCCGCGACGTGCATCCCGTGCACCGCGAGGCGTTCGTAGCTGCCCCGAAGCCGCGGCCGATGGGCGCAGGCCTCGCCTTATACGGGCTTCACAAGGACGGCACCGAGTTTCCCGTCGAGATCAGCCTGAGCCCGCTGCGGACCGACGACGGCGGATTGTTGATCGTCGCCGCCATCCGCGACGCCACGATCCAAAAGCATACCGAGCATCAGCTCGAGGAAGCGAATCGCGCGAAGAGCCGCTTCCTCGCGGCCGCGAGCCACGATCTCCGCCAGCCGCTGCAGACGCTGAACCTGTTGAACCGCGTGGCGCGCCGCGAAGCCGTCGGCAATACGCGTCTGGAAATGGTCATCAACAAGCAGCAGCAGGCCCTCGACTCGATGTCGGACCTGCTCGCCTCGGTGCTCGACATCAGCAAGCTCGACAGCGGCGCGATCACGCCGGAGCCCGTCGACTGCCGCATCGACGACATTTTCGAGCGTTTGGTCGCGGACTTCGACCCGCAGGCCAGCGAGAAAGGACTCGAGCTCGGATTCGAGCGTTGCGGCGAAGGCGCGCGGACGGATGCCGAGCTGCTGCGGCGTTTGCTCGGCAACCTCGTGTCGAACGCGATCCGCTATACCCGCACCGGCGGCGTGCAGCTGCGCGCCGTCGCACGCGGAGAGACGCTCGAGATCGAAGTGACCGATACGGGGATCGGCATTCCTGCCGATCAGATCGACCGGATCTTCGACGAGTTTTACCAGGTGGATCGCGGCAGCCGGCGGCCCGAGGGTCTCGGTCTCGGATTGTCGATCGTGCGGCGAATCGCGGATCTGCTTGCGCTCGACGTCGAAGTCCGTTCGGCCCCGGGCGCGGGTACGACCTTTACGGTCAGGGCGCCGAGGTGCGCGATCCCGAAGGCCGCCGAGGCGGTCGCCGCTTCGCCGCTGCCCGCGGTAGGCGGTCTCATTCTCGTGGTCGACGACGAGGCGGCCGTGGCCGAGGCCACCGGACTGCTGCTCGAGCTCGAAGGCTTCGAGGTCAAGGTCGCGAGCTGCGCAGAGGAAGCGCTCGCGCTCACGCGCGAACGCGCTCCGGATCTCGTGGTCAGCGACTACCATCTGCGGGGCGGGGAAACGGGATTAAAGGTCGTGCAGGCCGTTCGCTCGAGAGCCAACCATGACGTCCCGGCCGTGTTCCTGACCGGGGATACCACGGGCCGCGGGATCGACGTCGCGTCGCTCGCGCGGGTTCGGCTGTTGACGAAGCCGCTGCGGGGCGACGAGCTGCTCGAGACGATTCAATCGGAGCTCGCCGGCGGCGCAGACGGATCCTGAATCGGCGCCCTCGGCCGCACGTTCGATCAGTACCTTCTCTGCGTCGAGGGGAGTGCTTCTTGGACGGCGCGGGGCGTTCGCTGTATCGAGCGCACGTACTCGACGAGACGATTGATGATCGTTCTCGCCTGCGCTTCGGCCTCTGCATCCGCGCCCTCCGCGGTCCAAAACTCGTATCCCCACACCGGCATGGGCCGCGTGCCATGCGCTTCGACCGCGACCCGCCCGTCGATCGTCTGGTAGACCCGGTCCGCCGGAAATTGGCCGCCGTAGCGTTCGGTGATTCTCGTCAAATCCGGCACCGCGATCGCCAAGCTGAAAGCCACCGGCCCGTCGCCGCGGCCGCTGTCGCCGTGACAGCTCGCGCAGAAGCGATCGAAGAGCTCTTGACCGCTGTAGTCCAGCAGGTCGGCCGCCTCGAACGCGATCGAGAGCGCCGGAACGAGGCCCAGTAGGATCAAAGCCGTCACAGTGCGCATCGATATTGTCCTTCTTTGCCCGCCGGGGACGACTTTTCCATATCGTCGCGAGCCGCGACATACGCATTAGCCGCAGACCCCCGTCGCCGCAGACCCAAGCGATTCGCGAAGCGAGGCGTACGTACTTTCCGACGGGACCCAACCACTTCTCGGGATTCCGGCGCATCGCCTCTTCCAGGAGAATCGCTTTAGTCCCGCTCGCGGACAATCGCGGACAATCCCCAAATCAGAGGCACACGTCAGATGCAACGCATATTGGTCGTCATCGATCCCAGCTCGGAGCAACAGCCGGCGCTCGAACGTGCGACTTGGTACGCGAAGCGCGCCGGCGCAACGCTCGAGCTCTTCATCTGCGACTACGATCAGTCGCTCGCCGCCGACCCCTTCGTCGACCCCGCTTCGGCGGAGAAGGCGCGCGAGACGCTCATTCAGGACCGCATGAGCAGATTGAAGCGCCATGCGCGAGAGCTGGCTAGGCAAGGAGTGGAAGCAAGCGTCGACGCACGCTGGGACTTCCCGCTCCATGACGGCATCGTGCGCAAAGCCGCCGAGTCGGGAGTCGATCTCGTGATGAAGGACACGCACTACCATACCGCGCTGCGCCGCTCGGTGTTCTCGAACACGGACTGGAGCCTGATCCGGGCCAGCCGCAGGCCGCTCTGGCTCGTTAAGCCTCGTGCGATCGCCGAGCGGCCGCGAGTCGTGGCGGCGGTGGACCCCCTGCACGCACGGGACGCCGAAGCGCGGCTCGACGACGAGATCCTCGCCGCCGCCAAGGCTATCCAGGCGGCGGTGCACGCCGAGCTGCACGTATTTCACGCCTTCGATATCGCAGCGGCCCTCGCGGCCTCGGGCGACTCGATGGTCTCGCCGATGTCTCTTCCGATCGCGGAGATTGCCGAAATGCTCGAGGCGCGTCACCGTGACGCCGTCGCGGCGCTTGCCGGCCGACATTCTATCGATCCGCAAAACGTTCACGTTTGCCAAGGAGCGACGCGGGAGCGGCTGCTGGCGCTGACCGACGAGATGAACGCCGACCTCGTCGTCATGGGCGCCGTCTCTCGCAGCGGCCTACGGCGATTGTTTCTGGGCAGCACCGCCGAGCAGGTTCTCGATCACTTGCACTGCGACGTCCTCGTCATCAACGCCGGCGGGGTCGGCCTTTCCCGGTCCACGAGGCGCGACGGCTCGCGGCGCGCGACGGCTCCGGCGAAGCCGGAGGCGAGGAGCGCCGGAAAACATCGCCGCGTCAGGGCCGAGTCTCGGCCTCCGCATGCTGCTCGAAGCGAATGATGTCCGCGATGTACCCCAGCTGAGCCGCCAAGCGGTCCACGACGTCGTCGATCGACAGGATGCCGACGAGCTGGCCTTCCACGCCCACCACGGGCACGCGGCGGACTCCAAAACGGCGCATCTCGCGCAGGGCGAAGTCGAGGCTGTTGTCCTCGCGGACGGTCAGCAAGTCGCTGCGCATGACGTCCGCCACCCGGAGCGTCGTCGCGTCCACCCTTTTCGCGACGACCGTAACGACGATGTCGCGGTCCGTGACGATGCCGAGCGGGACGAGGCGGACGTCGCTGTACTTCGCAACGATCAAGTCGCCGACGTGCTCGTTGCGCATCCGCTCCGCCGCTTCGGCGATGTCCGCCTCCGGGGAAATGGTGGCCACGTTGTGATTGCAGATGGAGCCGATCGACATGGCAGTTCTCCGCGTTCTCGTCTAGGGCCATTCTCCTTGGAACGAGACGCGAGCCGTATTCGCACTTTCCGCAGGGGTGTGTCCCCAGGGGGTCCTTTCCAGGGGCATCCGGCCATTTGCGGCATCTACGCCTGTGAAGGCGGCGGCGAGGGAGCGAAACTCGTCTCCGTGTAGGACAACCGAGGGGCGCAGCAATGTACGGATTTTCGACTGCTGTCCGGGGCACGTTCGACGCGGTTGAGAAGCGAGTGATCGAGGCGCTCAAGGCCGAGGGCTTCGGCGTCTTGACCGAGATCGACGTCCAGCAGACGCTAAAAACGAAGCTCGGCGTGGAACGCCTGCCCTACAAGATTCTCGGCGCCTGCAATCCGTCGCTCGCGAATCGTGCGCTCGAGGCGGACCCCGACATCGGCATGCTGCTGCCGTGCAACGTCGTGTTGCGGCAGGAGCCGGACGATACGATCACGGTCGCGTTCATGGATCCGGAGGCGGTTCTCCAGCTCGTGGATAGCACGGAGATCAAGAAACTTTCAGTCGAGGTCAAATCGCGTCTCGAGCGAGTCCGCGACACCCTTCGACACTAGCCCGGAACGCCTCGGCGGCGCTCGGGCGCCCGCCGGTAGAAGACGGCCTTGGCAAGCTCCGACGCCGCCAAATAGAGAAGCATGATCAGCAGGAGTGCCGCGAGCTCGCCGATCGATAGCGGCACGAAGCCCATCGGCGCCGCGACCGGCAGATACGGAATTGCAACGGTCACGGCCATCACGATCAACGTCGACGCGAGCAGAAGCCGCCCCGGCCGGCTGCGGTAGAACGGTTGGCGAGTGCGGATGATCAGAACGATGGCGAGCTCGGTCAGCAATGATTCGACAAACCATCCGGTCCGAAAGAGCTCCGGCCCGGCGCGGAACACGTACAGAAGAGCGCCGAAGGTCACGAAGTCGAACACCGAGCTGATCGTGCCGAATACGAACGCGAAATCCCGTATCGAGCGCATGTCCCAGCGCCGGGGCCGGTCGATGAGCTCCGGATCGACACGGTCGCCCGCTATCGCCATGGCCGGAATGTCGGACAAGAAATTGTTCAGCAGTATTTGCTTCGCGAGCAGCGGCAGGAAAGGCAGGAAGAACGACGCCGCGGCCATGCTCAGCATGTTGCCGAAATTCGCGCTCGTCGTCATCTCGATGTACTTCAACGTGTTCGCGAAGGTTCGCCGCCCCTGCTCCACTCCCCTGCGCAGGACGTCGAGGTCGTGCTCCAGCAGAACGAAGTCCGCGGCTTCCTTGGCGACGTCCGCAGCCTCGTCCACGCAGATCCCGACGTCCGCCGCATGCAACGCCGCCGCATCGTTGATCCCGTCGCCGAGGAAACCGACGACGTGGCCTGCCTTCTTGAGCGCCAAGATGATCCGCTCCTTCTGATTGGGCTCCACCTCGACGAAGAAGTCGGTGTCGGGCGCGAGGCGCATCAAGGCCTCGTCGCTGAGGCGCTGCAGATCCGCGCCGCTCAGCACTCGCGGCGACCGGAAGCCGACGGCACGGCCGAGGTGCATCGTCACGGTGCGATTGTCGCCCGTGATGATCTTGAGCGTGACGCCTCGTCCGGATAACGCAGCGAGAGTCTGCTCGATGCCCTTCTTCGGCGGATCGCGAAAGAGCAGGAATCCGCGAAACGTAAGATCGCATTCCGCGCTTCGATCGTACGCGGGCCGCCACGGCATCTCCTTGACGGCCAGCCCGAGAACGCGGTATCCGGCGCCGCTCCACTGCTCGAAGAGCGCGACGAGGCGGTCTCGCTCGACGGCGTCCAATGGCGCCGTGCCGCCGTCGGCTCGGACCTTCATGCACGCGTCGAGCACACTGCCGAAGGCGCCCTTCGTGATCATCAAGCTGCTGTCGCGCTCACCGTGCCGCTGCACGACGATCGTGAGCCGCTTCCGCAGAAAGTCGTAGGGAACCTCGTCGAGCTTGCGATAAGCGGAGGCGTCGACGCCCGTGCTCCGTCCGGCCGCGACGATCGCCTCGTCGAGGGCGTTGGGGAGTCCGGACTGGCATAGCGAATTCAAGAACGCATCCGCGAGGACCGCACGCGAATCTGCGCCGGATGCGTCCAGCGCACGCTCCAAGCTCATTGTGCCTTCCGTCAACGTGCCGGTTTTGTCCGCGCAAAGGATATCCATGCTGCCGAAGTTCTCGATCGAGCTCAAACGGCGCACGATGACTCCGCGAGCTGCCATGTCGCGCGCTCCCGCGGAAAGCGTCACGCTGATGATGGCGGGGAGAAGCTCCGGTGAAAGCCCGACGGCGAGCGCGATCGCGAACAAAAGGGAGTCGACGGGAGGTCGCGCGAGGAGCACGTTGGCGGTGAACACGAGCAGCACGAGAAATGTCATGACGCGAGTCAGCAGCTGACCGTAGCGGCGGATGCCGCGTTCGAATTCCGTTTCCGGGGCGCGAAGCCTCAAGCGCTTCGCGATGCCGCCATAGACGGTCGACTCGCCCGTCCGCACGATCAGCGCGCGGCCCGTCCCGCTTCTCACGGAAGTTCCCATGAAGACGCAATTCGTCCGCTCGGCCAATCCTGCATCGGCCGCGCAGGGTCCGGGGCGCTTCTCCACGGGCACGGCTTCGCCGGTCAACGCTGCTTGCGTGACAAACAGATCCTTCGCTTCGAGCAAAACGCCGTCGGCGGGGATCAACGTGCCGGCCCTGAGCAGCACGATGTCCCCGGGGACAATCGTCTCGCTCGGTACCTCGGCCTCCACGCCGTCGCGCAGCACGGTGCTCTTGATCGTCACTCTCTCGCGCAAACGCTCGACGGCCTTCGATGCCCGAAACTCCTGCCAGAAGCTCAAGAGCCCGCTCGCGAGCACGATCGCGAGGACGGTGACGGCGTTCGTCCAGTCCTGCACAACCGCGGCAACGCCCGCAGCAAAGACGAGAATCAGCACGAGCGGGCTTTCGAACTGCCGCAACAGCAGGCGAGTGCCGGGGACGCCGTGCTCCCTCCTCAGCGTGTTGAGGCCGACCTCGAGCAGTCGCTGCGCGGCGGCGGAGGTGTGGAGTCCGGTCGGCGTGCTCTCGAGCGCGCCTGTCACCGAGGCCGCGTCCTTGGCCCAGTAACCGGCCAAGGCGTCTTGCGGCCCAGCCCCTCGTTCGCGCGGAGACCGAGCCGTCACGTGCGCCTCCTCGGGATCGAGAACGCGGGGGCAGCCCTACTCCGGCACGACGATGTCGGGAAGGGGACTGTCGGCGATTTCTCTGGCGCGGGAATGGCTCACTCCGAGCGCGCGCAGCAAGTGGTATGCAACCGTGCGGGGGTCCGATGGGCCGCCGTCGGAGCGCAGCATGGTGCGCACCGTCGCGAGGACCGTGCCCGTCATGAGATCGCGGCCGACCGTCGCGTTCGGCACGTCGAACTCGCCCGCCTCTATGCCCTGTGCGATCGAGTGGTAGCACGCCTCCCACGCTTCGCCCCCGAAGCTCGGCCCGAACGCGCTCAAGTGCACCATCGCCCAGGCCCACGCGGGATCGCGACGCGCGTAGTTGAGGTAGTGCTGAATCGCGGCGTTGGCGCCTTCGGCGTGACTCCTTACCTGGGCGTCGAACGAGGCCACTAGCGCCCGGTTCAAGTCGTGACTGAGCTCGATTGCGAGGACCTCGAACAGCCCCTCGAGGCTCGTGAAGTAGTTGTAGAAGGTTCCGCGGGAGATGCGGGCCGCCGCGCAGATCTCTTCGATGCGCACCGTGAGGCCCTTCTCGTTCCCGATCAGCGCGAACGCGGCTTCGAGAATCTTCTTGCGCGTGCGCTCGCGCTTGGCGCCGAGCTTCGGAGCGGGCCGCGCTCGAGCGCGTTGCCGCCGGCGGGCCGCTATTTTCGCGGGGACGGACAACGCCGACTCCTCGAGCGAGCGCGGCTCGCGGTCCGAACGGACCGCGGCTCGTGCGGCGCTCTTCGAGATACGGATACCGGAGACATGGAGACGTGGCCTCTCTAGAGCTCCAGGGGCTCCGTGCAATGCTCGATGCTGCCGAGGTCGAGCCCCGCAACGGCCCCGAGACCCGCGATAAGGTTCGCCAAGGGCGTCGGATTCGGAGTCGCGATGTGCCGGCCGCCCTTCAGGCGCCCCGTCGCCGAGCCCGCGAGCATGATCGGGATTCTGCTCTGATCGTGCTTGTCGCCGTTGCCCATGCCGGACCCGTACATGACCATCGCGTGATCGAGCAGCGTTCCGTCGCCGTCCTTCGTCGTTCGCAGCTTCTCGATGAAGTCGCCGAACAGCGAAAGGTGATACGCGTTGATCTTGGCGTATTTGCGCATGGTCTCGGGAACGTTCCCGTGATGCGAGACGATGTGGTGCGACTCGGGGACCCCGATCTGCGGGTAGCCGATGCTGCTCGCCTCGACGCCTTTCATGAACGTGGCCACGCGAGTGATATCGGCTCTCCACGCAAGCGCGATGAGATCGTACATGACGCGCACGTGCTCGTCGTACGAAGCGGGTATGCCGGCGGGCGCGTCCGGAATCTCGCCGGCCGACGCCGCCCGATGTGCCGAGGACTGAATTCGGCTCTCGACCTCGCGGATGTTGTCCAAATACTCCTCGACCGTCGAACGATCCTCCGCGCCGAGCCGGCTATTCAAGCGGCTTGCCGCTGCAATCACGGAATCGAGAATGCTGGCCTTGCTCCGGAGGCGGGCGGCGCGTTCCTCAGCCGACCCGATGTCGCCGAACAGGCGCTCGAATACGCGCTGCGGGTTCACCTCGGTCGGCAGCGGCGACGTCGGCGTTTGCCATGCCATCGTGTTGAGGTAAATGCAGCTCCAGCCGAATTGGCACGAGTTCGAGGCGCTGTTGATGTCCTCGAGCCCGAGCTCGAGCGAGCGCAGCGGCGCATCGCGTCCGATGGCGTCGGCGATGTATTGGTCGATGGTCTGACCGGCGTGAACGTCCGCGCCCTGGGTCTGCTTCGCGGATCCGCCGCTGAGCCACAGCGACCCGATGACGTGGTGGCCGAAAGGGTCCGGCGCCCGGAGCCCCGTCACGACGTTGATGTGCTCGCGCAAGGGGACGAACCGGTCGAGCAGCGGCGGCAGCTCGAGGCTGGCGGACGGCGGCGGCTCCCAGATCTCGGGCCGCACGCCGTTCGGCACGTAGACGGCGCCGAAGCGAAGCTGCGGCGCCGGCGCGGCGCTCGCGGCGGGTACCATGGCGTCGAGCAGCGGCAAGCCGATCGCCGCGCCGATCGCGCCGCGAAGCACGGCGCGCCGAGAGAGATGCTTCTTCGTGATGAACATTACTTCGATCCTCCCGTGGAGGTAGAGGACGCGCGAGCGGCCGCGAGCTTCGGAGTGTCGACGGCCGTCCCGGCGTCCCGAGTGTCGGCAACGGTCCGAGGCACTTGAGCGTCCGCGACCGTCTCCGTGCCGGCGGCGTTCTGCGTCGTTTCCGCCGGCAAATGCGCCTGTTCCTGAAACTCGGGGCTCCGCACGATGCCGAGCACGAGCGCACTGAACCGGTAATCGTCGCGCGCGGCCTCGCGCACGATGCGCCGCACCGTCGGCATGTCCTCGGCCTCGAGGCGGCGCCCGAGCGCGTAAACCATGAGCTTCTGCGTCAACGTCGAAACGAAGAGCTCGGGGCGGCTCAAGATGGCTTCCCGCAGCCCGCTCGGACCCGAGATCGCAACGCCGCCCGGCAGCGTGGTGCTCGCGTCGATGGGCTGGCCCGAATCCGTATCGCGCCATCGGCCGACCGGATCGAAATTCTCCAGCGCGAGCCCCGGCGGATCGATGATGGCGTGACAAGCGGCGCACACGGGCGACGCTCGATGCTGCTCGAGGCGCTCACGAACGCTGCGCGGCTTGCCGGTCGCGCCGTTCTCCTCGAGCGCCGGGACGTTCGGCGGCGGCGGCGGGGGCGGCGAGTTGAACAACGTCGTCATGATCCACTTGCCGCGGAACACCGGGGACGTGCGGTTCGCGACGGACGTGAGGAACAGGATGCTGCCCTGACCGAGCAGCCCGCGGCGATTCGGGTCCTTTAGCTCGACGCGGCGGAAGGCGTCGCCGAAGACGCCGTCGATGCCGTAGTGCTCCGCGAGCCGCTCGTTGAGGAACGTGTAGTCGGCACCGAGCAAGTCGAGCACGCTCGAATCGCCGAGCAGCACGGATCCAAGGAACAGCCGCGTCTCGTGCAGCATGTCGCGGCGCAGGTTGTCGTCGAAGTTCGAGAAGAGGCGCTCGTCGGGAGACTTCGAATCGACGCGCCGCAGCTGCAGCCATTGCTCCGCGAAATCGGTCACGAGCGTCTCGGCGCGCGGATCGGCCAGCATTCTGCGCACTTCCGCTTCGAGCGTCGCGGGCTCGAGGAGCCGGCCGGCGGCGGCGTCGTCGAGCAAGTGCTCGTCCGGAATGCTGTTCCAGAGAAACAGGGCGAGCCGGGAGGCGAGCGTGAAAGCGTCGTCGTGGTCGGCGCCCTCGCCCTCTTCTCGTTTTTCTTGTTTGTCGCCGCCCGAGACCGCGTCGTCCTCCGTGAACCCGTGGTACAGGAGAAACTCGGGGCCGCTCAGGATCCTCGCGAGCCCGAGCTCGATGCCGGCCTCGAAATCGCGGCCGCCGTCGCTGCCCGTCGCGTAGAGCTCGCGCAAGGCCTTGCGATCCGCGTCGCCGAGCGGCCGGCCGTACGCGCGGAACGCGAGGCGATCGAGGATCTGCTCGGCGCAAGCGGTGTCGCTCATCGAGGCGCCGGGCCGGCAAGTGAATATGGCGCGCCGCGCCGGCGTGTCGCCCGACCCCGTCGACTCGTACGGACCGCCGACGAGCACGCGCGTGATGATGGGCCATCCGTAGGCGTCGTTGCCGATCGGCAAGTCCGATTCGCGCGGCGCGAGGATCTTCTGCTCGAGGGCGAAGCTCTTCATGACGAAGGTCACGCCGACGCGGTGGAGTCCCGCGCGAACCGGCAAACGCACCGGCAGCCGTTCCCCGACCTGCGTCACCGCGCTGCCGATGTCGCCATTCGAGAGCGCATCGTCGTCCGCGCCGCCGATCTTCGCGGTATGAACGACGGCGCCGTCGATGAGGATCTGAAGCTCGAACGGAGTCTTGAATCCTTCCACGCCGCGGACCGTGCTGCCCGTCGCTCGCCAGAGCTCCGGACGGATCTCGTACTCGGCGTCCGTCGGAAAGTAGTGATCGACGACGAGGCCGCCGCGGGTTCCATACGGCAACCCTTCGATCCACGTGTTCTGGGAAAGATCGAGCCGCGGCCGATACTCCGTCGCGCGCGGCGAGAGCTTCGTGTCGCCGATCGCCATGGCGGCGACGCGGAGCCCGACGGTCAAGTAGCGCTCGAGCAGCAGCGGCGACGTCCGAAGAGTATCCGAGACGTCGTCGAACCCGTCGCTCGAGATGTCCGGCGGCAGCAGCGTTTCCACGTCGATCGGGAAACCGAGCAAGTCGCGCACCGCGTTGCCGTAGGCCGAGCGCGTCAGCCGGCGGATGGGCGCACCCGCCGGCTCGGCCGGCGTCGCGTCGAGGCTCGTCTCGAGATAGGACACGAGGCTCGCGATTTCTTCTTGGCTCGGCCGCGGCCCGCCGGGCGGCGGCATGAGCCCCGCCTGAAGCTTGTGGATCACCTTCTCCCACGTCGCCCGATGCGAAGCGGCATGCACGAGGTCGGGCTTCTCGAGCACGAGGCCCGCCTCTTGCTCTGTCGCGTTGTGGCAATCCGTGCAGAAGCGGCGGATGACGGCGCCGTGGTCGGCGGCGACCTCCTCCGGCGACGGCGTGCAGGAAAGGAGCGAGGCTGCGGCGACGGCCGCGATGGCCGCGAGCGAAAGCGCGATGCCGCGTTGCGACGAGCGTTTTATCATCTAGCGGCCGTCCTTTCCTCTTCCTTGCCGTGCGCGCCGAGCTCGCGAAGCGCGGCGGCCGCGGCGCTGACCTCGGCCGGCGCCGGCGTCTTGCCCCGCGCGAGCTTCCGCGGCAAGCGGCCGAGCGCATAGTCGAGCGGCGTATAGCCTTCGCGATCCGCGACGTCGAGGTCCGCGCCCCGCTCCGCCAGATGCTTGATGACGCCGGGATAGTTTCGGAGCGCCGCTTCGTGGAGCACGGTGATGCCCGAGTCGTCGGCGATGCTGGGTTTGACGCCGTGATCGAGCAGAAAGTCGATCGCCTTGATCGCCTCCTCTTCCGTCGGGCGGGGCTCGGCCTCGATGAGCGCGGGGAGCTCGGGTCCCATCATGACCGCGACCAAGGGCGTGATGCCGCCGCGCTTCTCGTCGTGCAGCGAAGGATCGGCGCCGTGCGCGATGAGCACGCGCATCGCATCGACGTCGGAGGACCGGGCGGCGCGAATCAGGGCGAGGTCCGTGATCTTGGGCGGAGGCGGCAGGAATCGCGGGTCGCGATCGAGGAACGGCTCCGGCAGGCGGTCCTTGAGATCGGCCCCGTGAGACAACATGAGCTCTAGAAGGTCCAGGGAGCTCTCGGCACCCGTGGGTACTTGAATCTCGCCGACGTAGTTGACCCGGTTGCGAGCCTCGACGACGGCGAAAAGCCCGCCGCCTTCGGGACTCGCGCCGGCCTCGACGAGCACCTTGGCCGCGTCGAAATGCAGATTGTCGAGCGCGATCACGACCGGCGAGAAACCCTCGGGCGTCTTCGCGTCGATGTCGGCGCCCGCCTTGATCAGCGCGCGCAACGCGGAGACGGCACCCGCCCGGGCCGCAAACATGACGGGCGTCAAACCGGCCGACGGAATCTCGACGAAGTAGCGAACGGCCGGCTTTCGCTCCGGCAGATCGTTCAGCGGAGTCCTCGCGTTGACGTCCGCGCCGGCGGCGATCAAGGCAGCCGCCACGTCCCCGCGATCGAAGGCAGCCGCGTACATGAGCGGCGTCTCGCCTTGCCACTGTTCCGCGACGTTGACGTTGGCGCCGTGCTCGATGAGCAGCCGAACGGCGTCTATACCGCTCGTCCGAGACGCGAGCATCAAGGGCGTTTCGCCTTGCGGCAGCGCCGGGTCGACGGCGGCACCTGCGTCGAGCAGCATCCTGAGCAGCTTCGCGTCCGCCCGAAGCGCCGCCTCGTGCATCGGCCCGACGCCGTACCGGTTCGTGAGATTGGGATCGGCCTTCGCGGCGAGCAGCGCTTGGATGCTATCGACGTCCCCGAGGTGGGCGGCGTAAAGCATCGCCGTCGAGCCGTCGGCGGCCCTCGTGTTGGCGCCGGCGCCGGCTGCGAGCAGCGCGCGGACGTCCTTCGGATTCGCCTGTTGCGCTGCTGCGAGCAGCTTCGCATCGAGATCGGGAGCGGCC
>DASTSM010000405.1:0-8271 GCA_035760685.1 Gammaproteobacteria bacterium | reverse complement strand
CGCCGCTCGAGCGGCGCGTGCAGGACTCGGGCGCCGCGACGCTCATCGTCGTCGTCCGGGACATCGACGCGACGCTTGCGCGGCTCGAGGGTCTCGGCGCGCCCGTCGTCACGCGCGGCGGTGCACCCGTCACGCTGCCGTTCGGCGAGCAGAAGGCGCGCATGGTGGTCGTCCGGGATCCCGACGGGCACTTCGTCGAGCTCGTGCAGCCGGAGCGCATGCCCGCGACGGCGGCGCCCGCGACGTCGAACGTCGTCGACGTGCGCGTGCGTCTGACCGTCGAGGACGTCGAGAAGTCGCTGCGTCTCTACCGCGACGCCCTGGGTCTCGAGGCGGTCGACGAGCCCGCATCGCGAGACGACCCGGCAGTCGCCGCGGCGCTCGGCGCGCCCGGCGCCGCGTACCGCATCGCGACCTTGCGCGTGCCGACCTCCGGCCTCCTGCTCGAGCTCGCCGACTTCAAGGGCGTCGACCGCCGCCCCGTCCGCGGCGACATCGAGGACCCGGGCTCGACGCGCATGCAGCTGCAGGTGCGCGACATCGATGCGGCCGTCGCCGCGCTCGAGGACCTCGGCGGCACGGTCGTGTCGACGGACGGCAAGCCGCTCGAGCTCCCGGTGCCGGGCTCGGCGATCGAGGTCGCGATCGTGCGCGATCCGGACAACTTGTTTCTCGTGCTCATCGAGTCGCCGCCGCGGCCGCGATGAGCGCGACCGCCCGCCGTCTAGGCAGCGGCGGCCGTGGTCCGCGGCGGCCGCTCCGGAGTAGAGTCGCACGATGACCCAGCGAACCCGCCTGTTCGACGAAGAAGTTTACGAGTACATCCGGCGCTGCTCGTCGCGCGAGCCCGACGTGCTAGCGCGGCTCCGCGAAGCGACGGCGCGGCTTCCCGAGAGCCAGATGCAGATCGGCCCGGACCAGGGTCAGCTCATGGCGCTGCTCGTCAAGCTCATCGGCGCGAAGCGCTGCATCGAGGTCGGAACTTATACCGGCTATTCCGCGCTCGCCGTCGCGCTCGCGCTGCCGGCGGACGGCAAGCTCGTCGCGTGCGACATCAACGCGGAGTGGACCGCGATGGGCCGGCGTTTCTGGCGCGAGGCCGGCGTCGAGGCGAAGATCGATCTGCGCCTCAAGCCCGCGCTCGAGACGCTCGACGAGCTGCTCGCGCAGGGCGAGGCGGGCCGCTTCGACTTCGCGTTCCTCGACGCCGACAAGCCGCGCTACGGCGCGTACTACGAGAAGCTGCTGCTGCTGATCCGGCCCGGCGGCCTCATCGCCGTGGACAACACGCTCGCGCTCGCAGGCGCGCCGATCATGCATCAGAACAGCGAGAGCGCGAACGCCATGCGGGCCTTCAACGACGCCGTGCATCACGACGAGCGCGTCGATCTCGCGCTGCTCTCCGTGGGCGAGGGGCTCACGCTGCTGCGCAAGCGCCCGGCCTGATCGTCACGGACCGCCGCGGCGCCCCGCGTCGCGGTCGGAACGCGCGGCCCACGCGTGAACGCGGCCTTCGTGCAGCGCCCCATAGACCTCGTCGCGAAGCGCGTTCGCCTCGGCCGAGGTCAGCGTTCGCTCGAGGTCGCGAATCACCAGCCGCAACAGCACGTTCTTCTGCCGCGCGGAGATGCCGAGCCGCGCGCGCGCCGGCTCCGCGAGCTCCGCGTACGGCGTTTCCGCGAGCACCTCGACGGTCTCGAGGCTCGAAGCGCGCGGGCCTACGGCCTCGCGAACGCGGTCGCCGAGCTCCTCGGCAGACGCGCCGGCCGCCACCGCGATCGAAAGGTGCCGCTCGATCGCGGGCTGGGACGACACGGGCCGATAAGGAGCGAGGTCCTGCATCTGAGCCGCAATGCGGGGATCGGCCGAGCGCAGCGCGCGGATGTCGTCGATGCCCTTGCGCAGCATCAGCATGCGATCGAGCCCGACGCCCATCGCGAGACCCGAGTATTCCGCGGCCGGCAGCCCGGCGGCCTCGAGCAGACCGGGGGCCGCGAGCCCGCACTCGAGAATCTCCACGTCGCGTTCCGCCGAGACCGCGTGCACCTCCAAGCCGTCGACCGTGTACGGATGCCGCGCGGGATCGAGGCGCACGCGCGCGTCAGGCAGCATCGCCTGCGCCACGGTCTCGATCATCTCCTCGAGGTCCGCGCGATCGAGCCGTCGCCGCGCGATGCGCCAGAGATCGAGCTGGTGCGGCTCCCCGACGTGCACGCGATCGATCGCGTCGCGGCGATACGTGAGACCCGGACAGGCGAGCAGAACGTCGTCGTAGCGCGCGAGGGCGAGCGTCTCGAGCGCTTTCGGAACCATCGCCGACGTCTGCGTGCGCAGCAGCCGCTTCGGCGTCACGTAGCGCGTGTAGCGAGCGTCGCGCGCCGCGCCGCCGTTCGGATAGCCGAGCGCATCGTAGTTGTCCTCGATGGATACGACAGGCGGCGCGCGATGAACGACGACGGGACAGCGCCAGCGGCCGCGGAACGCCGCAAGCGTCTCCTGCACGAGCAGCTGCATGGCGTGCGGCCCCGAGGCCGCGTCGGTCAGATCGCGGAGCGCGAACGCGCGCCGGCACGCGCTCGCATCGATGAGTTGCGTGGACATGGATCACCTCGTTGCGAACCGATTGCGAACGCCGCACGAAGCGCGGCGAGCTTAAGGAGCGCCCCGGCCCGCTCAGGCAATCGGTAAACGCAACGGAGGTGGGAAAATCAGGACGAGAAGACGGCACACACCGGAACGCCCGACGCCTCGAGGAGGCCGGGGCCGGTAAACGGAATCGGAATCCTGTGCCGCATGCCGGGACTGTAAGGCATGCGGCCTCGAGGCCTCAAGGCCCTCGGGCGCGGCTGACGAGGGTAGCCCTCAGGCGCCGACGGCGCGCTTCGTCATCGCAGGATGACGCCGTTGTCGTCCGCCTGGGGCGACGGCCGGTCGGGATTCAAGTTCACGCTCAGCGTGTGGACGTTCGCGAGCTTGCCGTTCACGAGCCGGAACGTGTGCGAGTCCGGCATCCCCGTGCTGCTGTTGCCGAAGCGGCAGAAGACGTTGATGACGCCCATGTCCTCGTCGACGACGTAGTCGCGGTTCACGATGTAGAGCACGCCGGGCGGAATGCCGACCTCGCAGGTCGCGTTCGGGTCGTTGTTTCGGTTCGTGTACGCGCCGCCTTCGAGGCGCGCGCACGGCCTGCCCCACGGAACCTTGACGAACTTGTCCGAGAACAGGTCGAGATAGCTGTTAGCGGCGTTGATGAGCTCTTGCGCCGAGACGCGCGCCTCGGGCTTCGGCGCGCTCCAGTCCTCCGCGCTCGAGTACTTGAGATACGCATTGGCGTTGAAGAGCCAGTCGCCCTTGTCCGTGACGAGGCTGTCGACGCGCGTGATCTTGCGGGCGTCGACGTACAGGCGCGTGCCGATGACGTACGGATGACCGCCCTCGGTCACGATGAGCTCGCTGAAGGTCTTGCAGCGCGTCGGATCGAGAAAGCTTCGCGAGTGAGCGATCGGCAGCGCCGTGTTCCAGAGGCCCGCGCCCTTTGCGACCTCCGTCATGTTCTCGAGAAGCTTGGCGCCGTCCGCGAGCGCCATCTTCGAGGCGTCGCCGGTCTTTTGCGCCTCGATGTAGCTGTCGACCGCGGCCTGAAGATCGGCGCGCGTGCAGGCCGCTCGCTGCGCTTGCTGCGCATGCGCGGCGGCGGCCAGGAAGAAAAGCAGCGAGCCCCGGAGCAGCGAATTTCGGACGATCGTTTTCATCGTGGTCTCTTGAGTCGTAGCGGCGCCGAGCGGGTCAGGCGCGAAGGCGCATCAAGGCGCGGAGCGGTCAGGCGCGGAGCAGTCAAGCGCGGAGCGGTCAGGCGCGGAGCAGTCAGGCGCAAAGCAGTCAAGCGCGGAGCGGCGGAGACTCGGAGACGCCGAGCGCCCCGCCGCTCGAAGCCGAGAGCGAGCCGCCGGAAGACGGCGCCCGCGCAACGGCCTCGAGCGCGCGGCGGGCGCCGCGGCGCGCGTGCCTACTGCCCCGGCGGCGGCGCGGCGAGCGTGGCTCCGTCCCAGTGCTCGTCGGCCTTGCCGTCGACGAAGCGCCAGGTGTCGAACCACGTCGTATAGTACATCTCGTCCGCCGGGCACGAGGCTCGCTCTCGCGGCGGCTTCTTCTCGCATGCGGAGCCCGGCTTCGGCAGATGACGCGGCGTCATGACCGTCACGTAGTCGTCGTCGGCTATGACCGCGACGACGGGGCTCGTGAGCTTCCCGCAAGTGTCCGATTGCTTCACCTTCGCGACTTGCGTGAAGTAGTAGACGACGCCGTCGAGGCCCGACTTCGCGTTCGGGTTGTGCTGATGGTAGGCCTGCGTGAGCCACTCGCCCGCGCGGTCCCACTGGTTGCACTGGAGC
Source organism: Gammaproteobacteria bacterium (assembly GCA_035760685.1). Taxonomy (GTDB): domain Bacteria; phylum Pseudomonadota; class Gammaproteobacteria; order Steroidobacterales; family Rariloculaceae; genus ZC4RG20. The sequence continues at coordinate 3,880 of DASTSM010000405.1, read as the reverse complement.
AGCTCGCGCATGATGTGCATCGCCGCCTCCTTGTTCTTGTTGAGCGTCGGATCGGTGTCCTTGAACAGGGACTCCGGATCCTTGACGCCTAAGACGGGCTCTTGAGCGAGAACCGCGACGCTCATGAGCAAGGAAGCCGCCGCCACTGCAATCGTTCGAGTTTTCATTTTTGGAGTCTCTCCCGTAGGTCGTGAGTATCGAAATCATCGAGGACGGCAGTAACCGAGTCAAATGCCCGCCCCGCCCTTCCTGGAGTCCGGTGCACGGGCGGCTTCCGCCGCGAGAAAGCGAGCGGCCTTGGCGGCGAGCAAGCGAGCGGCTCGCCCCGCGAGAAAGCCCGCCACAATCCGCTCGCAGAAAGTGCCCGATTCTTCCGGGTTTCGCCCGAGCAAAGCCGCTTAGGTCGCACGGATTATAATCGAGCGCATGATCGCTCGAGCGAAATGCGTGGACCGGGGCGACGAGCCTCGGGAAGACCACTACGTGCATCTCCGCGGCGTCACGTGGGACGACTACTTGAGGCTGCTCGAGATTCGCGGCGAGCGCTCCACGCCGCGCATGACCTACCTCGAGGGAACGCTCGAGATCATGAGCCCTTCGCGCTCGCACGACGAGATCAAATCCTACATCGGCCGTCTCGTCGAGGCGTGGTGCTTGGAGCGAAACGTCGAATTCACGCCGTACGGCTCCTGGACGCTGAAGAGCAAACGAGACGAGCGCGGCGCCGAGGCGGACGAATGCTACGTCTTCGGGCCGAACCCTAAAGCGAAGCGGCGGCCCGATCTCGCGATCGAGGTCGTTTGGACGTCGGGCGGCATCGACAAGCTCGAGGTCTACCGAAAGCTCGGCGTTCGCGAGCTCTGGTCCGCGACTATCGCGCGGCGCTGCGGTCGAGGTCGCTTGCGACTTAGCTCGCTCGAGCCCACGCAGGCGCGCGATCCTCACTCGTGCCGCAGCGCCTCGATGGCGTCCATGCGGGACGCGCGGCGAGCCGGGATCCAGCTCGCGGCGACGGCCGCCGCGAGCAGCATGGCCGCGGACGCCGCGAAGGTCGCGGGGTCCGCTGCGCCGACGCCGTAGAGCCAGCTCCCGAGCACGCGCGTCAAAGCGAGCGCGGCGGCGATGCCGATCCCGATGCCCGCCGCTCCGAGCGCGGCGCCCTGGCCCACGAGCATGCCGACGACGTCCCGGCCCGCGGCGCCGAGCGCAAGTCGAACGCCGATCTCGGGCGTGCGCCGCAGAGCCTGGTAGGCCATGACGCCGTAGATACCGGCCGCCGCGAGCACGAGCGCCGCGCCGCCGAACACGGCGAGAAGAAGCAGGACGAAGCGCCGATCCGCGAGCGACGACGAGACGACGTCCGCGAGCGCCTCGAAGTCGACAGGCACCTCGGGATCGAGCTCGCGCGCGATGCGCCGAGCGGCAGCCGCCGTCGCCGCGGCGTCGAGGTCGCCCTGCATCGCGATGTGAAACTCGTACGCCTTGCGCGGGCGCTGCCGGTAGTCCGCATAGAAGGCATGACGCGGCTGCGCGCCGAGACCGAGCTCGCGGACGTCGCCGACGACGCCGACGATCGTGAACGGCCGAAGGTCTCCGTCCATGTTGCCGAACTCGACGAGCTTGCCGAGCGGGTCCTCTCCGGGCCAACGCGCCTCGGCCAACGACGCGCTGATCACGGCGACGTGCGGCGCGTCCCTTGTATCGCGCTCGTCGAACAGGCGGCCGCGCACGAGCGGGATGCCCATCGCGCCGAAGTAGCCGCGGCTCGCGACGAGAAACTCCGCGCTGCCCGTGCGCTGCGGCTCGCGCACGAGGCGGCCGAAGTCCTCGAAGCTCGAGACTTCCCCGGGACGCTGCAGGATCACGAACGTGCCGTTCGGGCCCTCGCCCCGAAGCGGGAACTGGTCGACGCCGCCGACGCGCTCGACGCCGGGCAGCGCGCGCAGCCGCGCGAGAAGTCGGTCGAGGAAGTCGGCGATCCGCAGGTCGCCAGCCGAATCAGGCGCATCTGCCAGCGACACGGCCGGCAGCCAGACGTCCATGACGAGCGCCCCCTGCGCGCGGAAGCCGGGATCGACGCCGACGAGCTTCAGGAAGCTGCGGCCGAGCAGGCCGGCGCTCGCGACGAGCACGACGGTCAACGCGATCTGGGCGACGACGAACGCGCCGCGCAGCCGGCTGCTTGCGAGGCCGCCGCCCTGGATGCGGCGACTCTGCGCGAGCACTTCGCGCGTGTCGCGCCGCGCGGCACGCACGGCAGGAACGAGGCCGATCGCGACGGCCGTCAGCACGGCCGTCGTCAGCGCAAACGCGAGCACGGGCCAGTCGACTCCGACGTTCTCGACTCGAGGCAGCCGATCCGGATCGAGCGAGAGCAGCGCCGGCACGCCCGCGAGCGCGACGAGCACGCCGAGCGCAGCGCCCGCAAGCGACAGCACGAGGGATTCGGTCAGGAAGATCCGCGCAAGGCGCGCGGGCCGAGCTCCGAGCGCGAGCCGCAAGGCCGTCTCGCGGTCGCGCGATAGGACGCGCGCGAGCAGCAGGTTCGCGACGTTCACGCACGCGACGAGCAGCAGCACGCCCGCGGCTCCGAGCAGGACGACGAGCGCCGGACGCACGCCGCCGACGACCTGCTCGAGGAGCGGACGCACGGCGACGTCCGTCATCTGCGTGTCGTCGCCGTACTGCTGCTTCAAACGCCGCGCGATGGCGGCGAGGTCCTGTTGCGCGGCTGCGTTCGATATGCCAGGGCGCAAGCGGCCGACGACGCTCCAGTTTTGCGCTCCGCGGCCTTCGACCGCGGGCTCGCGCGGCACCCAGAGCTCGGTGCCGGCGGGGAAGTCGTAGCGGCGCGGCATGACGCCGACGATCGCGTAGGGCTCGTCGTTGACTCGAACGCTGAGGCTCCCGAAGCTCTCGGCGCCTCCGAGCCGGCTCCGCCAGTAGCCGTAGCTCACGACGGCAACCCGGGCGCCCGCGCGCTCTTCGTCGGCGCTGAACGCGCGACCCGCGGCCGGCGCGACGCCGAGAACCGAGAAGAACCCGGGCGAGACCTCGGCGAAGTGCACGCGGAAACCTCGACCCCCGGCAGCCGACGACGCCGTCCAATCCGCATAGGCCGAGAGCGCCGAGAAGCTGCGGTTCTGCTCGCGCAGGTCCTCGAAGTCGGCGAACGACGTCCTGCCCGCGAACCCGCTCTTAAAGACGGTCTGCACCTGCATCAGACGGTCCGGATGCGGAAACGGAAGAGGCCGCAGCAGCACGGCGTCGACGACGCTGAAGATCGCGGTGCTCGCGCCGATACCGAGCGCGAGCGTCGCTATGGCGACGAGCGCGAATCCCGGGCTCTTGCAGAGGCTGCGCAACACGATGCGAAAGTCATTCGGCACTACTGATCTCCTGGACGAAACGCGATCCCCCGAAGCTACTCCGAGCGCAATGCCTCGCTCGGATCGACGCGCGTCGCGCGCCGCGCGGGGCCGTAAGCGGCGACGAAGGCGACCCCGGCGAACAGAAGGCCGGCCGCGGCGAACGTGACCGGATCCTGCGCGCCCACGCCGAACAAGAAGCCCGCCGCGAGGCGCGCCGCAACGAGCGCCGTGCCGAGCCCGAGCGCGAGCCCGACGAGCGTCAGGGACGCGGCGGTCCCGAGCACCATGCGCATGACGGCACGCGGGCGCGATCCGAGGGCGAGACGGATGCCGATTTCGCGCGTTCGGCGCGCGACGAGATACGACAACACTCCGTAGAGCCCGAGCGCCGCGAGCAGCATTCCGATGCCGCCGAGGGCACCGATCACGATCGCGCCGGCGCGCTGCGGGAGCACGGCGAGGCCGAGGTGCTCCCGCAAGGTCGTGACCTCGAACGGAAGGGTCGGATC
>DASTSM010000404.1:0-3636 GCA_035760685.1 Gammaproteobacteria bacterium | reverse complement strand
GCCGTGTCGCCCTTGACCTCGATGACCGGATTCGTGAGCAGCATGTGGTTGTAAGGGTGCGGCGCGGCCGGCTTCGATGGATCCGCGCCGGGGCGCGCATAGAGCTTCGCGATCTCGGCCGGCCCATGGGCGATCGTGCCGTCGACGTCGAGCAACGCATCGTCCGTGAAATACTCCGACAGCGCATGGCTCTCGCCCTGCGAAAGATCGTAGTAGTAGCGCGTGAGCAGATCCTCGATCTGGATCCGGTCGAGCAGCGTCTCCATCGTGACCTGCTGCGCGAGCGCCGGGGCGGCGAGCGACGACAGGAGTAACGCCGCGGCCGCGACACGCGCGGAGCCCGGAACCAGGCGAACGAGACGTAGCGAAATCATGGAGCCCTCCTTGTTATTGGTAGACGGCCACGCTATTAGTAGACGGCCACGCTATCGGTAAACGGCCATGTCGTCGGTCGACCCCTGCGCCGTTTCTGACGCGTGGTTTTCGATGATGGCCCGCGCGCCCGCTCGCGTAGAGCGTAGAGCAAGGCCGATGCACATTCCACTTCGCGAGCGCCGAGCCGCTCGAAGAGCGGAACCGGCGGCCTTCGCTAGAACCGGCAGCCTTCGGTAGAACGGGAGCCTTCGGTAGAACCGGGGGCTTTCTTCAGTAGAACCGGCGGCTTCCCTCGAGCCTAGGCCACTTCCCGAGTGCGTCCCTCCACGGCTCGTTCGTACGGCGCGGGATCCGGCGGCACGAGCGGCGCGTTGATGTAGCGCTCGTGAGCGGCGGCATCCACGCTCTCGAGATAGAGATCGCGCGCGATCGCCGCGACGAGCCGCGGGTGATAAGCCATGCTCGGCACGTCCCCGACCGGCACGCCGAAGCTCAGCTCGGCCGCGAGATTGAAGCAATGGATGTTGCGCAGGTACTCCGCGCCCGTCCCCTCACGCGGCTGAAACTCGAACCCGGGACCGAGATACGGATGAGCCTCGCCCGCCCGGTTCTCCTCGCCCGGCTGCGGCCGGTAGCGGTCTCGCCAGAGCGCGATGGAGTCGTGGATGCGCACGAGCTCCGGTTGCGCGGCGAGGTCGATGCGATAACCCGTGCCCGCGATCACGTAGTCGAAGCGCATCGTTCTGCCGCCGGCCTTCGCGGCGACCTTGCCGTTGCCGCCGACCGCGACGTCGGTGAGCGACGTGCTCATGTGGATGTGAAAGCCCTTGAAGTCCACGGCTCTCTCGAGCGAATCGAGGGGCACGGACGCGACGCGGCGATCGCCGAGCAAGAAGTTTCGCCAGCGCATGACGTCCGGCAGCTCGTACGTGAGCTCGCGCACGTTCGGATAGCCGCGCTCGACCGGCGAAGGCGAAGGCGCGGGACGCGTGGATGTCGGCGCGGAGCGCGAGGGTGTCGGCGCCGGGTCCGAGGGTGTCGGCGCGGGGCGCGAGGATGTCGGTGCGGGTCGCGAAGCCGCCGGCGCGGCCGGCGACTGATAGTCGATGTACGCGCGCCGGTTGAAGAGATGCACCTCTTTCGCCCCGCCTTCGAGCGCGACGGCCGCGGCGTCGAACGCCGACGCGCCCGCGCCGATGACGGCGACGACCTTGCCGCGCAGCGTCTCGACGGGAATGCGGCCGGTCGTGTGCGTCCAGACGGCCGGCGGCAGCGCGCGCATGAAATCCGGCAGGTTGGGACCGCCCGCGCCCGCGTAGCCGTTCGCGAGCACGAGCTTGCGCGTCGTCTCGATGCGGCGCGCGCCGTCGGACTCCAAGTGCAGGCGCAGCACGCCGCCTTGCGGCTCGATCTCGAGCAGCCGCGTGCGGTAGCGCACGTTCGTCTCCGTGGCTCGCTGGAACCAATCGAGGTAATCGGCCCACGCGAGCCTCGGAATTCGATCGAGCGCGTCGAACGCCGCCGCGCCGTTCAACGTTTCGTACCAGGCGCGGAAGCTCAGCGCGACGTTTCCCGCTTCGGGGCCCGGCATCAGCGTCTTCGGCGTGCGCAGCTGATGCATGCGCGCAATCGTGCGCCAGATGCCGGCTTGACCCGGCTCCGCCTGGTCGATGACCTCGACGCGGCCGACTCCCATGCGCCGGAGGCCGTGAGCGATCGCGACGCCGCTTTGCCCGCCGCCGACGATGACGACGTCGTGGTCAGTACCCGGGTGGGCGCGTACCCAATCGCCGGGCGCGGGTCCGGCCCAACGCGCGATCCGGCTCGTCTGCGCGTCGAGCCGGCTCGCACCGGCCGGCTCGGGGGCCGGCTCGGCGGTCGACGTGGCGGACGGCGCGGCAGGCGCCCCGGCGACCTGCGCGAGCGCCACGGGCGCGCCGAGGCCGCCGACCGTCAGCGCGGCCGCGCCGCGCAGCAGGCTGCGTCGGTCGATCAAGGCCGGCGTGTCTTCGCTACGCGAATTCTTCTGCGCGTTCTTCTCGTGCTCATCGTGCATGGCGTCCCCCTGCGAACGTCGTCTCGAAACGATCTCGAATACCGAGTCCTCTTTCCCGCGGAAACGCTTCCGCGGAAGCGTTTTTTGAATGCTTCTCATTTAAGGAATCCCTCCGCGGAGGCGAGGAATCCCTCCGCGAAGGGGCGCGGCACGTACACCGAAAGCGGCGAAGCTCCGAATCGCGGAGCCGGCGCTGTCACGCGCCGCCGACCCACTCCTTCGGGACGGGCACGGCGCGCTGGTTCGACAGGATCTTTGCGCGCCGCTCCTTCTCGTCCGCGCCGAGCTTGGTCAAGTCCTCCGCGAGCTCCTGCCCCACCGCCATGCCTCGCACGACGGCCGGCCGCGCCGCGACCGCTTCGAGCCAACGCGCGGCGTTCGGGAACTCCTCGAGGTCGATGCCGCGCATGTGCCAGTAGCTCGCCCACGGATAGCAGATCATGTCCGCGATCGTGTACTCGCCCGCCGCGAGCCACGATTTACCGTGCAGGCCGAGGTTGAGCACGCCGAAGAGGCGGTGCACCTCGTTGTCGAAGCGGCGAATCGCATAGGACTGGTCGCCGTTGCGCGGATCTTCGGCCGCCCGGCGAAAATGGCCCTGCTCGCCCATCTTCGGCCCTTGATTCGCCATCTGCCACATGAGCCACTGCGTGACCTCGTACTTGCGGCGTGTTTCCTGCGGGTAGAACCGGCCCGCCTTCTCGGCGAGATACATCATGATCGCCGCGGACTCGAAGATCGAAATCGGCGCGCCCCCGCCGAGCGGCTCCGTGTCCACGAGCGCCGGCATGCGATTGTTCGGCGCGATACGCAGGAAGCCCGCGTGAAACTGATCGCCGCGCCCGATGTTCACGGGCTTGATCGTATACGGCAGGCCGCATTCCTCGAGGAGAATCGTGACCTTCTTGCCGTTCGGAGTGGGCCAGAAATAGAGGTCCAGCATGGCGATTTACTCGAAGCCGAAGAATGTCGGATTGTGCCAGGCGGCGCGCCGGCGCCGCCACTTCGAGGCAATCGAGATACTTCCTCGACGGATCGTTCTGAAGCCCGCCGGCCTCGGCTTCGCTCGAGGACGATCTTTACGGCATGCCGACGGGCCTATACGCTCCTTGCATTCGGAAGAAGGTGTCGGAGAACAACCATGCGGTTCCGCGTACTCGTTCTGCTCCTGGCGTCGATTCCCGTGCTCGCGCGTGCGCAGTCCG
>DASTSM010000403.1:0-27428 GCA_035760685.1 Gammaproteobacteria bacterium | reverse complement strand
TGTTCCCGCTCGTCAGCGAGGCCGTCGGGAGCGTCCTGCCGCTCGAGCGGCTGCGCTATGTCGCGTACTCCCACTTCGAGGCCGACGAATGCGGCGGCCTGAACGCCTTTCTCGCCGCGGCGCCCGGTGCCGAGCCGGTGTGCGGCCGCATCGCAGCGATGGTGTCGGGCGGCGACTTCGCCGACCGAGAGCCGCGCGCGCTGGCCGACGGCGAGAAGCTCGCGCTCGGCAGGCACACGATCCGTTGGCTCGATACGCCGCACGTGCCGCACGGGTGGGACTGCGGGCTCATGCTCGAAGAGAGCACGCGAACGTTCTTTTGCGGCGATCTCTTCACTCAGGGCGGCGCGGGAAAGGAGCCGCTGACCGAGGCGGACATTCTCGAGCCGAGCGAGGCGTTCCGAAAGCCCTTGGACTACTTCGCGCACGCGCCGCAGACGCTGCCCGTGCTCGAGTCCTTGGCGCGCCTCGAGCCGACAACGCTCGCCTGCATGCACGGCAGCGCCTGGCGAGGCGACGGCGCGGCGCTGCTGCGGGCCCTCGCGGCCCGCCTCGCGCCGGCCGCCAAGGCGAGCTAGCGCGCGGCGGGGGCGCGACTGCGCCTTAGCGCGCAGCCCGAGCGGCGGCGGCGCTCGCCGCTCGCCGCCGCTCTCTGCGGAGGCGTCCCGCCTTGACTCGCCGACCTCGCGGTCCATCATGGATCGCGCCGCGAGGATCGGAAGCCTTGGGAGACGCCGCATGATCGAGCCGCTGGTGCTGGCCCGGATTCAATTCGCGTTCACGATATCGTTCCACATCCTGTTCCCGGCCTTCACGATCGGGCTCGCGAGCTGGCTCGCGATGCTCGAGCTGCTCTGGCTCAAGACGCATCGGCCCGCCTACCAGAGCCTCTACCGGTTCTGGGTCAAGATCTTCGCCGTGTCGTTCGGCCTCGGCGTCGTGTCGGGCATCGTCATGAGCTTTCAGTTCGGCACGAACTGGAGCGGGTTCTCCGCAGCCGCCGGCAACGTCATCGGCCCCCTGCTCGGCTACGAGGTGCTCACGGCGTTCTTCCTCGAGGCGACTTTTCTCGGGATCATGCTGTTCGGCGAAGGGCGGGTGCCGCGCTGGCTGCACTTCGGCGCGACCTGCATCGTCGCGCTCGGCGCGATGATCTCGGCCTTCTGGATTCTCGCCGCGAACAGCTGGATGCAGACGCCGCAGGGCTACGCGATCCGGGACGGCGTGTACTTTCCGACGAGCTGGGCGGCCGTCATCTTCAATCCGTCGTTTCCGTTTCGCTTCGTGCACATGCTGCTCGCGGCGTATCTTTCGACCTGCTTCGTCGTCGCCGGCATCGCGGCATCGTATCTGCTCGAGGGGCGGTTTCCGCGCCGCGCGAGCCTCATGCTGAGGCTCGCCGTCGTGTTCGCGAGCATCGTCGTGCCGCTCCAAATCGTCGTCGGCGATCTGCACGGCCTCAACACGGAGCGCTATCAGCCGGCGAAGATCGCGGCCCTGGAGGCGCATTGGGAGTCGCGCCCGTACGCGCCGCTCCTGATTCTCGCCTGGCCCGACAAGGAGGCGGAGCGCAACCGGTTCGAGCTCGGCATCCCCGGCCTCGGCAGCCTGATCCTCAAGCATTCGTTTGCGGCGCCCGTGACGGGGCTCAAGGAGTTTCCGCCCGACGAGCGCCCGCCCGTCGCGCCGATCTTCTACTCGTTCCGTGCGATGGTCGGCATCGCCCTCATCATGCTGTTCGCGGGCTGGACGGGCCTTGTGCAGCTCTTGCGGGGGAGGCTCGAGCAGACGCGCTGGCTGCTCCGCCTCTACCGCTACATCGCGCCGGTCGGCTTCGTCGCGCTCCTTGCGGGGTGGGTCACGACGGAGGTCGGGCGCCAGCCGTTTCTGGTGCACGGCGTCATGCGCACCGCGGACGGGCTCTCGCCCGTGCCGGCCGGCACCATCCTGACGGCGATCGTGCTCTTCGTGCTCGTGTATGCCGCCGTGTTCGGAGCCGGCACGTATTACGTGCTGAGGATCATCCGCCACGGACCGCTCGACGTCGAGCCTGCGCCGACGACGGCGCCGACGCCCGCGCGGCCGCTGTCGGTGCCGCCCGAGTCGATCGAGGAGGGCGCCTCGTGACGGGCACGTGGCTGCCCGCCGTCTGGCTCGTGCTCATCGCGCTCGCGATCTTCATGTACGTGCTGCTCGACGGCTTCGTGCTCGGCACGGGACTCTTGTTTCCGTTCGCGCCGAGCGACGACGACCGCAGCACGATGATGATGTCGGTCGCGCCGATCTGGGACGCGAACGAGACGTGGCTCGTGCTCGGCGCCGGCGGCCTCTTCGCGGTCTTTCCGCTCGCCTATTCGATCGTGCTGCCCGCGCTCTATCTGCCGTTCATATTCATGCTGCTCGGGCTCATCTTTCGGGGCGTCTCGTTCGAGTTCAGGTTCAAGGCGAGGACGAGCCGCAAGCTGTGGGATCGGGCGTTCTTCGGGGGCTCGCTCGTCGCGGCCTTCTTCCAGGGCGTCGTGCTCGGCACGTTCGTGCAGGGTTTCGAGGTCCGGGACCGCGCCTACGCCGGAGGCTCGTTCGACTGGCTCACGCCGTTCGGTCTGCTCGCGGGCGTCGCGCTCGTCGTCGGCTATGCGCTGCTCGGCAGCACGTGGCTCGTCATGAAGGCGCCGCACGACCTCGAGACGTGGGCGCGGCGAGCGTCCGCGAGGCTGCTGCTCGCCGTGCTCATCGCGATCGCGGCGATCAGCGTTTGGGTGCCGTTCTTGAGCCCGGTGATCTCGTCCCGCTGGTTCTCGCTGCCGAACTTCTACTACCTCTCGCAGGTCCCGCTGCTCACGGTCGTCTGCGGGGCGCTGCATTGGTATGCGACGACGCACGGCCGAGTCGCCGCGCCCTTTCTCTTGACGATGGCGCTCTTCACGCTCGGCTATGCGGGCCTCGCGATCAGCCTGTGGCCCAACATCGTGCCGCACGTGATTCCATACTGGGAGGCCGCGGCGGCGCCGTCGAGCCAGAAATTTCTGCTCATCGGCACGCTGATCGCGCTGCCCGCGATCCTCTTCTATACGGGCTACTCTTACTACGTCTTCAGGGGCAAGGTGGCGCGGGGCGGGACCTACTGAAGGCGCGCGCGCGAGGGCCGAGCTTTCGGATGAGCTCGAGCGCATCGAACGGCGCGTGGACTTTCGCGTCGTTGTCGAAGTAGACGAAAACCTCGCGATGCGCGCGCCGCCGAGGCTTGCGCCCCGCCCGGCGCGCGTCGGGCGCCTCGCCGCCGTCGAGCCAGGCGCGGATGCGCCGCGCCCACCGATCGAGCGCGTGCGAGCTGTAGCCGCTCGCGTAGAGTTCCGTGTCGCCGTGCAGCCGAACGTAGACGAAGTCGGCGGTCACGTCCTCGAGGAGCGGCCACTTGCCGGCCGTGTCCGCCACGACGAGCGCGATGCCGCGCTCGCGCAGCAGCTCGACGAACTCCGGGTGCACGAAGCTCTCGTGCCGGACCTCGACTGCGTGGCGAAGCTTGCGGCGCGCGTCGATCGCGAGCCGTGCGCGGCCCTTGACGCGTGCGTCGTGCCTGCGCGCGAGCTTGGCCGCCTCGGCGCCGTCGCGGGGCAGCAGATCGAAGAACGCCGCGAGGCGGTCGCGATCGAATTTCATGCTCGGCGGAAGCTGCCAGAGGAACGGTCCGAGCTTGTCCTCGAGCTCGAACACGCCGGAGGCGAGGAAGTTCGCGAGGGCCGTCTCGACGCGGACGAGCCGCAGCATGTGCGTGATGTACCGCGAGCCCTTAACGGCGAACAGGAAGCCATCCGGGACCTCGGAGTACCAGCGCGCGTAGCTCTCGGGCCGCTGCAGGGAATAGAAGCTGCCGTTGATCTCGATCGTATCGAAGAGGCTCGCCGCGTAGGCGAGCTCCTTTCTCTGCGGCAGGCCTTCCGGGTAGAACTTGCCTCGCCACTCGGCGTAGCGCCAGCCCGAGATACCGATGCGGGCCTGCAGTTCGCGGCGGCCGCGGCGGCGGGGGCCGCCGCCGCTCACCGGGGATTCAGAACGCGGGCGGCGGGCTTTCGTGGAAGTGCCTCCAAGTCTGCTCGACGAGCATGCCGAGCCCGACGATCGTGAGCAGGAAGTTCAGCACGCCGCCGACGAGCGGCACGCTGATCAGAATGAACACGAGCACGAGCCCGACGGCAAGCGCGAGCGCGAAGTGAGGCGACGGGATCCGCGTGCGCAGGATCGTCCTGCCGAGGAAATGCGCGAGCAGGATCTTCGCGAAGTAGATCGCGGCGATCCATAGCACGATGGCGACGAACGCGATCGGCAGCCCGATGATCGTGATCGCGAGGACGACGGCGGCGATCGGGACGCAGACGAGCGTGAGGAAGCCGACTCCGCCCGCGATCAGCGCGTCCGTGCCGTTCTCGAAGTCGGCGGTACGCAGCAGCGGCAGGAGCCAAAGCACGAGCGCGCCGACGATGAAGGCGGCGGCAAAGCGCACGACATACCCGCCGAACGTCGCGGCCGGCTTCTCGGCCACGCGCGGCCCGTGTCTCGTCTCGACCATCTTGGAGATCTCGCCGGACACCGTCGCGTCCGGCGCCACGCTGAGCGCGCTCTCGTCGGGCACGTGCGCGACGACGTTGCCGCCCACGTGGGCGGGGCCCAAAATTCTGACCGTCTCGCCGAAGGCCGTGACGTTGCGCGCGACGGGACCGCTGACCTCGACGCTGCTGCCGAAGCCGACGACGTCGCGGCCCACCGATCCCCCGAGCTCCGCGGATTGTCCGAAGACGACGGCGTTGCTCGCGACCTCGCCGCCCGAGCCGAGCGTGACGTGCTGGCCGAAGCCGTAAGCGTTGCGGCCGATGTGAGCCCCGGTCAGATCGACCTCCCTGCCGAAGACGGCGGCGCTGCCGTCGACGCGGCCCTGAATCACGACCGATTCCCCGGCCGCGATCAGGAGTCCCGTCACGTGTCCGCGCACGACGATGCGCTTCGCGGCCGCAATGACGTCGCCGTCGACCGTGCCGTCGATCGCGATCGTATCGGCGGCGGCGATCAGCGTGTCGTCGATCGTCTCGCCGGCCGACACCGTCAGCAGCTGCTCGGAGCGGCGCACCTCGAGCGCGTGGCCGGGCGGCGCGACGAGCACCGCCGCGAGCAGCGCGGCGAGCAGCATCGGCGCCGCGCCTCGCGCCCGCCTCGAAGCGAGGACGGCGCCGGCCGCGAGCGAGAGCACGGCGCCGAGCGCGGCGATCTCGACGGCGCGCGCGAGCAGCATCGCCCCGTCGCTGACGAGCCAGGAGATGAACCCGAGCCCCAAGTCGACGAGCTCGTCGGAGCCGAACGGGTTGAGCCAGGCGATGGGCGCCGGCAGCGCGCTGCCGGCGATGCCGAGCCATGCGAGCGCCACGGCGGAGGAGAGGCCGGCCGCGGCGGCTGCGCCGGCGAGCAAGTGCAGGGGCGCGATGGGACGGCGCAGCTTCGGGATCGTCATGGGCTCCTCCTGTTGCAGCGCGTGGATCAACGAGAGGCGCTCGCCCTCGAGCGCCTCGGCCGCCGCGCGGCACGGGGCGCAGTGTTGCAGGTGCTCGGCGAGATGCGCGGCCGCGCTCCGGTCGAGCGCGCCGTCTGCGTGCATCGAGAGCTCTAGCTCGGATGGATGTTTCATCGCATGTTCTCCCTTTCGGTCGCAGCGAGCGCCGCGCGCAGCGCGCGCTTGCCTCGCAGCAGCAGGATGCCGACGTGATTGCGTGTGATGCCGAGCGAAGCCGCGATCTCGTCGTAGCTCGCCTCGTTGTAGTAGGCGAGCAGGAGCGGGACGCGGTACTTGTCGGGCAGCGCGTCGACGGCCGCCTTGACGTCGCGCGCGTTCTCGGCCGAGAGGAGCGGGCCGACCGTCGGATCGGCTTCCGTCTCGCGATCGGGGGTCTCGGCCTGCTCGTCGGCGAACAGCTCCCGCTCCTTCGACCGGCGCCGCACGACGTCGACGCAATGGCGGGCCGCGATCGTCATGATCCACCTCGAGAACGGCTGGCTCGGGTCGTAGCTGTCGAATGCGCGGTAGGCCCGAAGAAAGACCTCCTGCGCGGCGTCCTCGGCCTGCTCGGGGCGGCGCAACATCCGTCTGCATAGCCCGAAGACTCTGCGATAGTGCGCGGCGTAGAGTTGTGCAAAGGTCTCCTCCACTTGAGCAGCTTTCTGTCTCGAGCCCTCTCCGAGTCGATTCGGAAGCGCCGTTACGGTCTTAGTCGGTAGTACGGCCGGCGCGGAGGTTTATTACGCACGGACGAACGCCCGCGCATTGCGGCGGTCGCGGCTCGGTCGAACGGGCCGGCGGGCGGCGCGGCCCGAACTTGGCCGCGGCGCCCTTGCCGGCCTCTACGCGGCAAGCGGCCGAGTTTTCATGCCGCCGGCGGCGGCCGACTCTTCATGCCGCGCGCGCCCAGCGGATCAGCGTCGCGAGATTCGGCGGCTTGCCGTACATGAGGAGGCCGATGCGCAGCACCTTCGCCCCGAACCAAACGGCGCCGAAGACAGCCACGGCGCCGACGCCGATCGAGGCCCAAACCTGCCACAGGGGCGGCGGCGTGCTCGAGGCCATGCGCAGCAGCATCACGAAGCTGTTCACGGGCGGAACGAAGCTCATCGCGACGCTGAACGCGGCGTTCGGGTCGCGCGAGATCGGCATCCAGAGCAGCCACGGCAGGATGATCAGAATCATGATCGGCGTCATGAGCGTCTGCGCCTCGCGCATGTCGTTGACGGCGGAGCCGACGGCCATCATGAGCGAGCCGAGCACGAGATAGGTCAGCACGAAGAAGATCACGAGGTAGCCGATCAGCGAGAGGTCCACGAGCCCGAGCACGGCGAACGTCGTGAGCAGCATGAGCCCGAGGCCGACGTAGACGCTCATCGCGACGAGGCTCACGGCCATGTGGCCCAGCAGCTTCCCGGCCATGAGCTGCATGGGCGATACCGCCGACAGCAGGACCTCGATGACTCGGCTCGCCTTTTCCTCGACGGTCGATGTCAGCAGCGCCTGGCCGCCCGTCATGACGCCCATGAAGAGCAGGAATCCGAAAGCGAGCGGGGCGAGGATGTTCAAGCCCGAGACGGCGCGCCGCTCTTGCTCCGCGCTGACGGTCACGGCCGGGACTCGAGGGACGTCCATGGCGGCCGCGATCGCGCCGATATCGAGGCCGAGCGAGCGCACGCGCGCCGCGACGATTGCGTCATGGAGATTCCGCCTTATCTCGCCTTCGACGCGGTCGTCGAGGTGGGGCGGCACGTAGAGGTCGTAGGAGCCGTAGCGGCCGCCGGGCTCGGCCGGCGAGACCGCGTCGGGGTGCACGACGATGAGCGCGAGATGCTTGAGCGGCGAGGGCGCCGCGTAGAGCCAGGCCTTCTCGCGCTCGACGTCGTGCTCCTCGGGGCGAACGAGACGCAGATCCACGGCCGCCGCGGCCTCGATGCTCCTTTGGACCGCGCCGCCGGCGACGGCTTGCGCGGCGCCCGGGAGACTGCGGGTAACGCGCTCGGCGTCGGCCTTGCGGCGCGCCTCGATGGCGGCGGGATCGAGCGCGGCGGCGAGGGCGTCGGCCACGCGGCCGTCCGGATCGATGATCGCGACCTCGCCCTTGACCTCGACGTTGTTGAGGTTGAAGAGCCTCGGCACGAGCACCGCCATGAGCGCACCCATGGCGGGCAGCAGCAAGAGGCCGATGATGAACGCCTTCGACATGACCGTGACGCGGAACTCGCGCCACGCGATCTGCAGCACCTTGCTCATGCCGTCGCTCCTTCCCCTTCCGGCAGGGCCGCGCCTGCGCGGAGCGCGGCCTGCAATCCCTCGTCGCCGGCGGCGACGATGTCGATGAAGATGTCCTCGAGGCGCGGGCGCGCGAGCTCGATGCGCGCCGGAGGTATCGCGCCGACGATTCGCCGCATGGCTTCCGCCGGAGCGGCGCCCTCGGCGAGGACGATGTCGGCGCCCGCGTTCGTGCGCTCGACGCGGGCTACCTCGGGCAGCGCGGCGAGCGACTCGAGATCGGCCTCGGGATCGAGCGGGGCGAAGTTGACCCTGCGCGCGTCGTAGCGGCTCTGAATCGACGCGATGTCGGCGTCGAGCACCTTGCGGCCGCGATGAATCATGATGATGTGCCGGCAAATCTCCTCGGCCTGCGGCATGACGTGCGTCGAGAAAAGCACCGTCGCGCCGCGCCGATGCTCCTCGATCACGAGATCCTTGAGGAGCCGCGTGCTGACGGGGTCGAGGCCGCTGAACGGCTCGTCGAGGATCAAAAGGTCGGGCTCGTGCAGCGTCGCGCCGATGAACTGCACCTTTTGCAGCATGCCCTTCGAGAGCTCGTCGCAGCGCTTGTTCTCGGCGTTGCCGAGGTCGAGCCGCTCGAGCGCCGTCCGTATGCGTAGCGCGAGCCCGGTGCGGCTCGCGCCCTTGAGGCGCGCGAGGTACGAGAGCATCTCGCCGACGCGCATCTTGCGGTAAAGCCCGCGCTCCTCGGGCAGATAGCCGATGCGGTCTTTCGCCTCGAGCGCCGATGCGCGACCCAGCACCGAGAGGCGGCCCGCGTCCGGGAACAGGATCGACATGATCATGCGGATCGTCGTCGTTTTGCCCGCACCGTTCGGGCCGATGAACCCGTAGAGCGCGCCGCGCGGGATCAGGAGATCGAGATCGTCGACGGCCCGCTGCGCGCCGAAGGTCTTTCTGACGCCGAGCAGCGAAACGGCTGTGTCCGCCGCGGCCAAGCTCGAATCGCTCATGCGCGAAGCTCCTTCGGCGTCGAGAGCGCGCCGTCTTTAATTAAATTAAATTTGCCTTTTGTTTTATTCAAGTCTATTCTGCGTCGCCATGGCGGATCGCCCATTGCCGGCCTGGCTGCTGCATCTCGAGGACGAGGATCATCAGTTCATCAAGCGCTTGATCCTCGCGTCGGGCTCGCTCAAGGAGCTCGCGCAGAGCTACGGCGTTTCCTATCCGACGATCCGCGTGCGCCTCGACCGGCTCATCGAGCGCGTCCGCGCGCTCGACGATCTGCCCGCCGACGACGCGTTTCTCGCCAAGCTCCGCCTGCTCGTATCCTCGGGCGAGCTCTCGGCGAGGACGGCGACGGAATTGCTTCGACTGCGCAACGAATCGCCCGCGGGAGGAAGCCGCGATGGATAGTTGGTTCTCCGAACAATTTAGCCACAACCTCGCTCTGCTCGCGTTGTTGTCGGTCTTGTCTTTTCTCGATCCCTGCATCCGGCGCGGGAAGCACAGGAATCTCGTGATGGCGATCTGGACGGCGGTGCTCGTCTTCGGCTGTGCGTGTCTCGCCGCGGCCGCGCTCGCTTGGCTCGGCGGCCAGCCGCCCTTCGTCGTGCGCCCGCTCGGCATCGCGGGACTCGTGATCACGGGTGTGTTCGGCGGGCTTTATCGCACGACGAGAAGCGCATATCAAGAAGCCGAGCTAAGGCGAATCTCCGCGCTCGATATCGAGTGAATTTTTTCGTCGCGGCGCTGTTTATTGTTCTTGTCCGTAGTGTGCGGGGCGCTCCACAACGGTGCACTCCGTCTCATGAGTGGTTAAATCATTGCGATTCCGGTAATGTCGCGGGCCTCGAAAAAGGGGGACGATCATGGTCGCGAGCCCAGCCGAGAGAGTCGGCGCGTTGGATACTCTAGCGAACATCTACTTGGCGCCCGCTGCGGCCTTCGCCGCGCTCAAGGAGCGGCCGACGTCCCTGTTGCCCGTGCTCGCGCTGATCGTCGCGAGCTGCGCCGTCACGCTCTGGTACTACAGCGGCGTCGACATCAGTTGGCTTTTGGAGCGCAGCCTCGATCCCGCGCAGATGACGCCGCAGGTGCAGAAGGCGCTTGCGTCCAGCGCCACGCGCTACGCCGCCATGGGCTCGAGCAGCGTCGCCGCGGCCCTCATCCTGCTCGTCGTGTTCCTCGTCAACGCGGGGTATCTCTCGTTCGTGTCGCTTCTGACGAACGACGGCATGCGGTTCCGGCAATGGTTCTCGCTGGTGGCGTGGTCGTCGCTGCCGGGACTCCTCTCGCAGCTCGCCGCGCTCGTGAACCTCGCGGTCAGCGACATCTCGCACCTGCCGCAGGAGCGCCTGAATCCGTTGTCGTTCGCGAGCCTGCTCGACCTCGACCTCGCGGGCGCAGGGAGGGGCACCATGATTCTGGCCTCGATGGATCCGTTGGCCCTCTGGACGCTCGCGCTCATGACGGTCGGCTACCGGCTCTGGACGGGCAAAGGCTTCGCCGCGTCGGCGCTCATCGTCGCGGCTCCTCTGCTCGTCGTCGTCGCGCTCGTCGCCGCGCTGTAATACATCGGCTCGTGGTTCGTACTACTCCTCATCGAAGCCGAGACGCCCGGCGGCCGGCGCCGTGCCCGTCTCGCCACGAAGCGGGCGGCGCGGTCGTGCCGTGCGACGTCTCCCTCGCCGGAGTGCTCTAGGCAAGCTCAATGAACAAGAAACTGCTTGGACTGGCCGCTATCGTGGCCGCCGTCGTCGCCGTGCCCCTTCTGCGCGCCGTCGTCGGCGGCGAGAAGGCGAAGGAGGTGCAGACGGAGACCGTGTCGCGCCATGCGATCCAGTCCTCCGTGCTTGCCTCCGGCCATCTCCAGCACGAGGAGCAAGTCAAGCTCACGACCGAGGAAATCGGCCGCGTGACGCAGCTTTTCGTCGACGAAGGCGACGAGGTCAAGCAGGGCGAGCTGCTGCTTCAGATCGACGACCAGGCGTACCGCGCCGCCGTCGAGCAGAACAAGGCGCAGGTGCAGCTCCAGCAGATCGCGATCGAGCGGCAGCAGGTCAAGCTTGCGAACGTCCAGCAGCAGTGGGAGCGGCAGCGCATGCTGCACGAAAAGGGCCTCATCGACCAAAACAGCTTCGACGCCGCGACGAACGAGCTGGATCTCGCGAAGGTCGATCTCGAGGCGAACAAGGAGCAGCTCTCGCAGGCGAAGGCCCAGCTCGAGCAGGCAGAGGACCGGCTGCGCAAGACGCGAGTCTACGCGCCGATCGACGGCGTCGTGACCTCGCTCGACATCAAGGTCGGCGAAACGGCCATCGCGAGCTCGACGAACATCCCGGGCTCGTCGCTCATGACGATCGCCAACCCGGCCAGCATCCACACCGAGGTCAACGTGGACGAAGCCGACATCGCGAACGTCGCGATCGGGCAGCACGCCGACGTCTTCGCGATCGCGTACCCGGATCGGCCGATCAAGGGCGTCATCGACTCGATCGCGGTCTCGGCCAAGGTGCCGGAGGGGTCCCAAACGCGAAGCTTCGCCGTCAAGATCCGCCTCGACGCGCCCGAGGGCGTGGAGCTGCGGCCCGGCATGTCGTGCCGGGCTGAGATCTACACGACGATCAAGGAAACCCTCGCCGTTCCGATCCAGGCGGTCCGAGTCGCGGCCGTGCAGAACGACGCCAACAAGAACACGTACTCCGTTTTCGTCATGCGCGACGGCAGGGCACACAAGACGGACGTCGAGGTCGGGCTGTCCGACGACACGTATCAGGAGGTCACGAAGGGCCTCGAGGAGGGAGACGTCGTCGTCGTCGGTCCGGACCGCATCCTCCGCTCGCTCGCGGACGGCGACGCCGTCGCGGCGGCGCCGCCCGTCGTCGCCGACGAGCCGCGGAGCTGAAAATGGGGTCAGACCCCATTTTCCACGGCCCGGTCATCGCGCTCGAGCGGATCAGCCGGCACTACGTCATGGGCCAGCACGTCATCAAGGCCGTCGACGGCATCGATCTCGTCATCGAGCGGAACGAGTACGCGGTCTTCATCGGCTCGTCGGGCTCGGGCAAGTCGACGGTCATGAACATCATCGGCTGCCTCGATACGCCGACCTCCGGCCGGTACCTGCTGAACGGCCGGAACGTCGCGGGCTTGAGCCAGAGCGAGCTCGCGGACATCCGCAATCAGGAGATCGGCTTCATCTTCCAAAGCTTCAATTTGCTGCCGCGCATGACGGCGCTGCACAACGTCATGCAGCCGCTGATCTATCGGGGCGTCGCGATCGGCGAGCGCCGCGAGGCGGCCATGCACTACCTCGAGCGCGTCGGCCTCGTCGACCGCGCCGACCATCTGCCGAATCAGCTCTCGGGGGGCCAGCGCCAGCGCGTCGCGATCGCGCGCGCGCTCGTGACGAGCCCGTCGATCCTGCTCGCGGACGAGCCGACCGGCAACCTCGACTCGCATACGACGGTCGAGATCCTCGCGCTCTTCGACGAGCTGCACGCGGACGGGCAGACCATCGTCGTCGTCACGCACGAGCCGGACGTCGCGGCGCACGGCGGACGGGTGATCCGGCTGCGCGACGGCAAGGTCGTGGAAGACCATGTCAACGAGCGCAACTCCGCTGTCTGACGCGCCCGCGCGGCGGCGCGGTGCGGGTTTTCGCGTCTCGCGCTTCCCCGCGTGGTTCGCGGCCACCGAGGGCGTGCGCTCGGCGCTGCATTCGATCCGGGCGCACGCGTTCAGGAGCTTCCTCACGGCGCTCGGCATCATCATCGGCGTCGCGTCCGTGATCGCGATGGTCTCGATCATCCAGGGGCTCTCGTACACGATAGGGCAGCAGTTCCAGGGCCTCGGCAGCAACAGCATTATCGTGCAGTCGTATACGCCGCTCGAGGACCGCCTCCAGGGCCGGCGCGCGCGCATCACGACGCAAGACCTCGACCTCATCACGTACCGCGTCGACGGCATCGAGTCGATCACGCCGGTCATGTTCTCGCAGACCGGGCAGGCCCAAGTGCGCTACGGCTCGCAGGTCGCGACGGCGCAGATTCTCGGGACGACGTACTCTTTCCAGGACGTCGGGCAGTACTTCACGCACTACGGGCGGTTCCTCTCGGACAGCGACAACCAGACCCGCCGGCGCGTCGCCGTGATCGGCGAGGAGGTCAGAGACGATCTTTCGCTGCCCGACGATCCCGTCGGCGAGTTCGTCCAGGTCAACGGCGAGTGGCTCAAGATCATCGGCCTGCTCGAGGCGAAGGGCGAGATCCTCGGCAACAGCCAGGACAACCGCGTGCTGCTGCCGTTCAGCACGATGCAGAGCTTGAACGGCAACCAGGCGAACCCGGACATCCAGATCCAGCTCGCCGTCGCCGACGCGTCCGACATGGACCCCGTGATCCAGCGCATCACGCGGCTGCTCCGCGACGCGCATCATCTCGCGGCGGACGCGGAGGACAACTTCCGCATTCAGACGGCCCAGCAGCTCATGGACACGTTCTCGAGCATCTTGACGAACGTGACCGTCGTCATGGCCGGCATCGTCGGCATCTCGCTGCTCGTCGGCGGCATCGGCATCATGAACATCATGCTCGTGTCGGTCACCGAGCGGACGCGCGAGATCGGCATCTGCAAGGCCATCGGCGCGAAGCGCCATCACATCCTGCTCCAGTTCCTGCTCGAGGCGCTCATGCTGTGCCTCATCGGCGGTGTCGTGGGGCTCGCGATCGGATATGGGATCGGCGCCGCCGCGGCTTCGGCGATTCCCGGCTTCCCGCCCGCTCATACGCCGATCTGGGCCATCGCGCTCGCGCTCGGCTTCTCGGGCCTCGTCGGCGTCGTCTTCGGCATCCTGCCGGCCGCGAAGGCGGCGAACCTCGACCCGATCGCTTCGTTGCGGTACGAATAGCGCGCGGCCGCGACAGCCGCGACAATTAGCGCAACGATACTTCCCGACCCGGGAGGAACCATGATCGACATCAAGGCGGCCCGCGAGCACGCCGCGGCGTGGCGCGCGGCGCTCTCGCGCCGCGGTCACGCGGAGGCCGAAGCCTTCGACGCGCTGCTCACGGCGGACCAGCGCAGGCGCGAGCTCATCGCGCAGGTCGAGCCGCTGCGCGCAGCCGCCAAGCCGAAAGGCCGGCCGACTCCCGAGGAGCTCGAGGCGTTCCGGAGCCTCAAGGCCGAGCGCGAGCGGCTCGAGGCCGAGCTCGCGGAGGCGCAAGCCGCGTTCGACGCGCTGCTCGCGCGTATCCCGAATCCTCCGCTCGACGACGTGCCGGCCGGCGGCGAGGACGAGGGCGAGGTCCTGCGCGAGGTCGGCGAGAAGCGCGCGTTCACGTTCCCGGTCCGCGATCACCTCGATCTCGCCGAGGCGCACGGATGGATCGACGTCGAGCGCGCGGGCAAGGTCTCCGGGGCGCGGTTCGTCTACCGCGTCGGCGAGCTCGTCCTGCTCGAGCTTGCGCTCTACCGCTTCGCGCTCGATCGGCTCGTCGCGAAGGGCTTCACGCCGATGCTGCCGCCCGTGCTCGTGCGCGAGGAGGCGATGTACGGCACCGGCTTCTTTCCGACCGACGCCGTGAACATCTACGCGGTCGAGCGCGACGAGCTCTATCTCACGGGCACGTCCGAGGTCGCGCTCGCGGCGTTTCACGCGCACGAGGAGCTCCCGGAGGAGACCCTGCCGCGCCGCTACTGCGCATACTCGACGTGCTTCCGGCGCGAGGCCGGCGCCGCGGGCAAGGACACGCGCGGCATGTTCCGGGTGCATCAGTTCGACAAGGTCGAGATGTTCGTCTACTGCCGGCCGGAGGACTCGCGCTACGAGCACGACCGCCTGCTCGCGATCGAGGAGGAGCTCGTGCAGGAGCTCGGCCTGCCGTATCGCGTCGTCAACATCGCGGCCGGCGACCTCGGCGGGCCCGCGGCCAAGAAGTACGACATCGAAGCGTGGTTCCCCGGGCAGGAGCGCTACCGCGAGATCACGTCGACCTCGAACACGACGGACTATCAGGCTCGACGCCTCGGCGTGCGCTACCGCCGGGGCGGCGGCAGGCTCGAGCACGTGCACACGCTGAACGGCACGGCCGTCACCGGCCGCGCGCTGATCGCCGTGCTCGAGAACTACCAAGCGCCGGACGGCAGCGTCGAGGTGCCGCCCGCGCTCGTTGCGCTTGGCGCGCCGGCGCGCATCGGGAAGGATGCCGACCGGCTCTGAGGGCGCCGGCGCTCGCTTGCGCTCAGCCGGTCGGACCGCCTTCGCGCGGCGACAGCCTCGCGAGATTCGCGATCGTCTCGAGCAGCTCGTTGGGCTCCACGGGCTTCGAGAGATGCGCCTGGTAGCCGGCCTGGAACGCCGCCTTGCGGTCCTCGGCGCGGACGTAAGCGGTCAGAGCGATCGCCGGCATGCCGCCGGAAGCGCGGACGTCCAGACGGCGAATGCGCTGGAGGAACTCGTAGCCGTCGACGTCGGGTAAGCCGATGTCGCTGACCAGGAAGTCGAAGCGCGACTCCGGAACGAGTGCGAGCGCGTCGACGGCCGACCGGGCCGTGACGACCTCGGCGCCGTGCGATTCGAGAAAGCGCTTCAGGAAGTCGAGCGTGTCGCTCTCGTCCTCGACCACGAGGATCCGCATGCCGTCGAGCAGCTCGGCCGGCGCGGCCCCATCGTGTCTGTCGACCTCGGGCGTTTCCGACGGTCCGCGGGCTTCCGGCAGCGCGCTCGAGGGCAGCACGACCGTGAAGGTCGCGCCGCGGCCCTCGCCTGCGCTTTCCGCACGGATCGTGCCGCCATGCAGGTCCACGAGGTGCTTCGCGATCGTGAGCCCGAGGCCGAGCCCGCCGAACCGGCGCGTGATGGCCGGGTTGCCCTGTTGAAACCGCTCGAAAATCTGCGGGAGAACGTCCGGGCGGATGCCGATCCCCGTATCTTTGATCGTAATCTCCGCGTCGGGTCCCACGCTGCGCAGCCGCACGTGGACGTTGCCGCCTTCGGGCGTGAACTTCACGGCATTCCAGAGCAGATTCCAGACCACCTGCTGCAGTCGCGCCGGGTCGCCCGCGATCGGCGGCGTCGGAGAGATTTCGGCATCGACCGTGATGCCGTTGTTCTTGGCGGCCTGCTGCACCGCTTCGAGCGCGTTCCCGATGACCTCCGGCAGATCCACCTTCTCGATCGAGAGACGAAGCTTC
The DNA here is from genome assembly GCA_035760685.1 of Gammaproteobacteria bacterium. Classification (GTDB taxonomy): domain Bacteria; phylum Pseudomonadota; class Gammaproteobacteria; order Steroidobacterales; family Rariloculaceae; genus ZC4RG20. The sequence goes on along the minus strand of DASTSM010000403.1, from coordinate 11,455 downwards.
CCTGAGAGGATCCGGCTCATGTCGAGCAGATCGGAGATGAGCTGCGCCTGGATGCGGGTGTTTCGCGCGATGACGTCGACGCCGCGCCGTAGCACGTCGGCATCGGCTCGGCTTTGCATCATGAGCTGCGCCCAGCCGAGGATCGCGTTCAAGGGCGTCCGCAGCTCGTGCGAGACCATCGCGATGAACTCGTCCTTCACTCGGCTGGCGCGCTCCGCGTCGGCGCGCGCCGCGCGCTCCGCGGCGAGCAGGCGCTCGCGCTCGGCGGCGGCGCTGCGCCGGTCCGCCTCCGCTCGCCGCCGCTCGCCGATGTCGCGGAATACCAGCACGGTGCCGATGATCCGGCCGTCTCTGTTGCGGATCGGCGCGCCGCTGTCGTCGATCGGCCGTTCCGTCCCGTCGGCCGAGATCAGCGTCGTGTGATTGGCGAGGCCGACGACGACGCCTTCGGCGAGGACGCGCATGACGGGGTTCTCGACCGTGCGCCGGGTCTCTTCGTTGACGATGTCGAATACCTCGGTGCAGGGACGCCCTCGCGCACGATCGAGCGTCCAGCCCGTGAGACGCTCCGCGACCGGATTCATGAACACGACGTTGCCTTGGACGTCGGTGGCGATCACGGCGTCGCCGATGCTCCTGAGCGTCGTTTCGAACCACTCGCGTTGCTCGGCGACGGCCTCGACGGCGCGGCGCTGCTCGGTGGTGTCGCGCGCCACCTTCGCGACGGCGATGATCCGCCCGGCCGCATCGCGCACCGGGGAGACCGACAACGAGATGGGGACCTCATGGCCGTCCTTCGCGACGCGCACGGTCTCGAAGTGATCGACGCGTTCTCCGCGGTGAACGCTCGCGAGAATCTCGTCCTCCTCCGCGCGCCGGTCCGGCGGGACCAAAACGTGAATGGAGCGGCCGACGAGCTCGGCTGTCGAATAGCCGAAGATTCGCTCACAGCTCGGATTGCATGACCGCACGATTCCGTTCAGGTCCTTCGAGATGATCGCGTCGGTGGACGACTCGACGATGGCTGCGAGATACGCCTGCGCCATGCGAGCTTTCTTCTGCTCGGTGATATCGCGCGCGATCTTCGACGCGCCGATGATTCCGCCGGAAGGTCCTCGCACGGGCGAGATCGTGAGCGAAACGTCGATGGCGGTCCCGTCCTTTCGCAAGCGCACCGTCTCGAAATGGTCGACGCGCTCGCCGCGGCGGATGCGGCCGAGGATCTCGTCCTCTTCCCTCTGGCGCTCGGTCGGGATCAGGATGCGGACCGATTGTCCGATGAGCTCCTCGGGCCGGTAGCCGAAGATGCGCTCGGCGGCGGGGTTGCACGACTGAATGATGCCCTCGATATTCTTGGACAGGATCGCGTCGTCCGAGGACTCGACGATGGCGGCAAGATAGGCCTGATTCGTCAGCCGTTGATGGTCATTCATCTCGCGAGAGACATTGGCAACACCGACGCTCGCACATGCCTGCCCACGAACATCGTGCGGCGCGCGCCGACGTTGATGTCGGGGCGTCGGAACGCTCGATGCAAAAGGTGTGCCGCGCCTCCGAGCCGATTCCCGCGCGGGGTGCGGCAAACCAAGAGCCCGGCGCGGGCTTCGATTTCGGCCCGGTAATGTCGCGAATCGCGAAAGGGCCCGCCGGATGGTGATCGTGATCATGGGCGTCAGCGGCAGCGGCAAGACCACGATCGGCCGAGCGCTTGCCCGCGCGACGGGCGCGGCCTTCTTCGACGCGGACGACTTCCATCCGGCCGCAAACGTCGAGAAGATGCGCCGCGGCGAGCCGCTCGACGAGGCGGACCGGCTGCCGTGGCTCGGTCGGCTTCGAGAGCTCGTCGACGAGTGGCTGGCCCCGGGACGCCTCGCCGTCCTCGCGTGCTCCGCGTTGACCGCGCACAGCCGGGCGCTGCTCGGAGTCGAGCGCGCCGGCGTTCGCCTGGTATTCTTGAAAGGTCCGCCCGAGCTCATCGCGCGCCGCATGCGGCGGCGCCGGCACTTCATGCCGCCGGAGCTGCTCGGCAGCCAGCTCGAGACTCTCGAGCCGCCGGCCGACGCGCTCGAGCTCGACGTCCGGCGGCCGGTCGACGAGCTCGTGGCGGAGATTCGCTCCGCATGGAAGCTCGACGGGCCGGCGCCCGGCACCGGCGCGCGGGACGGCAAGGCATTGGAGTCGGGATCGGAATCGAAATCGGAATCGAAATCGGAATCGCAACGGGAATCGAAACCGTGATCGAGCGGCAGGCAGCGATCGGGACGATGGTGAGAGCAGGCGAGGAGGCAGCGACGCAATGAACGCACGACAATCTCTCGACGCGGCACGCGCTGCGCGTCGCCGGCCGCACGCGCTCTTCGCGCCGCTGCTGGCCGCCGCCGCGCTCTTCGCAGCGCATGCTCCCACCGCGGCGCGCGCCGCTCCCGATACGGAAGTCGTGCGCGCGACGCTCGACAACGGCCTGCGCGTCATCGTCGTGCGCAACACGCTCGCGCCGGTCGCCGCGATTTCGATGAACTACCTCGTGGGCTCGAACGAATCGCCCGAGGGCTTCCCCGGCATGGCGCACGTCGAGGAGCACATGATGTTTCGCGGCAGCCCGGGGCTCAGCGCCGATCAGCTCGCCGCGATCGGCAACGTCATGGGCGGGGACTTCAACGCGAACACGCGCGAGACGCTGACGCAGTATCTCTTCACGGTGCCGGCCGAGGACCTCGACGTCGCGCTGCACATCGAGGCGCTGCGCATGCGCGCGATCTCCGCGACGGCGGCGGCATGGGAGCAGGAGCGCGGCGCCATGGAGCAGGAGGTCGCGCAGGATCTCTCGCAGCCGGCGTACGTGCTCTACTCGAAGCTGCGCGCCGCCCTTTTCGCCGGCACGCCCTACGAGCACGACGCGCTCGGCTCGCGCCCGTCGTTCCAGAAGACGACGGCCGAGATGATCGCGAGCTTCCACGACTCCTGGTACGCGCCGAACAACGCGATCCTCGTCGTCGCGGGAGACGTCGAGCCCGATGCGACGATCGCCTCCGTCAAGAATCTCTTCGGCGGCATCGAGGCGAGCAAGCTGCCCGAGCGGCCGCGCTTCGAGCTCGCCGGCGTGGAGCCCGCGACGTTCCAAGTCGACACGAGCCGCGCGACCGGCACGCAGATGATCGCGTTCCGCCTGCCCGGCCTCGAGAGTCCCGACTTCCCCGCGCTCGAGGTGCTCGCGGACGTGCTGAACAGCGAGCGGTTCGATCTCGTCGGGCTCGCAGCCGAGGGCAAGGTCGTCGGGGCTTCGTTCGCTTTCGACCCGATGCCGACCGCGAGCATGGCGTACGCGGCCGCGGCCTTCACGGCCGAGCAGGACCCCAAGGCCGTCGACGGCCTCGTCCGCGCGATCCTCGAGGACGTCGCGAAGAACGGCGTGCCGGCCGAGCTCGTCGAGGCGGCGAAGATGCAGGAGCGAAGCCAGGCGGAGTTTCAGAAGAACTCGATCGACGGTCTCGCCGCCGTGTGGTCCGAGGCCGTCGCGGTCTACGGCCTGACGACGCCCGATCAGGATCTCGAGCGCATCGAGCGCGTCACGCCCGAGGACGTCAAGCGCGTCGCCGCGAAGTATCTCGATCTCTCGCATGCCGTTACGGCCACGATGGTGCCGCACGGCTCGGGAGCGCCCACCCCGAGCACGGCGAACGTCGGCGGAGAGGAGAAGATCGAGCTCGGCAAGCCCGAGGACACCGAGCTGCCGGAATGGGCGGCCTCGGCGCTCGCCCGGCTGCCCGCGCCGAAGCTCACGACGGACCCGAAGGTGAGCACGCTTTCGAACGGCCTCACGCTCATCGTGCAGCCCGAGGACGTCAGCGACACGATCAGCGTCTACGGCCGCATCGAGAACCGTCCGGAGCTCGAGGAGCCGGCGGGCAAGGAGGGCGTCGCGAGCGTGCTCGAGCAGCTCTTCCCGTTCGGCACGGAGCGGCTCGACCGGCTCGCGTTCCAGCAGGCGCTCGACGCGATCGGCGCCGGCGAGCGGGCGGGCAGCGACTTCGCGGTCAAGGTCCTCGCGAAGGACTTCGAGCGCGGCGTCGAGCTCCTCGCGGAGAACGAGCTTCGTCCCGCGCTGCCTGCGAACGCGTTCACGATCATGCGCGATCAGCTCGCGCGCATCGTCGCGAGGCGGAACGATACGCCGGGCCACCTGAGCGGCCGCGCGCTGCGGGAAGCGCTGTTCCCCGAGTCCGATCCGAGCCTGCGCGAGCCGACCGAGGCGACCGTCAAGGGACTCACTCACGACGACGTGCTCGAGTACTACCGCTATGCGTTCCGGCCCGACCTCACGACGATCGTCGTGATCGGCAACGTCGAGCCCGACAAGGCCGCCGCCGTCATCGAGAAGTACTTCGGCGCGTGGAAGGCCGAGGGGCCGAAGCCGCCGACTCATCTGCCGAAGGCGCCCCCGAACGATGCCGCCGTCGTCGCCGTGCCGGACGCGACGCGCGTTCAGGACTCCGTGGTGCTCGGCGAGACGCTCGGGCTCTCGCGGGCGGACAAGGACTACTACGCGCTCACGCTCGGCAACGCCGTGCTCGGCGGCGGCTTCTATTCCTCGCGGCTCAGCGTCGAGCTCAGGAAGAAGGCGGGCCTCGTGTACTCCGTCGGCAGCGATCTTCAGGCGGGGCCGAATCGAAGCGTGTATCTCGTGCAGTACGCGTCCGATCCGGAGAACGTCGACCGCGCCGCCGGAATCATTCGGCGCGAGATCGAGGCCATGCAGAGCGAGCCCGTCGCCGAAGGCGAGCTGCGCCGCGTCAAAGCCATGCTGCTGCGGCAAATCCCGCTCGGCGAGGCGAGCGTCGAGGCGATCGCGCGAGCCTTCATCGGCCGCACGATGCAGGACCTTCCGCTCGACGAGCCGCTGAACGCGGCGCGGCGCTACATCGATCTCTCGCCTGACGACGTCGAGGCGGCGTTCAAGAAATGGCTGCGCCCCGGCGACCTCGTGCGCGTGAGCCAAGGGCCGGCGGTCGGCGGCAAGCCGTAGACGGTGCCGGTCCGCGCGAAACCGTAGACGCCGCCGGTCCGCGGCAAGCCGCAAACGCCGCCGGTCCGCTCGAAGCCGTCGGCGTCAATGTCCGTCGTCCGCGCGATGGGCGGCGGGGCCCCGCGCCGAGGCCAGGTTGTTCGCCGTATTGATGAGCCCGATGTGCGAGAACGCCTGCGGGAAGTTGCCGAGCTGCCGCTTCGCGCGCGGATCGTATTCCTCGGCGAGCAGGCCCAGGTCGTTGCGGAGCGACAGCAGACGCTCGAATAGCGCCTCGGCGTCGTCGTACCGTTTCAAGAGGACGTAGGCGTCCGCCAGCCAGAAGCTGCACGCGAGAAAGACGCCTTCGCCGGCCGGCAGCCCGTCGGGCGCTTCGTGGGAGCGATAGCGCAGCAGGAGGCCGTCGTCCATGAGCTCGCGCTCGATCGCCTCGACCGTGCCCCGGTAGCGCGGGTCGGAAGCGGGCAGGAATCCCACCTCGGCCATGAGCAGCAGCGAGGCGTCGAGCCCGTCGCCGCCGTAGTACTGCACGAAGCTCCGCTTCTTGTCGTTCCAGCCGTTGCGGCAGATGTCGTCGCGAATCTCGTCGCGAACGCGCCGCCAGCGGTCGACGGGCCCCTCGAGCCCGAAGCTCTCGACGGCGCGCACGCCCCGATCGAAGGCGACCCAGCACATGAGGCGCGAGTAGGTGAAGTGTCGCTTCCCGCCGCGCATCTCCCAGATGCCTGCGTCGGGATTTTTCCAGTCCTGCTCGAGCTGCGCGAGGAACGCCTTCTGCAGCTCCCAGGAACGGTCGTCGTACTCGAGCTCGAATTTCCGCGCGACGTGCAGCACGTCCATGATCTCGCCCGGCACGTCGAGCTGGCGCTGCTCGAACGCGGCGTTGCCGATGCGCACCGGCCGGCTGTTCTCGTAGCCCGGCAGCCACGGAAGCTCGACCTCCGTGAGCCTGCGCTCGCCGCCGAGCCCGTACATGATCTGGAGCTGGCGCGGATCGCCCGCCACTGCGCGCAGCAGCCACTTGCGCCACTCCTGCGCCTCGTGGATGTAGCCCGAGACGATGAGCGAGTAGAGCGTCAGCGTCGCGTCGCGGATCCAGCAGTAGCGGTAGTCCCAGTTGCGGACGCCGCCGAGCGCCTCGGGCAGGGAGGTCGTCGACGCCGCGACGATGCCTCCCGTCGGTGCGAACGTCAGCGCCTTCAGGGTGATCAGAGAGCGCATGACCGGCTCGCGCCAGTGATGCTCCTCGCCGCGCTTGAAGCGGCAGCGAGCGCACCACTCGCGCCACCACTCGACGGTTTCGCGCAGCCGTTCGCTGTGCCGGCCGATGGGGCGCGCGGGCCGATGCGAAGGATGGTAGCTCAGCACGAACGGCACGACGGCGCCGTCGCCGGCCGTGAACTCGGCTACTGTGCTGAAGTCCTCGCCGTGCGTGTCGACGGGCGTGTGCAGCTCGAGGCCGTCGGGCCCCGCCACGGCGCGGAGCCCGTAGTCCTGCCGGGTGACCCAGGGCACGATGCGGCCGTAGCCGAAGCGGATCTTGAGGTTCATACGCATGCGCACCCGGCCCTCGTCGGCGCGCACGAGGCGTATGACGTCGACGTATTCCTCGTCGTCCGTGGTCGGCACGAAGTCGACGAGCGTGACCTTGCCGCCCTCGGCCTCGAACGTCGTCTCGAGCACGGCGGTTTCCGGCACGTAGCGGCGCGTGACGCGCCGCACCTCGCCGGCCGGGGCGAGGCGCCAAAAGCCGTTGTCTTCGGTGCCGAGCAGCGCGGCGAAGCAGGCGTCGCTGTCGAAGCGGGGCAGGCAGAGCCAGTCCATCGATCCGTCGCGCGCGACGAGCGCGCCGGTGCGGCAATTGCCGATGTAGCCGTAGTCCTCGATGGGCTTGCTCATGCGCGGGGCGAGAGAATCAACCGTTGCCGCGGAATGCCGGGTAGAGTGACATGCCGCCGTCGACGAAAACCGTCGTGCCGTTGACGTAATCGGAGAAATCCGAGGCGAGCCATAGAACGGCCTGCGCGACGTCCGCCGGCTCGCCGATGCGCCCGTAGGGAATCAGGTCGAGCAGCTTGCCGAGCGCGTCCTTCGTTCCCCAGGCGTCGCGGTTAATCGGCGTGCGAATCGCCCCCGGCGCGATGGCATTCACGCGGATGCGCTTCTGCGCGAGCTCTTGCGCCATCGATTTCATGAGCAGCATGACGCCGCCCTTCGATGCGGCGTAATTCGTCTGAAAGGCCCACGGGATCGCTTGATGCACGGAGCTCATGCAGACGATCTTGCCGAGCGCGCACGACACCTCCGGCTGCATGCCGCGGCGCTCGAACTCCCGGACGGCCTCGCGCGCGCAGAGAAACTGTCCGGTGAGGTTCACGTCGATGACGCGCTGCCACTGCTCGAGCGTGAGCTGCGCGAACGGGGCGCCGTCCTCGATGCCCGCATTGTTGACGAGCACGTGCAACGTGCCGAAGTCCCCGACGATCTCGCCGAACATCGCCGCGACGTCGCGCTCGCGGCTCACGTCCGCGCAGACCGGCCGGGCGCGGCCGCCGCCGCGCTCGATCTCGCGCACGACCTCCTCGGCCGCCGTCCGGTCGCCCGGGAGGTGATTCACGGCGACGGCCGCGCCCGCGCGGCCGAGCGCGACGGCGGCGGCCCGCCCGAGCCCCGAGGTCGCGCCCGTCACGAGCGCGACGTGCGTGCCGAGGCCGAGGTCCGGCCCCTCCTCGAGCTGCGTGGGTTCACTCATGCGGGAAGGCTTGGCCGATGATCGAGATAGGCTCATTATTCAAATCCCGTGCCACGGCATCCAAGCCGCGGCTCTCCCGCGGCCGAGGGTAACGGGTCTTTCATCCGGCACGCGAGACAAACGGTGTAACATCGGCGCGCTTTTTATGGGCCCACGGAGCGGAACGGCAATGGATGGTCGTGCAGTCGCGTCGATGCTTGCCGCGGCACTTCTTTGTCTCTGGTCAGCGCTCGCGGCGGCCTCCGCCGCGGATCCGTTCGTTCGCCTGCCGGCCGCGGCCGGAACCGACGGCCCCCTCGTGCTCCTGTTGACCGGCGACGGGGACTGGGCTCCGTTTCCGCGCGGCTTCGCCGAAACCGCCGTCGCGGCCGGATCGCCCGTGCTCGGCCTCAAGACCCGGACCTATCTCGCGCATCGAGCGAGGACCCCGGAGCAGATCGCCGCGGATCTCGAAGGGCCCGTGCGCGCCGAGCTCGCGGCATCGCATCGCGATGCGCTCGTCATCGTCGGCTACTCGCGCGGCGCCGACTGGACGGCGTTCGTCGTGAACCGCTGGCCCGAGGACCTGCGCGAGCGCATCCGGGCGATCGCCTTCGTCGGTCTCAGCGAGCACGCGAGCTTCGCGTTCCACTTCGACGACTTGTTTCGGGACATCGCGCGCCCCACCGACGTTCCGACCCGGCCCGAGGTCGAGAAGCTCAGCGGCATCCCGATGATCTGCGCCTACGGCGAGGACGAAGACGATACGCTCTGCAAGCATCCGGTTCCGGGGATGCGCGTCGTCGAGCACACGGGCGCCCACCGCGTGAAGGACGACACGGATCTCATCGCGTTGCTGCTGCGCGAGCTCGGGATCGGCTCGGGAGCCGCGCCATCAAGCCGCGAACAGAGGCCGTGAGCAGCAGCGAAACGCACGGTTCCGCGTCTCTTCCCCGAAGACTGCTGTGGCTTCGGCCGCTCGCCGCCTTCGCCGTCTTCGGCATTGCGGCGTTCGTGCTGCATCGCGAGCTCGCGCACTTCAACGTGGGCCGCATGCTGCGCGAGATCCGCTCGATCTCGGGCGCGCAGCTCGCGACGGCGTTCGGGCTCGCGGCGCTGAGCTATTGGCTGCTCGGCTTCTACGACCTTCTCGCGCTGCGCTACGTGCGCAAGAAAGTCTCCTACGGCCGGACCCTGTTCACGGCGTTCATCGCCTACGCCTTCGGCAACAACATGACGCTCGCCGGATTCACGGGCGCCGCGGTGCGCCTCCGGCTCTACGCGGGCCGGGGGCTCACGGCCGTCGACGTCGCGACCGTTTCGGGATTCTGCGCCGTGACGGCGCTGCTCGGGCTCGGCGCGCTCGCCGGCCTCTCGCTGCTCATCGAGCCTTCCGAGACCGCGGCGGCCCTGCGCCTGCACGAGGCCTGGACCGTGCTTACGGGCACGCTGTTGCTCGGGATCGTCGTCGGCTACGTGCTCTGGGCGTCGTTCGGGCGGAGTCCCTTCGAGATCCGCGGGTGGGCGCTGCGGGAGCCGGGAGCCGCGATCGGCCTTGGGCAGCTCGCGCTCGGCATCGCCGATTTCGTCTCCGCCTCCGCCGTGCTCTGGGTGCTGCTGCCCGCGAAGGCGGAGATCGGCTTTCCCGCGTTCGCGGGTCTCTACGCGGCGGCGGTCGCGGCCGGCCTGCTGAGCTACGTGCCGGGCGGGCTCGGCGTCTTCGAGGCGGTCATCGTGCTCGTGCTGCCGGACCTGCCGGTCGAGCAGCTGCTCGGCTCGTTGCTCGCCTATCGCGCCGTCTACTATCTCGCGCCGCTCGCGCTCGGCGCGCTGCTCTTTCTCGGCGAGGAGCTGCGGCTGAAGCGCGCGCACCTGACGAAGGCGCAGGCGCTCGCGTCGGCGTACATTGCGCCGCTCGTGCCGCAGGTCGCCGCGATCCTCACGTTCGTCGCCGGCTTCGTGCTGCTGCTGTCGGGCGCGACGCCGAGCATCGATGCGCGCATCACGGCCCTGCGCGAGCTGCTGCCGCTCGCGATTCTCGAGGTTTCGCATCTCGTCGGCAGCCTCGTCGGGCTCTGCCTCGTCGTGCTCGCGGGCGCTTTGCGCCGGCGCGTCGCGACCGCGTATCACATCACCCTCGCGCTGCTCGCGGCCGGCATCGCGGCGTCGCTGCTCAAGGGCCTCGACATCGAGGAGGCCGTTCTGCTCGCGGTCGTCGCTGCGGTGCTCATGCTCGGCCGGAGCGCGTTCTATCGGCCCGCGTCGCTGCTCGCCGAGCGGTTCACCCCGGCGTGGGCGATCAGCATCGTCGGCGTCATCGCGGCGACGATCTGGATCGGCATGCTTGCATACCGCAACGTCTCGTACTCGGACGACCTCTTTTGGACGTTCGCGTTTCACGGCGACGCGCCGCGCATGCTGCGCGCCTCGCTGCTCGTCAGCGTCGTCGGCGCGGCGCTGCTGCTCTTCAATTTGCTGCGGCCGGCCCGCCCGGAGCCCGCGATCTCGACGGCCGAAGACCTCGAGAGGGCGCGGCGCGTCATCGACGTGTCGGACCACACGTTCGCGAACGCGGCGCTCATGGGCGACAAGCGCCTCCTGTTCAGCGACGATGCGAGCGCGTTCGTCATGTATCAGGTCGCGGGCCGAAGCTGGGTGGCGCTCGGCGATCCCGTCGGGCCCACGGCCGCCGGCGACGAGCTCGTGTGGCGGTTCCGCGAGCTTTCCGATCGGCACGGCGCCTGGGCCGTCTTCTATCAGGCGAGCCGCGAGCGCCTCGGGCTCTACGTCGACCTCGGGCTCGCCGCGCTCAAGCTCGGCGAGGAGGCCCGCGTCCCGCTCGAGCGCTTCTCGCTCGACGGAAGCAGCCGCGCGGACCTGCGGCAATCGCATCGGCGCGCGCTGCGAGACGGCGCGACCTTCGAGGTCGTGCGCGCGGGCTGCGTGCAGGAGATCATGCCGGTCCTCGCGCGCATCTCGGACGGCTGGCTCGAGGACAAGTCGACGGCCGAGAAGCACTTCTCGGTCGGTGCGTTCGTTCCGGATTACGTGAGGCGCTTCGACGTCGCGATGGTGCGGCGCAACGGCGAGCCTGCGGCATTCGCGAATCTATGGAGCACGAGCACGAAGCGCGAGCTCTCGGTCGATCTCATGCGCTTCGGCCCGGACGCGCCGCGCAGCGCCATGGATTTCCTGTTCATCGAGCTCATGCTGTGGGCGAAGGACCAAGGCTACGCGTGGTTCAACCTCGGCATGGCGCCGCTCGCGGGGCTCGAGCAGCACCCGCTTGCGCCCGCGTGGCATCGGATCGGCAACTTCGTCTTCCGGCACGGCGAGCACTTCTACAACTTCGAAGGCCTGCGCCACTACAAGACGAAGTTCCTGCCCGTCTGGGAGCCGAAGTACCTCGTCGCCCCGGCCGGCATCGCGCTGCCGCGCATCCTGCTCGACGTCTCCACGTTGATCGCGGGCGGCCTCAAGGAGCTGTTCGCGAAGTGACGGCGGCAAGCCGAAAAATGGGGTCAGACCCCATTTTTTACTTCAAGTCGGCGGGAGTGACCTCTCCGTTCTGGAAGAACGGCTGACCGAAGTCGTCCTTGAGGTCGAGCAGATACTTGTTGTTCTCCTGGCAGATGTACTCGGCAAGCTCCTGCCCCGCGTTCCAGGGAATGTCCCAGGCGACGGTCCAGGGCTTGCTGTAA
>DASTSM010000402.1:0-11424 GCA_035760685.1 Gammaproteobacteria bacterium | reverse complement strand
CTCACGGCGCGCTCGATTCCTTCCCGCCCTTCTCTTCCTTCTCGTCTTTTCGATCCTTATCGGCGCCGGTCACGGGATTCGAATAGTGGAACGGTATGTCGTAGACCTTCGGGAACATTTCGAAGACGAACGTCGGCGGCGCATCGGGCGGGTAGCTCGCGCTCGGTCCCGGGACCCGACGGCCCGGATTTTTCGCCCAGCCGCCCTCGTAGCTCGCGGTCCAAGTGTTGTAGGCGTGGACCTTCTCGAACTTCCACACGCCGTCTTCCTTCACGGCCTCGTTCTCGTAGATCGCCGCACCTAGCGACGGGCGCCCGCCGAAGTTGAGCTGCTGCAGCATGCGGGCGCGGATCTTGGCGCTCCGTCCGTCGGGGGCGACGTCGATGACGTGTTGCATCTGGACATGATTGCCGAGCCGCCCTTCGACGGGACCTTCGGCCCCGAACGCGGCGAACAGAAAGCCCCGCACCCGCTCGCGGCCGGTGTAGACGCCGCGCTGCGCGAGCTCCATCGAGCCGTCGGTCGCGAAGAGGTCCGCGAGATCGTTCCAGAGATTCTTGTCGAGATAGTAGCCGTAAGCGTTCTCGAGGTTCTCGATCTCGTGATAGTCCTTGACCCGGCCGACGAGACGCTCGGCCTCCGCGAGCTCGGCCAGAGCGTCGTGCGTCCGGCTCTGCTGCGCCTTCGCCGTCAGGACGGGCGCGAGCACCGCCGCGATCGCTTTATCGCTCGGCCGTCCCGCGCCGCTCGGATAGTGCGGCGGCTCGCCCGTCACGGGATTCGTGTAGTCGTACGGCGGGATGTGCGCCTTCGGATAGATCTCGTAGACGTCCGTCGGCGGGCGATCGGGCGGCAATGTTTCGCTCGCCGTCGGCACGGGCTTCGCGTCCTTGGCCCAGCCTTTGTCGTAGTCCGTGATGAACGTCGGGTAGAAGCGCAGCGACTTGAACTTCCAGACGCCGTCCTCGTTCACGAACGTATTCTCGTAGACGCCTTCGCTCCACTCGCCGTGGCTCTCGTACACGCCCGTCATCGCTAGCTCGCGGCTCCGCGCCTTGGCCGTGCGCCCGTCCGGCGCGACCGTCACGATCGCTTGCAGCTGCACGTGGTCGTTGAGATCGCCGTCCTCGAGGCCTTCGGGACCTAGCAGGTTCAGGAAGGCGCGAATGCGCGACTTGCCCACGTAGACGCCGCGCTGCCCCATCTCGATGGTGCCCTCGTCGGAAAAGAGATTCGCGACGTCGTCCCACATCCGCTGGTCCACGTAATAGCCGTAGATCTTGACGAGGTTCTCAATCTGCTGCTCGGCGTGAAGCCGCTCGACGCGCGAAGCGAGCTCGTCGATCCGGCGCCGCTGCTCGGGCGACGGCGCCACCGAGCCGCCTCCCTCCGAGGGGTTAGCGTTGCCGTTGGCGTTGGCGTTGGCGTTGCCGTTCGCCGCGTCGTCCGCGGCCCTCGCCGTCCCGGCTCCGTCCGGCAAGGTCCACACCGCTCCGCCGCCGCCGCTGCCCGGGTTCTTGTAATGAAACGGCGGGATGCACGCGGCCGGAAAGCCCTCGCACGGCATGTTGCGGGGCCGATCGGGCGGGTGCGGGAGCGTCCGGCCGCCGCCGGGCGGCCGGGGCGACGTCGGCGCTACCCAGCCCGTGTCGTAGGGAGCACCGAAGCCGGCGTTGTAGTCGAGCGTATGAATCTTCCAGGCCCCGTGGTCCTTGACGTAGGTGAAGTTGTAGATGCCCTCGGCCCAGACCGCGGCGCCGCCGAAGTTGCCGAACATCGCGAACGCCCGCCAGCGCCCTTTGGCCGTGCGTCCGCCGGGATCGAGGTGCACGACCGGCTGGATGTTCATGTGGTCGTAGAGCCGCCCGTCGCCGAGGCCGATGTCGCCCATCTTGCCGCCGCCGACGTTCATGTAGAGGTGCTCGCGAATGCTCGTCTTGCCGACGAAGACGCCGGCCGGGTAGTTCGCCACGGCGTCGTCCGCGAAGAGCTGCGCGACGTCCTCCCACATGCCTTTGTCGACGTAGTAGCCGTACGCGCGCTGGAGGCGCTTGATCGCGCTCACGTCCTCCGCGGCCTGCACCTCGGCCGCGAGCCGGTCGATGCGTGCATCGATGGACGAGGACGGGGCGGAGGCCTCCTGCGCACGAGGCGCACCGCAGGCGACCATCGAAAGACCTGCTGCGCAGGCGAACGCCTTAACCAAACGGGATCGCATGGCACCTCCCCTTCGTGACGCGCGAGCCGGCCTCGTTGCGCCGGCTCCGATTCTTTTCTTTGCGTGCCGCGCCGAACCCCTTCGGATCGAAGCAGCTGCTGCTCAGTCCACGAGATTCAGGAATACCCAGCGCTTGCCTTCCGCGAGGCCGCCGAGCTCCCGGCCGATCGCCGTGAACACCGGCGCCGACGAGGTGACGTGCTGCGTCCCCGCGTGCATGTCCCGAAAGAGCCGCTGCATCGTGCCAGCGCGAAGCGCCGTCGTGCCCATCGACTTGTAGGCGAACGCCGCGGCTTCGTGCGCCGACCACGTCGAATGCGCGAGGCCGAGCCGCATGAGCGAGTGCTGCCTGACGCTGAGCTTGTCGCCGCGAGACAGCGTCTCGTTGATGTCGAACCAGGTCTCGTAGACGAGCGCGCGGGCGGCGCGATATCGGCCCTCGGCCTCCGCGTACTGCTCGAGGAAGCCGTCGCTTTCGGCGAGCGTTCCCGCACGGCCGCCTTTGGAGCGCACGTAGGCCGCGAGCTCGTCGAGCGCGCGCCGTCCGATCCCGCAGGCCCAACCCGAATGGCACATGCCCGCAAACCCGATGATGCCGATCGTGTAGAGGCTCCCGCCGCGCAGCGGCGTCTCCGTCGTCGCGAAATGCGTGTAGGCCTCGGGCACGAACACCGAGTCGATCGTGTAGTCGATGCTGCCGGTCGCGCGGAGGCCCAGCACGTCCCAATTGTCGATGAGCTTCGCCTTCTCGACAGGCAATACGAAGATGCGCGGCTCGCCCGTGCCCTCGATGACTCCGAGCGTGTGGATGTGCGTGCCGTGCTTGATGCCCGAGGCGAAGCTCCAAGCGCCGCTCAGCAGAAAGCCGCCGTCCTTCGGAACGGCCTTGCCCGGCCGCGTGCCCTGCCCCGCTATGACGGGGAGGCGCGACCCGCCGAACAGCTCCGAGACGGCCTCGTCCTTGAGATAGGCGGCGCCGGTGCCGATCGCGAGGGCGGCGGCCATGAGCACCCAGCCCGTGGAAGGATCTCCATACGCGAGGTTCTCGATGACCTCGAGGGACGAGACGACGTCGAGCTCGGCTCCACCTTTGATCGAGCGCGGGACCCACATGCCGAACAGACCCTCGCGATGCAGCGCGTCGACGACGGCCTGTGCGAGCTTGCCTTGCTGGTCCCCATAGGCGGCGTGCTCGTTCGCAAGCTGCGCGACGCGTCGAGCGCGCTCGGGAAGGCTCTCCGCCGACGCCGCCTTTTCGCTGATACTCATCTCGTCTCCTTGCCATCGACCACGAGCGGAGCGGAAAAGGTTACCGCAATCGTGTCCTTCCGCCTAACCAGGGCGGGCCGACGATCGCAGCGGCGCGACACCGATGCGAGATGCGGATACCGATGCCGGATGCGAGACGCGAGATGCGTAATACTCGAGCGATCGACGACGGAAGACGATCGAGGAGGCTACGCCGCCGAGATCGAGATGCGGGTAGCCGACCCGCCGGATTCACTCCGGCGGGCCGGCCTGCGGCCTAAAACCGCACCGCTCTCCTCCCCCTTGAAACTGCGGCTCTGCGGAAGCCGGCTCCACGAACGATCGCCTCTCGGGCGGCATGGCGGCGTCGCGCACGCGGCCGCGCCGCGCGAGCTTCCGCTGCGCGGCTCGAGCGCGGTAGACGTCGTGATGAATTGAGGTCGGCGGGAATTCGAAGCTTTGGGCGGCGGGGAATCGTACGGGCGAAACGATGGGTGAAAGCGATCCCGCGCCCTCGGCCATCGGCGGCTCTCGCACACGGCTCACCATCTTGCGCTGTCGACCCTCGATCCGCGCACGGCGGCCATCCTCGCATTCGGCCGTTTCCCGGCTCGACTGACGGCTCTCGTGCCGCGGTTCCCCAACCGACGACTTCGGAAATCTGTTCTTCTTATCTTCCCTTCGCATCGGCGCCGCGAGACGCCGCTGCTTGGTTGTCGAGTCTGCGCCAAAACTTCCGCCGGAACAAGCTGGGCCGCAGCTTCCGGCTCGGGAGCCGCGTTGCCCCGCGGCAACGGCTATGTTCTCAAGGGGCTCGCGCGGAATCGGCGAAAGAAAAGCGAGGCGCCGGCGAACGGCGACGGAGCAGCGCCCGCGCAGTGAAACGGCGCGCCGCGTGCACGCGAATCGCCCTGAGCAGCGCGCGCACTCGGCGCTTCCCCACGAGCGACACCGCGGCGGTGACGAAGAGCACGAAAAGATCCAGCTTGAGGCTGCGCGCCCGCGCGTAGCGGCAGTCGAGAAACCAAGACACGCGGGCGCCGCGCCCCGCATAGAGCTGCGCGAGACCCGCGATGCCGGGCCGCAGCCGCCAGCGAAGATCGTGCGCGGCATCGTCCCACCCGAGCCGCCGAACGTCCTCGAGAGTCAGCGGCCGCGGTCCGACGAGACTCATGTGGCCGGCCAGCACGTTGACGAGCTGCGGCAGCTCGTCGAGGCCGGCGGCGCGCAGCCACGCGCCCGCGCGCGTAATCTCGCCGCCGTGCATCGACCGGAACTTGTAGATGCGAAAGGGGCGGCGGTCCCTGCCGCATCGCGTCTGCACGAACAGCACCGGACCTCCGTCGTCGAGCAGAATCAGAGCCGCGATCGCGAGCAGGACGGGCGCAAGCAAGATCAGCGCCGCGCCCGAGATCAGAACGTCGAAGCATCGTCTCGCCATGACTCCCTCCATGCAGCGAGCAGCCGTGGAGAGAGAGCATGACCGCCGATACTGGCGGATTGCTGCGCGAAAAATGACGAATTATGGCGGGCGCCTCGTGGCCCATTGCGACCGCGCGATTCGCCCGAACGCGGGCCTTTCGCTCCGTGCGGGCGACGTGCGGTCCTGATCTCGGCGCTCGTTTCCGTCGCGCTCATGCGTTCGCCCTCCTCGCGACCCTCGGCGGCTTGCGCGTCGACACGCTTCGCAGGTTGACACGGCGGCGGACGGCGTGACAATCCCGGAGAGGGCTTGCGCCCAGAAGGACTCCGATGGCCCGCGCGAAGGCTGCGGCTCCCGGCGCGGAAACCCGCGCCGTCTTCGGCCGCGTCAATTACACGGCCCCGATGACCGAGCGGCCGCGCTATCACGCGAACGACGCGTCGCGCGACGTGCTCGTGCTCGACCCCCGCAGCATCGAGGTCCGCGACGCGCGGGGCGCCGCGGCTCCGCCGTCGCTCGAGCGCGAAGGCTTCGCGCTGTTCCGCCACGCAAGCGCCGTCGCGAATTTTCGCGACGCGGCCGAGGTCCGCGCCATGCACGCGCCCGAGATCGAGCGGCTCGTCGCCGAGCTGTCCGGCGCCGATCGCGTCGTCGTGAGCAGCCCCGGGGTGCTGCGGTTCGGCGAGCGCTCGGCCGAATCGGGCCGGCGGAGCAACTCGCGGCCCGCTCGGTTCGTGCACGTGGACGTGTCGGCGCCGACGGCCGCCGCGTTCGCCGAGCGCTCGCGGCCGCGGGACGACGAAAGGCCCTTGAGGCGCTTCGCGCACTACAACGTCTGGCGCGTGCTCACGCCGCCGCCGCAGGACGTGCCGCTCGCCGTCTGCGACGCGGGCAGCGTCGCGCCGGAGGATCTCGTGCCCGCCGACGCCGTATTCGACGAGCCCGGCCGGCCCGAGTGGTCGTTCGAAGGGCTCGTCGTGCGCTTCAATCCCGCGCACCGATGGTTCTATTACTCGGGCATGGCGCCCGACGAGGCGCTCGTCTTTAAGACCTACGATTCGGACCCCGGCGCCCCGCGCCAGGTGCCGCACTCCGCCTTCGACGACTCGACGTGCCCGACGGGCGTGCCGCCGCGCACGAGCATCGAGATGCGCGCGATAGCCTATTGGCTCGCGTGACGGCCGGCCGCGGGGCGCACTCGGAGGCTCAGGCGTAGAACAACGCGTCGATCGAGCCGACGTGCGCGAGCGCGGCCGGCGCCGGCGTTCGGGCGTAGCCGATAGCGTCCGCATAGCGCGGCGCCGGCGCCCACTGATCGTCGATCGTCCAATCGGCGAGCTTCGCCGCGGAGGCCTGCCGTGCGAGAGCCTGCGGTGCCGCGCCCGAGAGCGCGCGGGCGGCCGGCCACGGCAACGCCGCCGTCACCGCGATGCCGCCCGCCACGAGCGCGACGCGTCCGAAGAACTCGCGCCGATCCAAGACGCCGTGCGCTTCCACGCTCATACGCCGGCCTCCTGACCCTCGAGATCCTCGGCCGAGAACCAGTTCGTGTGCGTACCGCCGCGCAGCCGGAACGGCAGCTTCACGGTCGCGACCGCGCCCTCCTCCATGCGCTGCGCGTCGACTATGACGAGCTCGGACGCCATCTCGGCGTAGTTGTTCGCGATGCCGAGCACGTAGCCGTCGCCTTCCTCCTTGCCGCCCTTGCGCGGGACGAAGCAGGGCTCCTGCAAGCTCTGCACCGGACCCACGTAGAACGTGTGCTCGGATCCGCCGCCGAGATCGAAGCGCCGAAAGCAGTTCGTGACCCGCCCGGCGAGGTTCGCGGGCGCGCGTGTCGTATCGAACGGCTTCTCGCGGTCGCCGTGGCCGACGTAGCCGTAGCGGTACGGCAGCGAGAGATAGCGATCGTCCATGCGCGCGAGCACGCCGTTGGCCGTGCACACGACCTCTTCCTCGAAGGCGTCGTCCTTCGAGCTCAGATCGAACGTCCAGCGCTTGATGTGCGAAGGAGACCGCTCCTCGTCCGAGACGGGCAGCTCCATCGTGATCTTGTCGCCTCGATCGGTCGCGTTGAGGAAGTGCAGCGTGTTTCGCGCGGGCCCTTTGAACCAGCGCACGTCCTTCGCATCGCCGTCGCGCGGCAGCACGCCGACCATCGTCGGGAGGCTTCCGTCCCATTCCCACATGGGCTCGCCCGACTTGAGCCGCTCGAGGCTCGTCGTGCGCGCGACGACGGGAATCAGGATGTGCTTCTGCGTGATCGCAATGTCGTGGATGATCCCGAGGAACGGCGACTCGAGCCAGACCTCGTTCTTGATGTGCCCGTCGGGCCCGACCGTGTAGACCGCGATGTCCTTGGTCAGGATGCCCTTGGCCTGATAGCTGTACGCGATCATGTCGCCCGTCAGCGGATCGATCTTCGGATGCGCGGACATGCTCGTCGCCGTCCACTTGCCGTAGAAGTCCCACCGGCCGAGCGTCTCGAGAGAGAAGGGATCGATGTGGTACGGCAGCGAGTCCTCTTTGAGCACGAGCATCTTGCCGCCGTGCCAGTAGATGTGCGTGTTCGCCGCGCCGCGATCGATGTTCTTGACGGAAGGATCGTCCGTGTACGGGTTGCGGTAAACGCCCCAGAGGCGCTTGCGCGCGCGCCGCTCCGTCATGAGCCGCTCCGTCTTGACGTACCGGCTCTTGAAGTCGACCGAGCCGTTCGCGAATCGGAAGGCGCTGACATGGCCGTCGCCGTTGAAGCCGGTGACCCAGTCGTTCTTCGGAGGCGGGTACTCGAAATCGCACTGCATCCGGTAGAACGTTCCTTCAATATCGGTCGGAATCTGTCCCCAGACTTCGCAGTCGTAGACGTCCGCCTCGAACCGAGTGGGGCTGTTGAAGCCCGGCGGAAACAGCGGATGTCCTCTGAAATCGACGGCCATATCTCAACCTCCAGCGATCAAGCCCCGCCTCAACGCTTCTCCGGCGCGCGCCGTCGCCCGCCGGCTTCGCATCATCTCACTTAGCGGCCAGCTTCTGCACGATGGACGCGGCGACGTCGCGCAGATCCGTATCCGAGAAGTCGCCGCCGAAGGCGGGCATGTTGTTGCGCCCCTCGGCGGCGACGCCGACGATGACGTCCGGCGTGAGCCCGTCGCGCAGCGACGGTCCGCCGCCCTGCCCGCCGCCGCCGTCCGCGCCGTGGCAGGCTTGGCACGCATCGAGGTACAGGCGCTCGCCGTGGGCGAGATCGGGAGCCGCGGCAACGCCCGCTTCGGCGGGCGCGGCGGCTCCGGCGGACGGGGCGCGCCCGGACGGCCCCGCGCCCGGCCGCCCGCCCGGCGCGAGCGATTCGATCGTGCCGTCCAGCGAGAAGAGCCAGATGCCGTCGCCGCGCTTCGAGTTCGCGAACGTCGCGCCTCCCGCGTGGACTGCGACGAGCTGTTGTCCCTCGTGCTCGAACGTCGTCACGGTCGTGTTCACGCCGGCGTCGGTCATGAACTCCCAGAGCTTGTGGCCGTTGCTCTTGTCGAGCGCGGTCAAGCGGCCGTCGCTGCGGCCGACGAACAAGAGACCGCCGGCCGTGACGACCGCGCCGCTGTAGCAGATCTCCGGCCACTGCTGGCGCCACACGAGGCGGTTCGTCGTGACGTCGAGCGCCGCGAGAATGCCGCGGTCCTGGGCCTCGGCCTGCGTGAAGCGGCCGCCCATGTAGACCTGGTTCGGGCCCGGGTCCGGAAGATCGTCGCTGGCCCGGAAAGTGTTGATCCGATCGCTCGCGCAGACGTAGAGCAGGTGCGTCTCGGGGTCGTACGCGCTCGGCGGCCAGTTGGCGCCGCCCATCGTGCCGGGCTTCACGGCGACGGGCTCGGTCCAGAACGGCGTGAAGATACGCCCGCCGTTGACGAGATCGACGCCCTCGGGCGCGATGTCGATCTCGTGCGGCACGATCGCGTCGCCGCGCGGATACGGCTGCGTCGCCGCCGTCGCCTGCCGCGGCTCCTGCGGCACGGGCCGCTCGTCGATGCCGATAAGCGGCTTACCCGTCTCGCGATCGAGAATGTACGCCCAGCCCGTCTTCGACACCTCGACGAGGCCCTTTCTGAGCCGGCCGCCGTACTCGGCGTCGAACAGCACGACCGGGTTCGGCGAGTCGTAGTCCCAGAGGTCGTGGTGCACCTGCTGAAAGTGCCAGCGGTACTCGCCCGTGTGGACATCGATCGCGACGATCGAGCTGCTGAACAAGTTGTCCCCGGCCCGGACGCCGCCGTGCAGATCGGGGCCCGGGTTGCCCGTCGAGAAATAAAGGAGCCCGAGCTCGGGGTCGACGGCCGGCGTCTGCCACACGGGCGCGCCGCCGTGCTGCCACGCGTCGCTGTCCTGCGGCCAAGTCTCGTGCCCGATCTCGCCGGGCGCCGGAATCGTGTAGAAGGTCCAGAGCAGCTTGCCGTCGCGCGCGTCGAACGCCTTCACGCGCCCGCGGATGCCGAGCTCGCCGCCCGAGAATCCCGTGATGACCATGCCGTCGTAGTAGAGCGGCGCGGACGTGATGCTGAAGCCGTCTTGCCAGCGCTCCGCCGGCACCGACCAGACGGGTTCGCCGGTCTTCTGGTCGAGCGCGGTGAGCTTCGCGTCGACCTGAGCCATGAAGACCTTGCCGTCGCCGAGCGCGAGACCGCGGCTCGTCCAGCCCAAAGGATTGCCGCTCGTCGGATCGGGCCGTCCGTGGTACGTCCACAGGATCTTGCCCGTGTCGACGTCGATCGCGAACGCGTCGCCGTCGCCGTTGACGGCGTAGATCGTGCCGTCATAGGCGAGAAGCTGCACTTGGCCCGAGTTCTTGCGGCTCGCGCCCGAGCCCATGCCCGTGCGCCATTTCGCCTTGAGCATGGCGACGTTGTCGCGATTGAGGCCCGTCAGCGGCGAATAGCGCTGGTTGTAGACGTTCCCGCCGTTTGTGATCCAGTGCTCGCGCGGCGGGGCCGTGAGATCTTTGGCGTCGAACGCAGGTGCGGGCTCGATGCCTTGGGCCGCAGCCGTCGCGGCGCACGCGAGCGCGCCGAGCGACGCGCAGGCAATGGTTGGCACTCGGCGCATCGATTCCCCCTCCGGTCCTTAGTTTTCGTGATCGAGTGCGCCGCGGCTGCGACGTGTCTTCGTGCGGCGCGCGCTTGCGACGAGTTTAAAGCGTCGGCCCGGCCGTTCAATAGCTCGCAAGACCTGGGGGCGCTGTGGCACGGCCCTTGCAACGACCCGTAACGCAGAGTCAGGAAAGGAGGATCTCATGCGAAAGCGATACGCATGGTTGCTGCTCTTGCTGAGCGTGGTCGCTCCGATCAGCGGCTGCGGCTATGTCGCGGCGGGCGCTGTGGGCGCGGCGGCGGAGCATCAGCACGATCAGCACAACGACGACTCGGATTAACCACATCGAGACGAGCCGACATGCAAGGTAGAGAATGGGTGACGGCGGGCGCGCTCGCCGGAATCGTAGGCGGGGCCTTCCTGGCCGTCGCCATTGCGCGCTCCGACGACCGGCGGGCGGTGCGAGTCAGAAAACGCTTGCGCCGCGAGGCCAAGCGCCTCCGCAAGGAGACTCGCCGTCTCGCTCGCGAGACGGAGGATTGGGTCGAGCGCGCGCGTAGTAACGCGCGGATTCCCGAACGGCTCGCGAGAAGCTTCGACGGCGCCGAGGAGCTTCGCAAAAGCGCCCGCGGGGCGCTGACCTCGGGAGCCGCCGCCGCGCGAGAGGCGGCCGGCGGAGCCGCACGCGGCGCGAGAGGCCTGCTCGCATCGGCCGGAGGCTCCTCCGCGCTCGACACGGCTTACGACAAGGCGCGGCCTTACGTCAGGAACATGCCGTGGCTCGCGAGCGGCGCGCTCTACGGCGCGTTGCTGCACGCCTTCAACGCCGACGGCGGCCGCTCGGTGCTCGGCATGATCCGCGGCAACGGCAGGAGTGCAGGCGCGCGATCCGCCGCGGCGCAGCGCCTCGGAGTCCATCTCCTATATGGCACCGCCACGGCGCTCGCCTTCGGGCTGCTCTCGGAGTGGCGCAGGCGGCATTGAGCCCTGATGCGGCCGCGCGGGCGAACCGCGGGCGAACGGCACTACCGCGCGTAGACCGCCTGCTCGAACGACAGGTAGGTCTCGACGCACCCGGGGTCGCAGAAGGGGCTGACCTGCATGAGCAGCACGCCGCGAAGCCGGCCGCGGCGTCCACCCAATAGTAAGTGTTGAAGACGCCGGCCCAGCCGTAGGTGCCGGCCGGGCGTCCCGTCGCGCGCGCCTCGGTCTCGATCATGACGTTGAAACCGAATTTCTGAGTGCCGTCGAGAAATGCGTACAGGCCCCCGCCGGCGTGCGGCAGTTCGCCGTGAGTCTCGTTCGGACCGTGCACGAGGACGCCGCCGCGCCTCCGATGCAAGGCCGACGCAATGCGAAAGACCGTGTCGATGCGCATGGGGGCGGCAGCGGCCGCAGCGGCGAGGCCGATCGCGCGGCGGTGGACGACGCCGCCCCGATCCGTCACGGCCGCGACGAG
>DASTSM010000401.1:0-15416 GCA_035760685.1 Gammaproteobacteria bacterium | reverse complement strand
GGCACTGGCCGAATCTGTGCAGAAGGAGTCATACGGCCTACGTTAGCCGATCTTTAACGGTTAATAAACCCGGTGTAAGCGGCTGTTCTCCCAGCGCTTGCCTTGGAATGGTCAGAGCAAAACTTGCTGCGTGCGCTCGATGACCCAATAGGCGGCCGCGGAGCCGATACCGTAGGCCGCCCAGCGCGGCCAGGCCGCGGGCTCGGGCAGACGCAGGCGCCGCCAGCCGAGGCCGAGCGCTACGACGGCCGCGATGAACAGCAGCTGGCCGATCTCGACGCCGACGTTGAAGAAAAAGAGCGCGAGCGGAATCGCATGAGCCGGAAGGCCGACCTCGCTGAGGGCGCCGGCAAAACCGAAACCGTGAAGCAGGCCGAAGCTGAACGCGACGATCCACGGGAAGCGCGCCATGAGATCGCGGCCGGCCGCCTCGCCGCCCGCCGTCGACGGCGGCGACGGCGGCGACGACCGTGACGCCGCGCTTCGTGCGACGGACGCACGCCCGACGACCGGCCGCCGCGCGAGCTCGGTCGCGACGAACAGTATGCTGAGCGCGATCGTCGCCTCGACGGGCGCGCTCGGCACGGCGACGAATCCGAGCGTCGCGGCGGCGAGCGTGATGCTGTGCGCGAGCGTGAAGGCCGTGACGGTCGCGAAAAGCCGGCGGAACCCGTCGACGAGCAGCAGCAGCGCGAGCACGAAGAGCAGATGATCGACTCCGAGCAGGATGTGCTCGACGCCGAGCACGAGATAGGTGCGCACGACCTCGAACGGGCCCGCGCGCGCGGGGATCACGACGCTCGGGGCGCTCGGCACGAGCCGATGCGTGAACGACGTTCCGTCCGCGAAGTCGACGCGCAGCAGCACGTCCGTGCTGCTCGCCGCGAGCCCCTCGATTGCGAGCACGCGGCCCGCGAGCCCCTTGGGGCAGTCGAGCGTTCCGTGCTGTATCCGCGCGTCGCCGACCTCGTAGGAGCGCACCTGCCCCTCGACCGCGCAGCCCTCGGGAATCTTCGGCACGAGCGCGTCGGCGAGGCCGCCCGGGATCGACACCTTCCACTGCGCCTCGAAGCGGCGGGGCGCGCTCTCGGTCAGACCGAAGTAGGCCGGGCTCAGGCGATGCGCGCCGGCGGGCGCCGCGAGCAGCGCAAGCAGCGCGAGCGGCGCGAGCGCGAAGAGTCGAAGCGCGTTCCGGAGCGGCCGAGGCCTTCGCAGCAGTCTCACGAGCCCTGGCCTTCGGCGGGCCATTCGATGACGACGTCGTACTTCGCGCGCAGCTTCGCGTACTCGGCCGCGTTGCGCTCGGCGCGCTTGACGTCGCCGTAGATTTTCGCGACTTCGTCCCGTATCTCTTCGAAGGGCGGCAGGCGGGCCGGCGCATGCGCGACGACGCGGACGAGGTGCAGCCCGAAATCGGAGCGGAACGGTCCGGCCCATTTATCGGGCGCCATCTTGAACACGGCGTCCGTCAGTGCCGCGCCGAAGAGCACGCGGATCTGATCGGCCGGCGCGTGCGTGAAGCGCCGCTGCAGCGGCGTCTTGTCGCCGAGACCTTCCGGGTCGGCGCCGGCCTCGAGCGCCGCGAGCGCGGCGGCGGCCGCGGAATCGATGCTCTCGCCGCGCACGTCGGGGCTGAAGAACACTTGGTCGAACGTGACGCGCTCGGGAATCTCGAAGCGCTGCGGCGACGAAGCGTAGAAGTCGCGCAGCGTCTGCTCGGAGGGCGGCTCGGGATCCGCGAGGTCCTCGCTCAAATAGCGCATCTTGTCGACGAGACGCCGATGCACCTCGTCGTCGTCGACGTCGAGGCCGAGCGCGAGCGCCTCGCGGTACAGCACCTCGTCCTGGATCGTCGGCTCGATGAGCGCCGTCAGCTCCTCGCGCGTGAGCGGCCGGCCCTTCACGAGCTCGGCGGAGGCGCGGAGCTTCTGCACCTGATCCGCCGTGATCACGATGCGGTTCGGCGCGCGGCCCTGCCCCCGCAGTCCCGCGATCGCGAACAGGCAAGCGCCGATCAGCAGAAAATGCAGCAGCGGGTCTTTGAGGAGCTTCAACATCTTCGGTAGAGCCGAGCGGCGAGCGTGTTGCCCCGCGCCGTCGCTCGAGGTCGCTCCCTTGGCGTATAGCGCCCGGGCGGGAAGGCCTTGTGGAGCGCCGTATTATGGTCGGCCCCACGGTGACCGGCAACGCGGCGGCCGCCGGGCGAGCTGTCGGCGCTCCATCGCCGAGCGCTGCCCGTTCCCGCCGCCCGAGAAAAAAATACCCCGGCGGGGGGGCCGCCGGGGGCAAGTGGCTACGTAGGCGTAGCCGGACCACTCGGGGGGAGTATCGAGCGGTTAGGAAAAGCTCATCGCCACGAAATACTGCGAGTCGCCGCGCCGCACGAGCAGCAGCGCCGTCGAGCCCGATTGCTTCGCCTTGTCGAGCTCGGCGACCGCCGCGTCGACCGACGCGACGGACCGATGATTGACCTCCATGATCACGTCGCCGGCGCGGATCCCTTTGTCGGCCGCCGGACCGTCCGGATCCACGTCGACGACGAGCACGCCGTGCACGCCGGAAGGCAGGCCGAGCTGCGAGCGGCTGTCGCTCGTGAGGGGGCCGAGCGTGAGCCCGAGCGCCTGGCCGCCGTCCTCGGCATCGCCGCTGTCCTCGCTCGTATCCGCGCCGTCGTCCGCCGTCGATGCATCGCCGAGCTTCACCGTGAGGTCGCGCGGATTGCCTTGCCGCAGGACTCGAAGCCGCACGGTATCGCCGGGCTTGTGCTCGCCGACGAGGCGGCTCAACACGCGATTGGAGTCGATCTTGCCGCCGTCGACTTCGAGGATCACGTCGCCGGTCTGGACGCCGGCCTTCGACGCCGGGCTGTCGTCCACGACGTCGTCGACGAGCGCGCCCTCGGCCTTGTCGAGCCCGAGCGACTTCGCGAGATCGTCGTCGACGTTCTGGATCTGGACGCCGAGCCAGCCGCGTTCGACGACGCCGCCGTTCCTGAGCTGGGCGATGACGGAGGCGGCCTGATCCGACGGGATCGCGAAACCGATGCCGATGTTGCCGCCGTTCGGCGAGTAGATGGCCGTGTTGATGCCGATCACGTGTCCCGTCACGTCGAACACGGGACCGCCCGAGTTGCCGGGATTGATCGGCGCGTCGATCTGCAAGTAATCGTCGTAGGGTCCCGACTGAATGTCGCGGCCTCGAGCGGACACGATGCCGGCCGTGGCCGTGCCGCCGAGCCCGAAGGGATTCCCGATCGCGAGCACCCAGTCGCCGATGCGGGCCTTGTCGGAATCGCCGAAGGCGACGAACGGCAGCTTATGCGAGGCGTCGACCTTGAGCAGCGCGAGGTCGGTCTTCGTATCCTGGCCGATGAGCTTCGCGTTGAGCTTCTCGCCGTTCTGGAAGGTCACGACGATCTTGTCGGCGTCGCTGATCACGTGATGGTTGGTCACGATATAGCCGTCTTGATCGATGACGAAGCCCGAGCCCGCGCCTTCCATGCGCCGGGGCTGGTTGGGATACTCGAAGAAGCGGCCGAAGAACTGCTCGAACGGCGAGCCCTGGAACGACCGAAAGCCCTCCGGCACCTCCGCAGGCGCGGTCTTCTCGATCTTCGTGACCGAGATGTTCACGACCGCGGGCCGGGCCTTCTCGACGACGTCCGCGAAGGACACGGGTCCCGCCTGCGCCGCTGCCGGCGCGCGCGCCTGGGCCGATATCGGCGCTTGCGCCTGCGCCGACGCCTGCGCGTCTGCCGGCGCCTGCCCCGTCAATGCTTCTTGCGCCCGCGGCTCGGGCGAGAGCTCGATGGCGGCGCCGGCGACCAGCGCCGCGGCCGTGAGGCCCGCGAGCGGCCAGCGCCACCGCTTCGGCTCGATCAATGTTCGGCTCATTGCGGTTTCCTCCTGATGGTCGAAACTGCCGGGTCCGGCACGATTCCGAAACGATAAGCGCGCGCCCCTTAACTGCCCCTCACGAATTCCCTACGGTTTGTTCATGGAGCGCCTCGGCCGGCGTTACGCATCGTTAATGCGCCGTTCAGCTCGCGCCCATTAGGCTTCGTTCAGAATCGCCGACAAGAGAAGTCGGCGTTCAGAGGAGTGAGCCATGAAAGAGATCATCGCGATCGCCGCGCTCGGCCTCGCCCTGACGGGCTCGGCCCGCGCCGAGCAGATCAAAGCGAATGCGGAGGTCGACGTCGGCAGCAAGCCGCTCGTCGCGGGCCTCGAGGAAGTCGACAGCATTCCCGCGCTCGTGCGTCCCGACAGTTGGAGCGCCGTCGACGACGACACGCTCATCGTCTGGGCGACGCCGTTCGACCCCTACCTCGTCAAGCTCTACCGGCCGAGCCCGGACCTTAGGTTCGCGCAGGCCATCGGCCTCACGTCCTTCGGCACCCGGATCTACGCGAAGTTCGACTCGGTCAAGATCGCCGGATTTAGTTACCCTATTAGAGGCATCTACAAGCTGAGCCGGGCGGATGCGAAGGAGCTCGCGAAGGACTCCTGATCGCCGCCGGGACGAGGAACATCGGCGGCATCGTGCGCGTATTGATTATCGAGGACGACAGGGACGTCGCCTCGTTTCTGCAGAAGGGACTCTCTCAATCCGGCTGGAACGTGGATGTCGCGGAGAACGGCAAGGACGGCCTGTTCCTCGCGACGACTGAAGACTACGACGCCCTCATCGTCGACCGCATGCTGCCCGGCGTCGACGGCCTCGCCGTCATCCGCACGCTGCGCGCCTCGAACGACACGACCCCGGCGCTGATCCTGAGCGCGCTCGGCGAGGTGGACGACCGCGTCAAGGGCCTCAAGGCCGGCGGCGACGACTACCTCGTCAAGCCCTTCGCGTTCAGCGAGCTCGCGGCGCGCCTCGAGGCGCTCGTGCGGCGCGCGAAATCGGCCGGCCCCTCGGCGGAGACGGTGCTCGAGGTCGGCGACCTGCGCATGGATCTGCTGCGCCGCGAGGTCCACCGCGGCGACAAGCGCATCGACCTCCAGCCCCGCGAGTTCCAGCTGCTCGAGTTCCTCATGCGCCACGCGGGGCAGGTCGTCACGCGGACCATGCTGCTCGAGGGCGTTTGGGATTATCATTTCGACCCTCAAACCAACGTCATCGACGTGCACATCAGCCGGCTCCGCTCCAAGGTCGACCGCGGCTTCGAGACGCCGCTCCTGCACACGGTCCGCGGCGTCGGGTACCGGCTCGACGAGAAACCTTGAGCGGGCGACGGCCCGCGTGCCATGAAGCTGCCCGCCCTCCTTCGTACCAGCGTCGTTCAGCTCACGATCGTCTATGCCGCGCTCTTCGCGGTGTCCGTCGCGGCGCTCTTCGCCTTCATCTATTGGTCGACCATCGGCTACCTCGAGCGGCAGACGGACGCGATCATCCAGGCCGACGTCGCCGGCCTCTACGAGCAGGCCGAGCGCCGCGGGCTCATCGGTCTCATCGACGTCATCATGGAGCGCGTCGACAACGACACCGAGGGCCGCTCGATCCTCGGCCTCTTCGATGCGGGCCTGCTGCCCGTCGCGGGCAACGTCAAGCGCTGGCCTCCGCAGCTCACGGTCAGCAACGGCTGGGTCGACTCGCTGGCCGTGGCGAACGAAGGCGGCGGCACGACGCCCGTCCGGGCGCAGATCCTCTCCGTCGGCCCGGGCTTCCGTCTCATGGTCGGGCGCGACGTGCGCGAGCTCGCGCGCATCAACGAGGTCTTCCGGCGGGCCGCGATCTGGGGGCTCGGGCTCACGCTCGGTCTCGCGCTGCTCGGCGGCTTCCTCGTCGGGCAGAACGCGCAGCGCCGCATCGCGCAGATCAACCGCACGACGCGGCAGATCATCGCGGGCAACCTGAGCCAGCGCGTGCCCGTGCGCGGCGGCCGCGACGAGCACGACGAGCTCGCACGCAACCTCAATGCGATGCTCGACCAGATCGAGAAGCTGCTCGAAGGGATACGTCACGTCGGCGACAGCATCGCACACGACCTGCGCGGGCCCTTGACGCGCCTCCGCAACCGCCTCGACACGCTCGCGGGCGAGCCGCAGCCGAGCCGGGACGGGCTCGAGGAGTGCGTCGCGCAGGCCGACCGGCTGCTCGAGACGTTCAGCGCGCTGCTGCGCATCGCGCGGGTCGAGTCGGGCGCTTATCGCAGCGAGTTCGAGGCCGTCGATCTCGCGCAGATCGTGCGGGACGTTTGCGAGCTCTACCAGGCTGCCGCGGAGGAGCACGACATCGAGCTCGCGTGCGGACAGTCCCGCCCCGACGCCGTCGTGTTCGGCGATCGCGAGCTGCTCGCGCAGGCGCTCACGAATCTGCTCGACAACGCGGTCAAATACACGCCGACCGGGGGACGCATCGACGTCAAGCTCGCCGCCGTCGGCGCGCCGCCGTCCGCCTATGTCCTCAGCGTCGCCGACACGGGTCCCGGCGTCCCGTCGGAGCTCCGCGAGCAGGTCCTCCAGCGCTTCGCGCGCCTCGATCAATCGCGATCGCTGCCCGGCAACGGGCTCGGCCTCGCGCTCGTCAAGGCCATCGCGGAGCAGCACGAAGCCGAGCTCGCGCTCGGCGACAACCACCCGGGGCTCGTCGTGACGTTGAAGCTCCGGGCCGCAGGCGCGGTCGCGGCATGACGCTCCGGGCCGCAGGTCGGGTCGCCGCATGAAGCTCGGCGAGCTCGCGCGCGTCTCGGAAGCGGTCGCCGCGACGTCGAGCCGCACGGAGAAGATTGGGCTGCTCGCGGAATGCCTGCGCGCGCTCGCGCCCGACGAGCGCGAGACGGGCGTCGCGTGGCTCGCGGGCGTCCTCCCGGAAGGCCGGCTCGGGCTCGGCCCCGCCGCCGTTCACGCCCTGCGCGGCGTTCCGCCGGCCGCCGCCCCGACGCTCGGCGTCCGCGACGCTCGCGAGGCGCTCGCTCGGCTGCGCGAGGTATCCGGCAAGGGCTCGGCTGCCCGCCGGCAGGCGCTGCTCGCGGAGCTTGCAGGCAGAGCGACCGAGGTCGAGCAACGCTTTCTCGCTCGGCTCCTGGTCGGCGAGCTTCGGCAAGGCGCGCTCGAAGGCGTCATGTCCGACGCGATCGCCGCGGCCGCCCGCGTGCCCGCGGCCGCGGTGCGCAAGGCCGTCATGCTCGCGGGCGCGCTCGCGCCCGTCGCGAGCGCGGCGCTCGATCGCGGCGTCGCCGGCCTCGCGGAATTCAAGCTGCGGCTCTACGACCCGGTCGGCCCCATGCTCGCGACGCCGACCGAGGACGTCGCCAGCGCGCTCGGCGCGCTCGAGACCGCCGCCTTCGAGTACAAGCTCGACGGCGCGCGGGCGCAGGTGCACAAAGGCCCCGAGGGCGTGCGCATCTATTCGCGCACGGGCCGCGACGTGACGGATAGCCTGCCCGAGATCGAAGGCGCCGTGGCCCGGCTTCCGGCCGAGAGCTTGATCCTCGACGGCGAGGTGCTCGCGCTCGAGCGCGACGGCCGCCCGAAAGCCTTTCAAGAAACGATGCGCCGCTTCGGCCGCAAGCTCGAGATCGACGACGCGCGCTCCGAGGTGCCGCTCTCGCTCTTCTGCTTCGACTGCCTGCACGCGCAAGGCGAGGATCTCCTCGACGCGCCGACCGAAACGCGCTGCGCGCGGCTCGCCGAGCTCGTGCCCCGAGAGCTGCTCGTGCCGCGCCTCGTGACGTCGGACCGCGCGGCGGCCGAGGCCTTCCTCGGCGAGGCCCTCGCGCGCGGGCACGAGGGGCTCATGGCGAAATCGCTCTCGAGCCCCTACGAAGCCGGCCGGCGCGGCGCATCGTGGCTCAAGATCAAAGTCGCGCACACGCTCGACCTCGTCGTGCTCGCGGCCGAATGGGGCAACGGACGGCGGCGCGGCTGGCTCAGCAACCTGCACCTCGGCGCGCGCGACGAGCAAGGCGGATTCGTGATGCTCGGCAAGACGTTCAAAGGCCTCACGGACGAGACGCTGGCTTGGCAGACCGAGGCGCTCAAGCGGCTCGCGATCGATCCCGAAGCCGGGGGCTACGTCGTGCCCGTGCGGCCCGAGCTCGTCGTCGAGGTCGCGTTCAACGAGCTGCAGGCGAGCCGCCGCTATCCGGGCGGGCTCGCGCTGCGGTTCGCGCGCGTCGTACGCTATCGGCCCGACAAGACGGCGGCCGACGCGGACTCGATGGATACGGTGCGAGCGATCGCGGCCGGCCGAGGGTATCATGTGCGCCGCGACCCTTCGGCTTCCTGAACCACTCCGAGGCACAGGCAATGAGCGACGTTCCTCCGTCCGATGAAGGGATAGCCCCTCCCCCCGAGCCGTCCACGCCGTTCGAGGAGAACGTGAAGCGGCGCAGCACGTGGATGAGGCTCGTATTCATGATCGTTCTGTGGCTGCTCTACCAAGTCGCCGAGTTCGTGGCCGGCGTCGTGATCGTCATCCAGTTCCTTTGGGTGCTGTTCACAGGGAAGAAGAACCCCGGGCTCCTCGAATTCGGCCAGTCGATCTCGACGTACATCTACGAGGTCCTTCGCTACCTGACGTTCAATACGGAAGAGCGGCCGTTCCCGTTCGATCTGCGCTGGCCCGGCGAACCGCCGTAAGAAATGGGGTCAGACCCCATTTTTCAGGGAGCCGTCGAGCGTTAGCGCAGACGGTCGCCGAGCGCTTCGCGCCAGAGCGCGAGCTTCTCTTCGTACGACCTGCCCGCATGCGCGGGGCTCGTAGAGGGTAAGTGACGCGCTTCGAGCGCCGCAAACGACTTCGGCAGCGTCGGCGTAACCCACCGCCGGTAGAGCTCCGCGGCTTTGCGGCCGTTAAAGCAGATGATTCCGATTCTGCCGTGGCGCTTGAAAAAGCGCGCGAAGTCGTTGACGACGATCGTCGACGTGACGATGGCGGAGTCGAGGCTTCCGCGCCGCTCGCCGGCGGCCAGCACATCCCAAACGGCGATGCGGGAAGCGCGCAGCTTGTGCGCCCTCGCGCCGTAGTCGAGCTCGGGTCCCGCGCCGCAGAGCGCGCCCATGATGCGCCAGAATACGTTTTGGGGCTGAGCATAATACTGCTGCATCTCGATCGACTTGCGCCCCGGCAAGCTGCCTAGAATCAGCACTTCGGCGTCCGGCAAGGCGATCGGCGGAAACCCGCGCGCGAACGGCGCTATCTTCTCTGTCAATGGAGCCATCCTTAGCAAGCCTAGCGGTTCTCGACGAGACCGCGGTCCTCCCGAGCAGCGATTGTTTCAACGTCGCCGGCGGCCTCACAAGTGTTTCGACGATACCGAGCGTCACAAGCGTTTCCGTGTCGCATGGGAGCGTCACGACGATGCGACGTAATCGCTAGCATCGCGAGCCTCTTTCAGGTTATACAGTAACCGCCACGCGGCATCGCGGGGCACCGATGGATTCGACGATGCAAGTCCCTGAGCTGTTCGCCGAGCTCGGCATCCCGGCCGGCTATGGAGTGGACCCGCCTTTGCCGAGATATGCCGAGGCCGGTCGGCTCGAGGACGTCGAACCGAATATCCTCGGGCGCATGCAGCGGCTCGCTCCGAGAGGCGCGCGCCGCTGGCGAGCCATGAAGGCGGCTGCCGAGAAGGAAGGCGTAGAGCTGCTGCTCGTTTCCGG
The DNA here is from genome assembly GCA_035760685.1 of Gammaproteobacteria bacterium. GTDB lineage: Bacteria > Pseudomonadota > Gammaproteobacteria > Steroidobacterales > Rariloculaceae > ZC4RG20. The sequence goes on along the minus strand of DASTSM010000401.1, from coordinate 5,811 downwards.
TTTCCGCAGCTACGAGTATCAGGCTGAGCTCATCCGCAAGAAGCTGGCCGCGGGCCAGGGCATCGACGCGATTCTGCACGTGAACGCCGCGCCTGGGTTCAGCCAGCACCACACGGGTCTTGCCGTCGACGTCGCGACGCCCGGCGTGCGCCCGTTGACGCAAGAATTCGAGCACAGCCGAACGTTCTCATGGCTGCAGCACAACGCGGAACGCTTCGGCTTCAAGATGCCCTATGGACGCGACAATGCCCTCGGACTCGCGTTCGAGCCGTGGCATTGGTCGCTGCTGGCGTGAGCATCCGGCGGCCGGCTCGAAGGCCAGAATGATGCACGCTCGCGGGGCCTCGACATGAGCGACGCCGACCGAGACAAATGGGACGACCGCTACGCGACCGGCACCCACGGCAACCGCGAGCATCCGACAACGTTCCTCGCCCGCTGGGAAGCGCGGCTTCCGCAGGGGCGCGCGCTCGACGTCGCCTGCGGCACCGGCAGGAATGCCGTGTTTCTCGCGCGGACAGGACGCTCGGTCGTCGCCGTCGATATCTCGCGGGCGGGGCTCGAGCGCGCGCGCCGGCTGGCCGCGCGCGACGGCGCCGACGTCGACTTCGTCGAGGCCGACCTCGACACGGAGACCGACCGTGTGCTGCGCAACGGTCCCTTCGATCTCATCGTCCTCGTGCGCTACGTGAATCGCGGCCTCGTCCCCCGGCTTGCCGACGCCCTCGCCGACGGCGGCTGCTTGCTCGTCGAGCAGCACCTCGTCTCGGACGCCGACGTCGTCGGACCGCAGAGCGCCGAGCACCGTTACGGGCGCAACGAGCTGCTTCGCGAGGCCATGGAGGCGGCGCCGTTGCTGCGGGTGCTCTGCTACCGCGAGAGTCTCGTGGAGGATCCGGACGGCCGGCCCGCGGCGCTCGCTCAGCTCGTCGCTTGCCGCGCGCCGGGGCCCTTTTGATGGCTCGCTCCGTGCGTCGCGTGATCCACGCGGCGCTTCGCGCCGGTCTGCTCGCGGCCGCGCTCGCGCGCGTTCCTCCGGCGCCCGCGCAGTTGCATCCCGCCGAGGAGCCGAAGCTGCTCGATGCGGCGACGCTCGAGAAGATGGTCGCGCGCGGCGCCCACATCGGGCGCGTGGAGATCGTCGCCGACAACGTGTTCGACCCGACGAAACGCGAGGAGGACAAGCGGCTCTATCGCATGGCAAACAAGCTCCACGTCACGACGCGGGACAGCGTCATCGATCACGTGCTGCTGTTTCACTCGGGCGACGTATTCGATCCGCGCCTGCTCGAGGAGTCCGCGCGCCTGCTGCGCCAGCTCGGCGGCATCTCCGAAGCCGTCGTCGTGCCCACCGCTTACGACTCCGACACGAATACGGTGGACGTGCTCGTCAACACGCGCGACTCGTGGTCGCTTTCGTTCGATCTCAAGTTCGGGCGGAGCGGAGGGGAAAACGACTTCGGCATCGGCTTCGAGGAAAAAAACCTGCTCGGCCGCGGCAAAAAGGTCTTGCTCTCGCACAAGAGCGACGTCGACCGTGACCAGAACATCCTCGGCTACACGGACGAGAACGTGGCCGGCAGCCGAGCGCGACTCAACCTCGTCTACGCCGACACGAGCGACGGCGTTCACCGGGAATTCGAGGCCGGCCGCCCTTTCTACGCTCTCGACACGCGCTGGTCCCTGACCGGCGCCGTGCTCGACGACCGCCGCATCGATCAAATGTACGACCGCGGGGAGACCGTCGACGAGTTCGAGCATCGAGAGAAGTCGCTGACGATCGGCGGCGGCCTGTCTCGCGGCCTCGTCGAGGGAAGCACGCGTCGCTGGCTCGCCGGCGTCACGTACGACGACAACGAGTTCGGCCCGACGGCGGACGCGCCGCAGCCCCTCTTTCTGCCGGAGGACCGCAAGCTCGTCTATCCGTGGATCGGATACGAGATCGTGGCGGACGACTTCCGCGCGCTCGAGGAGTTCAACGACATCGGCCGGACCGAGGACGTGAATCTCGGCCTCGACTTCAACGCCCGTCTCGGCTATTCGAGCAAGGGGCTCGGCGCCGACCGCGACGCGTGGATCCTCCAGCTGTTCGGCCAGAAGGGCTGGGAGCCCGGGCCCGCGCAGCTCTTCTTCGTGGACTTCGCAGCATCGTCTCGCGCCGAGAACCGCCGGCTCGAGAACACTTCCGTGAGCGCCGGGGCCAGCTACTATCGCCGCAACTTCAATAACAAGCTGTTCCTCGTGAGCTTGAGCGGAACGGCCACGAACCGTCTCGACCTCGACCGCCAAGTGCTCGTCGGCGGCGACAGCGGCCTGCGCGGCTATCCGCTGCGCTATCAGAGCGGCACGTCGCGCGCGGTCCTCACGCTCGAGGAGCGCGTCTTCACGGATTGGTATCCCTGGAACCTCGTGCGCGTCGGCTACGCGGCCTTCTTCGACTCGGGGCGGACCTGGGGCCGCGATCCCCGCGGAACACCGAGCCTCGGCACGCTGCACGACATCGGCGTCGGATTGCGCCTGAGCTCGCCGCGGGCGAGCAGCGGGACCGTCGTGCACATCGACCTCGCGTTCCCGCTGAACCGCACGAGCTCGATCGACTCCGTGCAGCTCAACATCGAGACCAAGGGCTCGTTCTGACCGCGTCGAAAATCGGGGTCAGACCCGATCTTTCTCGGCGGCAGGGAAATTGGGGTCAGACCCCATTTCTCGGGAAAATGCGGGAAAATGGGGTCTGACCCCATTTCCCCGCCTCACGGGAACGGCTTGCCGTCGATGTCGATGGCGCCCGGGAGCTTGCGGATGCGGTCCATCCAGCGCGTCACGTGCGTCCAGCGATCGGTGTCGTAGCCCGAGACCTTGAGCAGCGAGATCGGGCCGAAGCACGAAACGTCCGCGATCGTCGCGTGCGGCCGCGCGAGCCAATCGCGCCGCGCGAGCTGGCCGTCCATGATGCGCAGGATGTGATCGCAGCGCGCGTCGATCTCCTCGTCGGACAGCTTGATGGCCTCGGGCCGCCTGATCTTCGCGCGTTTCATCCAAGGGCCCTGATGCACCTCGTTCGCCGACTTCGACAGCCATTCGGCGACCTTGGCCTCGCCCTCGGCGTCGCTCGGCAGCCACTTCGAATCGCCGTCGTACTTGCGGGCCAGATAGACGAGGCAGGCGTGCGAATCGGCGATCGTGAAACCTCCGTCTTCGAGGGCCGGCATCTGGCCGAACGGATTCAGCGACAGGAACGGCTCGCGCTTGTGCTCGCCGCCGTACATGTCGATGTCGACGAGCTCGTAGCGAAGGTCGAGGATCGACAGCAGGATGCGAACCTTGTAGCCGTTGATGGAACCCATCGTCGAATGCAGACGTATCATCGTCGTTCTCCTCTCGTGCTTCCTTGGGATCATAAGACGCCGGCGCGGCGGCGCGAAGCGCGACGCCGTTTCGAGAGGCGAGAACGGCCGGGTCAGAAGACTTTGCTGATGCCGAGATCGAGCCGCGTGCGGTCGTAGGAATAGCGCTCGTCGTTCGAATCGTTGCTGCCGATGCGCCACTCGCCTTCGAGCAGCCATCCCGACGAGAGCTCCCGGCGCCCGGTGAGACGAAGCTCGGCGAGATCCTCGTCGCGCGGCACGGCGAGCTGCGAATATCGGCTCGCGCGCAGAAAGCCCTCGGCCTCGATGCTCCAATCCTGCGGCAAATAGAACTCGTAGCCCGCGTAGGCTTCGTTGCGGTACGGCGAAACTCCGGGGCCATCTCGGTCGTTCGACTCGTACGCGTACCCGAGCGCGAGCCGTCCCTGCGCCGAGCCGTGCGTGAAATCGAGGCTCAAGCGCTCGCGCGTGCCGGCGATGTAGTCGTATTGCGGATCGAGATCGTCGATGCCCTCGTGCGCGAGCTTGACGCGCAGCGACGAGGCTTCTCCGAGTCCCCGGCGCACCGCGAACGACGCACCGACGCGGCGCTCGAAACCGTCTCCCGAAAGCGTCGTTCGACTGTAGTACGGGCCCGCTTCGATGCGCCAACCCGGCAGCTCCCAGTTGTAGGCGGCGCCGAGCCGAATCGACGACTGGTCGAACTCACCGGCGTTCACGTAGCGGACCATGTAGCCGCTCACGTCGAGGCTCAGCGGGACGTCGACCCAGGGACGCCCGCGCAACATGCCGAACGCCTGCGCCAACGGGCTGTCCGTCGTCGCGCCGAGCGGCAGACTCGCTTCATCGACGAGCGCCACGTTGCCGTCGACGCCGACGCCCACGTCGAGGAGACGCAGCCGGTCCGGATCCCGGCGCGCACCGCCCGTCAACGAGGCGCTCTCTTCCGTGCGCGGATCGGGGTCGATGCGTGCGAGCATCGCGTTCGCAAGCGCGGCGACCTTCTCGTCGGTGCTGAGGCTCGCTTTTGCGAATGCGTCGCGAGCCTCCGTGACGCGATCCTGGCGCGTCAGCGCGAGGCCGAGGTTGTACTCCGAGAGCTCGCGCATGGCCGGAAAGCGCTGGGCCAGCTCGCGGAAATAATCCTCGGCCTCGACGTAGCGGCCGAGCTTGTACTCCGTGACGCCGAGGTCGTAGAGCACGGCCGGCGTGTCCATGCCGGCTCGGCGCGCGGCCTCGAAGGCGGCGCGCGCGGCATCGAAATCCCCGCGCGCGAAGGCTTCGCTTCCCGTGGCGAACAACCGGCTTGGGTCGTTCGCGGCCGCGGTGTCCGCATGCACGGAGGTTGCGGCCGCCGCGACCAGAGACAAAGCAAGAAGCTCGATGGCGCGCTTCAATGGACCTTCCGCCTGAGAGCCGATGCAGACATTGGTGCCGACGCCCTGAACAGTCGACGTATCGAGTATACCGAGGCTCGGCGAAAGCCAACCACGAGTCGGTATTCACCGACATGGGTGCCTGTGCTGAGATGCGCCGGACGGGAGACGACGCGAGATTCACGAGACGCGCGAGCGAGGTCTGCGTCGACGGACTTCGCAAACCCGCGTTCGTTAGAGACTGGACATTTTAGTGACCGCGGGAGACACCCGGGTCTTCGGGGCGGTCGGGAGGATCGGGACGCTCCGGACGAGAGGATGTATCGGGTTGGTCGGGACGCTCCGGACGTCGGGAGGTATCGGGCCGGTCAGGCCGGTCCGGTCTCGCACCATGGCCGTCTTCGTCGCTGCCGTTGCGTCCGCGCTCTTCCGCGTCTCGGGCGGCGTTGTGCGCTTGATCCGCTGCGGCTCGCACGCCGTCGCGAGCGGCGGCAGATTGCCCTGCGCCGTCACGCTCGGCCGCCCGCGCGGCATCGCGTGCCCGTTCGGCGGCCTGAGCGGCCGCGCCGCGGTCATGCCCGCCCGCCTCGGCGGCCGCATCCGATCGGCTGCGCGCGGCGGCGCCGCGCGCAGCGTCGCGAGCCGCGGCGGCCCGGTCCGCGGCGGCGTCCCGCCCGGGAGCGGCCCGCTCGGATTCAGGCCGGTCCCGAACGGCGCGATCGGGCGCGGCCCGCTCGGGGACGGCGCGATCGGGCTCGGCTCGCTCCGGCACGGCGCGATCCGCTCCACCCCGCTCCGGCGCGGCGCGATCCGCTCCTCCCTGCTCCGGCGCGGCGCGGTCCGATCCGGCCCTATCCGGCCTGTCGGCACGGGCGTGATCGGCGGCGCGGTCCGCGGGGCCGCGATCGGCCACGGCGGGGTCCGGTCGCTCGCGGTCGCCGCCTGTGCGCGGCTGGCTATCCTCGCGCGTCGCGCCGCTGCGCTCGCGTCCGCCGTTTTGATCTCGAGGGGACGCGCTCCGCTCGTGCGCACCGCTCTGCTCCCGCGCGCCGTTGCTCTGCTCCCGCGCG
>DASTSM010000400.1:0-8342 GCA_035760685.1 Gammaproteobacteria bacterium | reverse complement strand
TCTTGATCGCGAAGGTTCGCCGCTCCGAGGGGCGGCTCGGCATCATCGCGAATCGCGTCCGCGCGAGCACGCTCATCTCGCAGTCGCTCATGCGCTTTCTGCGCAGCCTCGACATTCCGCTCGTCGCGACGTTCAGAGACTCGCAGAACTACGTTCGCTCGGCGGAGCTCGGTATCGGAGTCGCGGAAATGCCGCGCTGGCAGGCGTGGCCCGACCTCCCGGAATGGGAGCGGCTCCTCGAGTGGCTCCGCAACCGAAGGCCGCAGCCGAGAGGCGCACCGGCGGAGGCGCCGGAGCAGACGGCCGCGAGCTGAAAGAGCTTGCTTGCCGACGGTGCGCTATCGAGCGCTCAGCTCTCGTCGGCCTTCCACGCTTCGCGGACCTTGTCGGCCCAGTTCTGATAGCCCTTCCAGCTGTAGATGGATGCGTCGAGCGGCGCGCGGTCGGACGCCGGCTTCGGACCGCCCACCCGGGTCAGCCACTTGCGATACGCTTCCCAGCCTTGCTTGTCGTTCGGGCGCGGCTCGGCGCTGCGCGGCTCGTGCTCGGCCCCCTTTCGAGCGGCGCGATCCTCGCTGTCGTGATAGAGAGGGGGGCGGAAGGATCGGGACTTCTGTTCGCTCATCGGCCTTCGGGCACCCTGCTTTCCTGAAGTGCCGGCACGATATCCGTGCGAGGGTGTTTTTCCCAGGAACTGGGTCACAGAGGAAGTGGCGAAATCCCATTGATATACAGACACTTACAAGCGTTTTACTTAACGGCGGCACGAGCGCGCAAAGTCGCGTCGGCGGACCCTCGGGCCGCGTCGCGCTCAGGCGACGATGCGATAGCAGGGCACGTATTCCCGCGGATCCGTGATTCGCATGCGGCCCTGCGCGACGAAGTCGTTCAGCAGCTGGTCGAGCGCGCTCGTGACCGAGCGCTCGCCCCGAAGCTCGAACGGTCCCCGCTCCTCGACGCGGCGAATGCCCGCCTCGCGCACGTTGCCGGCGACTATTCCGGAGAAAGCGCGCCGCAGATTGATCGCGAGGCTCTTGAGATCCTGGTCGCGATGCAGCGCGAGCGCGGCCATCGACTCGTGCGTCGCCTCGAACGGCTTCTGAAACTCGAGCGGGATCTTGAGCTGCCAGTTGAAGAAGTTCGCGTCGTCCGTCTCGGCGCGCGCGGCGCGCACGATGTCGAGGCCCTTGGCGATCTCGCGGGCGACTCCGATGGGATCGTCGAGCATGATCTTGTAGCGCGACTGCGCCGCCGGCCCGAGCGTGCGGCCGATGAAGGCGTGCAGGCGCTCGAAATACGGACGGCTCACCGTCGGGCCCGTGAACACGAGCGGCAGCGCCACGCCCCGGTTGTCCGGATCGAGCAGGATGCCCAGCAGATACAGAATCTCCTCGGCCGTGCCGACGCCTCCGGGAAAGACGACGATAGCGTGGGCCAGCCGGACGAACGCCTCGAGCCGCTTCTCCATGTCGGGCAGGATCACGAGCTCGTTGACGATCGGGTTCGGCGACTCGGCAGCGATGATCGTCGGCTCCGTGAGGCCGAGATAGCGCATCGAGCGGAGCCGCTGCTTCGCGTGCCCGACCGTCGCGCCCTTCATGGGCCCCTTCATCGCTCCGGCCCCGCAGCCCGTGCAGACCTCGAGGCCCCTGAGCCCGATCTGATAGCCGACCGTCTTCGTGTAGTCGTACTCCTCGCGGCTGATAGCGTGTCCGCCCCAGCAAACGACGAGGCTCGGCTCCGCGTTCGGCGTGAGCACGCGCGCGTTCCGCAGAATGTGGAATACGGCGTCCGTCAGTCCTTGCGAGCTCCCGAGATCGAAGCGGCCGTGGCTGACGACGTCCTCGTGGGCGTAGAGCAGGTCGCGCAGCACGGCGAAGAGATGGTCCCGGATGCCCCGGATCATGCGGCCGTCGACGAACGCGGCCTCCGGCGCATTCTCGAGCTCGAGCGCGACGCCGCCTTCGTGCGGCACGATCCGGATGCTGAAGTTCTCGTGACGGCGAAGAAACTTCCGGACGTCGTCCTCGGCGGCGCCGGAGTTCAGCACCGCAAGCGAGCATTGGCGCCAAAGCTCGTAGAGCCCGCCGCCGCCCGCGCCCTGCAGCTCGTGGACCTCGGAGCGGGAAAGAATTTCGAGACTGCCTTCGGGAGCAATGAGCGCGTCCATACCTGGACCCCTGGATTCAAGAACGGAAGAGATGGAAGAAGAAAGCGCCGCCGCGGGCGCGAGCTACGGCCGGATCTCGATCGGCGTCGAGTCGGTCGTCATTAGCCAGATGTCGATCATGTCCGAGTTGGACACGGCGATGCAGCCGTCCGTCCAGTCCCATCCCTGGTAGCGTCGCTCGTCGCCTCTCGGATGATTGGGCTGGCCGTGGATCATGATGGCGCCGCCCGGATCGACGCCCTCGACCCGAGCCCGCGCGCGGTCCTCGTCGTTCGGATAAGACACCTGGATCGCGAGAAAGTAGTCGCTCGCGGGGTTTCGGTTCTCGAGCAGGTAATGCCCTTCCGGGGTCCGGAAGTCTCCTTCGCGCCGCTTCGGACCCTTCGGCTGCAGCCCGAGCGCGACGTTGAACTCGCGCAGGACCTTGCCGGCCTTGAGCAGATAGAGCTTGCGGGCCGATTTCACGACGAGCACGGAATCGGCCAGCTCGTGGTGCGAGGGGACGCGCGTCTGCTCGAAAACCGCCCGTGCCTGCGAGAAGTCCGCGCGCGTTTGCGCGAACGACGGCGCCGAGAGGCACGCGAGCGCGAGGGAAACGAGCAAGGAGGCCGACCGGATCATCGGCTCGAAACTCTAATTCAAAGGCTTCGCCGATTTCAACGACGTCCGTCGCACGCGGAGCGCGCGCCCGCACCGGGACCGAGACGCCGCCGCGGAAGCCGCCCGTGCTCAGCGCATGTTCCTGAGCGCCTCGATGCGCTCTTCGATCGGCGGATGCGAGAGGAAGAGGCGCCTGAGACCCGAGACGTGACCGCCGGAAATGCCGAAGGCCTGCATCGACTCCGGCAGCCCGCTGTCGTCCGGATGGTGCGCGCGCTTCAGGCCCTCGAGCGCCGCGATCATGTTGTCGCGCCCGGCCAGATGCGCCCCGCCGGCGTCGGCTCGGAATTCCCTGCGCCGCGAGAACCACATGACGATGACGCTCGCGAGGATGCCGAGCGCGAGCTGAGTCACGATGGTCGCGATGAAAAACCCGGGCCCATAGCCCCGCTCGGTCCTGAAGACGACGCGGTCGACGACGAAGCCGACGACGCGCGACAGGAAGACAACGAACGTGTTGAGCACGCCCTGGAGCAGTGCGAGCGTGACCATGTCCCCGTTCGAGACGTGGCTGATCTCGTGGCCGAGCACGGCGTCGACCTCGCGCTCGTCGAGGCGCGAGAGCAGGCCCGTGCTGACGGCGACGAGCGCCTTGTTCCGGCTCATCCCCGTCGCGAAGGCGTTGAGATCGGGCGAGTCGTAGATCGCGACCTCGGGGCATTCGATGCCCGCGGCCCGGGCGTGACGCTGAACGGTATTCAGGAGCCGGCTTTCGGTCGCGTTCCGCGGGGTCTCGATGACGCGGGCGCCGGTCAGGTACTTCGCCGTCCATTTGGACATCGCGAGCGAGATGAAGGAGCCTGCGAAGCCGACGATGGCCGAGAAAATCAGCAGCGACTGCAGATCGAGCTGGGTTCCGTTCCGCGCGAGCAGCGACTCGATGCCGAGCAGCTGCAGCGCGATCGACAGCACGACCAGGACAGCGACGTTCGTCGCCACGAACAACAGTATTCTTTTCATCTGCGCTCCGTTGAGACCGCGGGGCTCGCCGACAACATGAGGTCCGTTAACGTTATTTTCAAGCTTGGACAAGGTCTTCGGGCCTTGGTTCGCTCGGAGGCCGCCGCTGCCGCGCGCTGCTAGAATGCGAGGCCCGTCACCCGCGGACCCGCCGACGATGCCCTCGAGAGACAACTCGAGCCCGTTGAAATTCGCCTGGCTGCGCTTTGGCGTCGTCGCGCTCGCGCATCTCGGCATGCGCCTCGTCGTCCTGTTGCCGCTCGGCCTCCAGATCAAGATCGGCAAGCGCTTGGGCAAGCTCGCGTGGCGGCTCGCGCGGAGCCGCCGGCGCGTTGCCGCGCGCAATATCGAGCTCTGCTTTCCGGAGCTCTCGGAAGCCGAGCGGGAAGCGCTCGTCGAGAAGCACTTCGAAGCCGTCGGCGCTTCCATCGCCGAGACGGCGATGGGCTGGTACGGACGCGAGGCCGCGATTCGGCGGGTCGTGCGCATCGACGGCGTCCGGCACCTGCACGAAGCGCTCGCACGCGGGAACGGCGTGATTTTCTACTCGGCCCACTTCACGTGCATCGAGTTCTGCTTTCCGGCGCTGCGGCCTTTGTGCCCGCGGCTGACCGGCATGTACAAGCCGCAGAAGAATCCCGTCATGACGCGGATCATGAATCGGGCGCGGGCCAAGAACGTCGACGAGCTCATCTCGAGCGACAACGTGCGCGCGATGGTCCGAAACTTGAGGCGCAACGCCGTCGTCTGGTACGCCGCGGATCAAAGCTACGGCGGCAAGGGCAGCGAGCTGATCCCGTTCTTCTCCGAGCCCGCGATGACCAACACCGCGATCTGGCGCATCGCGAGATCGACGGGCGCCGTCGTGCTGCCCTACTTCTTCAGGCGGCTGCCCGACGATTCGGGATACGTCGCCGACATCGGCGCGCCGCTCGAGAACTTCCCCACGGACGATGCGGCGGCCGACGTGCGCCGGCTGACGCGCCGGCTCGAAGAGTACATTCGCCTCTGCCCCGAGCAGTATTGGTGGGTGCACAAGCGCTTCAAAGGGCGCCCGGAGCCGTATCCGGATGTCTACGCAGCGGCCGGCTGAAGCCGGAGCGGCGCCCGAGGCGGACAGCCTTTCGCTGCGCCGCTTCGCGGCGCCGAAGTACTGGGGAACGTGGGCGCTCTACCTTGCGCTCCGGGCCGTCGAGAAGCTTCCTTTTGCATGGCAGCTTGCGGTCGGCCGGCCGCTCGGGCGCCTGCTGGCGCTGGCCGCGCCGAGCCGGCGGCGCATCGTCGACATCAATCTCGCGGCCTGCTTCCCCGAGCTCTCGCGCAAGGACCGCGCATTGCTCGCGCGGCGCCACTTCGAGGCGGTCGGTCTCTCGTTCATCGAGACCGCGATCGGCTGGTTCAGCCCGATCGAGCGGCTTCGCCGGCTCGTCCGCGTGGAAGGGCGCGAGCATCTCGAGCGGGCGCTCGCCGCCGAGCGCGGCATCATCGTCCTGAGCGCCCACTTCACGCCGCTCGAGACGGGCTTCGCGATCTTCGAGGATCTCTGCCCCGGGATGGCCTGCATGTACCGGCCGCAGCGCAACGCCATGATGGACGCGCTGATCCTGCGAGGCCGCGGGCGCTTCGCGGGCGAGCAGATTCCTCGGGACGACGTGCGCGCGCTGCTGCGCAGGCTAAAGGCCGGGGGCGTCGTCGCGTACATGCCGGATCAAACCTACCTCGGCAATCAGAGCGCCTTGCTGCCGTTCTTCGGCGTGCCCGCCATGACGAACGTCGCGACGGCGAAGATGGCCCGCCTCGGCGGCGCCGTCGTGCTGCCGTACTTCTTCCGGCGCCTGCCCGGCGCAGCCGGCTATGTCGGGACGTTCATGCCGCCGCTCGAGATCGAGGCGGACGATCCGGCCGAGACCACGAGACGGTGGGTCGAGGCGCTCGAACGGCACATCCGGCTCGCGCCCGAGCAGTACCTCTGGTCGTACAAGAAATTCAAGGGGCGCCCGCCGCCCCTGCCGCAGCTTTACGACTGATACTCGCGGGCCCGAGACCTTCCCCGACGGGCTCGAATGGATCGAGGCCGGCGCGCTCCGAAGAAAGGTCGCGGACGAAAGGCCGCCGCTCGTTCCGCGGGGCCTGCCGCTGCGGCCGCGCCGCCGCTAGACTGCGAGTCGGCTCCGGCCCGCGCGGCAGGGAGCGAAACGCCGGCTTCGGCCGGTCCCCGAAGACCGACAGGAGAAAGACCATGCTCAGAGAATTCAGGGAATTCGCGATGCGTGGAAACGTCGTCGACCTGGCCGTCGGCATCATCATCGGTGCCGCGTTCGGGAAGATCGTGACCTCGCTCGTCAACGACATCATCATGCCGCCGATCGGGCTTCTGCTCGGCAACGTCGACTTCACCGGCCTTTTCCTCGCGCTGAACGGCGAGAGCTACGACAGCCTCGCGGCCGCGACGGCCGCCGGCGCGCCCGTCGTGCGTTACGGCGTGTTCATCAACACGGTGCTCGATTTCCTCATCGTCGCGTTCGCCGTGTTCCTTCTCGTCAAGGGCGTCAACAGGCTCAAGCGCAAGGAAGAGGCGAAGGCCGCGGAGCCCCCGCCTCCGTCCGCCGAGGTCCAGCTGCTCACGGAGATTCGCGACGCGGTCAGGGCGCGCGCCGAAGCCTGAGCCGTCGAGGTCCTCGCTCGACCGCGGGCGCGCATTCCTGCGTCCCCGCCTTGCACGCACGCGCGCCATCACCCGACGGACGAGCCCTCGAACCCGTACGCTCGCTCGAGCACGCGCCAGCCGTCGGGGTCGAACGCCCCTCCGGTCTCGAGCGCGACCTTGCGCAGCGAGCGCTGGAGCCTCGCGAGCCCGGCGCCGCACCATCGGCCCGGCGGCCGCCGGCGTGCGTTGTCGAAGTCGACGAGAAAGACCTCGCCGGCGGGGCCGAGCAGGATGTTGTGCGCGGTCAGATCCGGATGGTCGATGCCGCGGTCGTGGAAGGCGCGGATCATGCGCCCGACGGCGCCCCAAACATTCTCGTCGGCGGCGCCCTCGTTGAGGATCGCCGACAGCGGACGCGCGCCCGGCAGATAGGCGGTCGCGATGTCGGCTTGGTAGAGGAGACCGCTGCGCGCGGCGCGTGCGGCGATGGGCCGCGGCACGGGCAGGCCGAGCGCATGAAGGCGCGCGAGCATGCGCCACTCGCGAAACGAGCGCGTGCGCTCGAGCCCCGTCCAGACGTAATGGTCTTCGACGAAGCGAGAGACGAGCCCGCCGCGCTTGTAATGCCGCAGCACCCATTGCTCCGCGCCGTGATCGAGCACGACGACGGCGCCTCGGCCGGTCTTTTCGCCGAGCGGCCGCCCCGCCTCGCGCCAATAGTCGCGGTCGAACCAGCGCTCGACGCCGACGCCCGCGATTCGCTCGGCGTCGGCCGCGCAGAGGATGAAGTCGCCTCGCACGTGCGCGATCCGAGCCTCGCCGGCCGGTGCGGCATGGGCTACCGTCACAGGATCACGCTCCGCCTCGCGGCCTCGGCCCTCGCGAAAATGGGGTCTGACCCCCTTTTCGGCGCCGCCTCCGAGCGCCCGGGAGCGCCGCAGATAATTGGGGTCTGACCCCATTTTCGGCCGCCGTTCACTCCGCGGTCCTCCGCCGCGCATCGCCATCGAGCGCGCGGACGGCCTCGTGCACGGCATCGACCGAGATCTCGAGCAGGCAGCGCAGGTGCCCGAGCGGACACGTGCGCTCGAAGCACGGGCTGCACGCGAGGCCGAGGTAGACGATCGTGTTGCGCTCCGTCAGCGGCGGCGTGAACGACGGGCTCGAGGAGCCGTAGATCGCGACGACGTGTGCGCCGGCCGCGGCCGCGGCATGCATGAGACCCGAGTCGTTCGTGACGGCGACGCGCGCGGCCGCGAGCAGATCGATGGCTTCGTCCAGCCGCGTCGCGCCGCAGAGGTTGCGCACGCGGCTGCCGCCTTCGACGGCCGCGATGCGCTCGCCGAGCGCGCGCTCCTTCGCTGAGCCGAGCACCCACACGCGCCGCCCCTCGCGCACGAGACGCGCGGCGAGCTCGGCGAAGCGCTCGATCGGCCACTGCTTCGCCGGGCCGTACTCGGCGCCCGGCATCAGCGCGACGACGTCGGGCCCGCTCTCGAGACCGAGGCGCGCGAAGACGCCGGCGTCGGGCGGCGAGACGAGGCGCGGCGGCTCGATCCCGGGCAGCGGCTCGCCGCGCTCGGCGCCGAGCGCGACGAAGCGCTTGACGGTCTGATCGAGGAGGTCGGGATCGAACGGCCGAACGTCGTTGACGAGGCCGTAGCGGTGCTCGCCGAGAAAGCCGGTCCGCACGGGGATCGAGGCGAAAAACGGCACGAGCGCGGCCTTGAGCGAGCGCGGCAGCACGATCGCTTGCCCGTAGCCTTCGCCCGCGAGCGCTCGGCCGACGCGCCAACGCCGCCCGAGCCCGAGCTCGCCGTGCCGCACGTCGAGCTCGACGGCGCGCGCGACCTCGGGCATGCGATAGAGGATCGGCAGCGACCACGGCGGCGCGAGCACGTGAAC
>DASTSM010000399.1:0-4037 GCA_035760685.1 Gammaproteobacteria bacterium | reverse complement strand
GCTCGGCCCCGACGACGACCTCGCCGGAAAGCGCGTCGCCGTTCTCTCCCACCGTGCCTGGAGGAGGCTGTTCGCGCGGGACCCCGCCGTCGTCGGCCGCGCGGTCCGGCTCGCGGGTCGGCCGTATCTCATCGTCGGGGTTCTGCAAGAGGGTTTCGACGGCACGAACCTCGACGGAGGCGCGGATTTCCGCGTGCTCTTCGCCAACAGCGCGGACTTCGACGCCCCGTTCCCGTTCACGAGGATCTTGGCTCGGCTTCGCGGAGGAGAATCGCTCGAGTCGGCCGATGCCGAGACGCGCGCGATCTGGTCGCGTTTCCGCGAGTCGCGCGCCGCACCGGGCGGCGTCGTCGGACCGTTCGACCGAGACCTCTCGGTCGAGCTGCGCTCGATCGCGCGCGGCACCTCGCGGGTGCGCGACCAATTCCGCCCGACGCTGCTGCTGCTCTTCGGCGGCGCAGGGCTCATGCTCGCGATGGTGTGCCTCAACGTCGGCGGCCTGCTGCTCGCGCGAATCACGCAAGCGAGGAAGGATGCGGCCATGCGTCGAGCGCTCGGCGCGAGCCGCCTCCGGATCGCCGGCCAATGGACCGCCGAGAGTTTATTGGTCACGGCTATCGGCGGCGCCGCAGGCCTGGCGCTTGCCGCCGCGGCCGTGCCCGTGCTGATCCGGTGGCTGTCGCCGTTGATCGGCTTCGGCAGCTTCGGGCAAGCGCCGGCGCTCGAGGTGTCGTTCGATCTGCGCATCGCGGCCTTCGGCGCGGGCGCCATGCTCGGCACCGGCATCCTGGCCGCCCTCGTTCCCGTGATTTGGGGCGCGAGGGAAGACGCTTACGCCACGTTGAAGGCGTCGATCGACGATCGCGAGAGCCGCCGGATTCAATCGGCGCTCACGGTCGTTCAAATCGCGATCAGCGCGGTTCTGCTGCTCGGCGGCGGCCTGCTGCTCCATTCGCTCGATCGACTCGCCGCCGTGGATCCCGGCTTCGATCGCGAGCGGCTCGTCCGGTTCGAGCTCGACCCGCGGCTCGCGGACTACACGGGGCCGGCCGCCGCCGCTTTCGAGCGGCGGCTGCTCGACGAGATCGGCAGGCTGCCGAGCGTCGAGGCCGCGGCCCTGACCGAGACGCCGGTCATGCAAGGATTCGGGCAAGTCATGGTCGTATCGCCGCCCGGCGGTCCCCCCGACGTCGAGGGCGCTTGGAACACGAACTTGAATCGCGTGACCGCGGGCTATTTCGCGACGATGGGCATCGAGCTCTCGAGCGGCGGCGTGTTCGACGACGAGCCCGCTTCGGCCGAGGCGTTCGGCAACGGGCAGACCTCGGCCGTGGCGCCGGCACCGATACCCGTCGTCGTGAATGCAGCCTTCGCGCGCCGATTCTTCGGAGGCGAGGACGCCGTCGGCCGCGTCTTCGACGTCGGGCGGGAGTTCAAGAAGCCGACGTACCGGATCGTCGGCGTCGTCGCGGACGCGAATTACCGGTCGCTGCGCGAAGCCGACCCTCCGATCTGCTACATGAATCCGCTGAGCCAGCCGCAGACCAACGCGGGCGCGTTCAGCCTGCTCGTCCGGACGACCACGCCGGAGACGGTAATGGGACCCGTTCGCTCCCTCGTGCGTTCGATCGATCCGGCGCTGCCCGTGCTCACGGCCGTGACGATGGCGGATGAGATCGATCGATCGCTTTGGCGGGAACGGCTCGCCGCCGCGTTGACGAGCGCGTTCGCGATGCTGGGCCTCGCGGTCGCGGCCGTGGGCCTCTACGCGATACTCGCGAACTACGTCGCGTCGCGGCGCAAAGAGATCGGGCTGCGTCTCGCGATCGGCGCCAAAGGCCGCGACGTGCTCGGCCTCATCGTGCGCCGCGTGGCGCCGATCGTGCTGCTCGGGCTGCTCGCCGGCACGGCCGCGCATGTCGCCCTATCGCGCTGGCTCGCGAGCTTGCTGTACGAAGTCTCGGCGCTCGACCCGATCACGGTGGGGCTCTCGGCTGCCGCTCTGCTGCTGATGGCGCTCGCGGCCGCGGCGGTGCCCGCCCTTCGCGCGATCTCGGTCGATCCGGCGCGGACGCTGCGCGAGGACTGAGCGGGCGGTCTGCAAACGTCGACACCCAATTTGCCGCAAATTTGGCGTCGTACCCACCAGAGGCCGAATGCCAGGCTGCGCGCCCCGCAAGGCGCGCGGGCTCCCGGGCGCCGTCACTCCGCCTTCAGCGCCCCGATCGGATCCGCGGCCAGCGCCCGGCGCGCCGGCACGTAGCTCGCGACGCCCGCCGCCGCCAGCAATGCGATGGCGCCGGCGATATAGGTCGGCGCGTCGACCGCGCCGACGCCGAACAGCAGCGACGATAGGAGCCGCATGAGGCCGGCCGAGGCCGCGACACCGAGCGCCGCGCCGGTGCCTGCGAGCAGCAACGCGTGACGCACGAGAAGCCATTGCACTTCGCCGTCTTCCGCGCCGAGCGCGAGCCGGACGCCGATTTCCCTGCGGCGGCGCGCGGCGATATAGGCGACGACGCCGTAGATGCCGACGACGCCGATCGCGAGCGCCATGCCGCCCGCGATGGCGAGCATGACGAGCGTGAACGACGTCGCCGCGAGCGATTCGGCCAGCAAGTCCTCGAGCGTGCGCAGCGAAGACACCGGCACGTTGCGGTTCACGGACCAGATCGCCTCCTGGACTTCCTTGACGAAGCCTTCGGTCCCCGTACGGTCCGTCCGGATCGCGAACGAGATCGTGCGCGTGACGCTGGGCGGCTCCCGCAAACCCGCCATGTGCTGAATGCCGGCGCGCCAGTACACCATGGGCGGAGCGTCCTTGTTCGTACCGTCCTCGTCGACGTCGGCCACGACACCGATGACCTCGCGCCACTGCGTGTTGATGCCGATGCGGATGCGTTTGCCGACTGCGGCTTCCGGCTCCCCCCATGTTTCCCGCGCCATCCGCTCGGAGACGACCGCGACCTCCCGCTCGTCGTAAACGTCCATCCAGTCGAAGTCCCGGCCCGCGAGCAGCGGTATTCCGAGCGTCGCGAAGTAGGCGGGCGAGACGACCTTCGTGCGCCGGATCGGCGGAAACTCGTCTGCCGGCGTCACGCCTTGCGCCGCGATCGGAGAACCCATGACTTGCGTCGGCATCGTCGACGCGAATGCGGCCGAGTCGACGCCGGGAATCGCGGCGACGCGATCGAGCATGTCCTTCTGGACCTGCATCACGCGCGCGAGATCCGGCACCTCGGGCTCTGGAATCGTGATGCGCAACGTCTGCACCTGCGCGGGCCGCGCGAAGCCGGGATCGACGTCGTGCAAACGCTCGAAGCTCCGGATCATCAATCCCGCGGCGATCAGCAGCGTGGACGCGAGCGCGCACTGACCGACGACGAGCGCGTTCTGACCGCGGTGCCGCTCCCGGCTCGCCGTCGCGCCGCGCGAGCCCGTGTTCGCGGCGGCGCGGGCTCCGTAGCGCAGCGCCGGCGCGAGCCCGAACAGCAGCCCCGACGCCAACGCCACGAGAAGCGTGAAGATCAACACGTTCGTGTCGATGCCGATCTCGGCGAGGCGCGGCAGGTTCGTAGGGCCGAGCGCGACGAGGAGCCGCAACGCGCCGCGGGCGAGCACGACGCCGAGCGCGCCGCCGACGACGGCGAGCGCGACGCTCTCGAGCAGCAGCAGCCGCGCGATTCTGCCGGGCGCCGCCCCGAGCGCGACGCGCGTCGCGAGCTCGGCGCTGCGTCCGTCCGCGCGCACGAGCAGCAGGCTCGCGACGTTCGCGCAAGCGATCAGCAGCACGAGCGCGATCGCGCCCAAGAGCGTCCAGAGCGTCTCACCGACATCGCCGACCACGTCCTGCTTGAGCGGACGCACGGCAGGCTCGAGCCGCAGCGTCCTCACCATGCCGGGAATCTCGAACTCGTCGCTGGAGGCCTGGAGCGCCCGCGCGAGATCGGCATCGACCTGCGCGAGGCTGACGCCGGGCTTGAGCCGCGCGAGGCCGAAGTAAAGGAACTGATCGACGCGCAGAGGCCCCCGGTCGA
>DASTSM010000398.1:0-6075 GCA_035760685.1 Gammaproteobacteria bacterium | reverse complement strand
AGAGATCGATGATGTTGCCCGAGAGCTCGTGCTGCACGCCCTTCTCGATGTACGTGCTGATGCGCATGTTCTCGGTGCGCCCGATCGTGCCGAGCTCCTGGATGCCCTCGATCTCGGAGCCGAAGCGCACGCAGCGCGTGCAGTGGATGCAGCGCGTCATGTCGGTCGAGACGAGAGGACCCAAGTTCTGATCCTTGACGACGCGCTTTCGCTCGGTATAGCGCGAGACGCCGCGCCCGAAGCCGAGCGCGAGATCCTGAAGCTCGCACTCGCCGCCCTGGTCGCAGATCGGGCAGTCGAGCGGATGGTTGATGAGCAGGAACTCCATCGTCGCCTTCTGCGCGGAGATCGCGCGCTTCGAGCGCGTGTAGACCTTCATGCCGTCGGCGACGGGCGTCGCGCAGGCCGGCATCGGCTTCGGCGCCTTCTCGACGTCGACGAGGCACATGCGGCAGTTCGCCGCGACGCTGAGCTTCTTGTGGTAGCAGAAGCGCGGCACGTAGATGTCCGCCTGATCGGTGACCTCGATCAGCATCTGCCCGCGCCGCGCCTTGAGCGGCACGCCGTTGACCTCGATCGTGACGGCGTTCTCTTCCATACCTTATCTTCAGCGGGCGCGCGCCCGGGCCGCATTATTCATGAACGGCACACCGGCGAACGAGGAGCGTTGTATGAGACGGCTTTTTCGGGACGCTCGCGAGCAGGGATGCTCGCGAGCGAGCCTACAGGGACGTATTCACGGCGGTCCCGAAAAAGTCGTCTCATACAACGCTCCTCAACCACGACTACAAAACGTTCATGAATAATGCGGACTACGCCGCCGCCGGCGTCAATTCCTCCACGATGCTGCGCCCGCCGTGATCCACCATGTACTCGAACTCGTGGCGGAAGTGCTTCAGGAAGCTCTGCACGGGCCACGCCGCGGCGTCGCCGAGGGCGCAGATCGTGTGGCCTTCGATCTTGTTCGCGACGTCGACGAGCATGTCGAGGTCGGCCCGGGTCCCCTTCCCGTCGATGATTCGCGAGAGCACGCGATGGAGCCAGCCCGTGCCTTCTCGGCACGGCGTGCACTGACCGCAGGACTCCGCGGTGTAGAACCTCGAGATGCGGCGCAGCATGCGAACCATGCACGTCGTCTCGTCCATGACGACGACGGCCCCGGTGCCGAGGCTGCTGCCGGCGCCCTTCAGGGAGTCGAAATCCATCGTGAGCTCCATCATGACGTCGCCCGGCACGACGGGGACGGAGGAGCCTCCCGGGATCACGGCCTTGAGCTTCCGGCCGCCGCGCATGCCGCCCGCGATCGCGAGCAGCTCCTTGAACGGGATGCCGAGCCCGAGCTCGTAGTTGCCGGGCTTCTCGACGTGCCCCGAGACCGAGAAGATCGCCGTGCCGGCCGAGTTCTTGACGCCGAGGTCCGCGAACCACTGCGCGCCGTTGCGGATGATGGACGGCACGGACGCGAGGCTTTGCGTGTTGTTGATCGTCGTCGGCCGCCCGTAGAGGCCGAACTGCGCAGGGAACGGCGGCTTGAAGCGCGGCTTGCCCTGCTTGCCCTCGAGCGACTCGAGCAGTGCCGTCTCCTCGCCGCAGATGTAGGCGCCGGCGCCGACGAACGTGTAGAGATCGAAGTCGATGCCCGAGCCCTTGATGTTCTTGCCGAGCCAGCCCGCGGCGTACGCCTCCTCGAGCGCGTGCTCGAAGCGCGGCACGGGCTCGGCCATGAACTCGCCGCGAATGTAGTTGTAGCCGACCGTCGCGCCCATGCCGTATGCCGAAAGCGCCATGCCCTCGATGAGCGCATGCGGGTTGTAGCGCAGGATGTCGCGGTCATGGCACGTGCCGGGCTCGCTCTCGTCGGAGTTGCAGACGAGATACTTCTGCCCCGGAGCGCCCGACGGCATGAAGCTTTGCTTGAGCCCCGTCGGGAAGCCTGCGCCGCCTCGGCCGCGCAGGCCCGAGGCCTTGAGCTGATCGACGATCGCGCCGCGCGAGAGCTCGCCCGCGAGGACGCGCGCCCAGGCTTCGTAGCCGCCGACCTTGAGATAGTTCTCGAGCGTCCAGGGCTCGCTGCTCCCGAGCTCGAGCGTTGCGAAGCAGACGAGGTTGCGTTTCGGCGCGTCCATTTCTTGACTCCTGCAGCTCCTGCGGCCGGCCCTACTCGAGCCCGTCGAGGACCTCGTCCACCTTCTCGGGCGTGAGGTTCTCGTAGTAGCGGTGATCGACCATCATCATCGGCGCGCCGCAGCAGGCCGCGAGGCACTCCTCCTCGCGCTTCAGGAAGATCCTGCCGTCGGGGGTCGACTCGCCCGTCTTGATGCCGAGCTTGCGCTCGACGTGCGCCACGATGTCCTCGCCGCCGCGCAGCATGCAGGAGATGTTCGTGCAGATCGAGACGTGATGCCGGCCGACGGGCTTCGTCTCGAACATCGAGTAGAAGGTCGCGACCTCGTAGACCTGAATCGGCGGCAGGCTGAGCCGATCCGCGACGGCGTTCATGATCGGAACGGTGAGGTATCCGCCGTTCTCGTGCTGCGCGGCGTGCAGCGCCGCGATGACGGCGGAGCGCTGCCGACCCGGCGGAAACTTCGCGACCCAGCGGTCGATCTCCTCGCGCACGTGCTCCGAGAGCTCCGCGCGCGCGGTGTCGTGCAATGGGCTCGGCGCGGCAGCCTCGTTCGCCGCTCGCTCCGCCACGAGTCGCCGGGCGCTCGACGACTGCGGCGTGCCCGGTGGATGCGTGCCCGATTGATCCGTCACCGGTCGATCTCTCCGAATACGATGTCCTGCGTGCCGATCACGGCGACGACGTCGGCGAGCATGTGCCCGCTGACCATCTCGTTGAGCGCCGCGAGGTGCGGGAACCCGGGCGCGCGAACCTTGACGCGGTACGGCTTGTTCGCGCCGTCCGAGACGATGTAGACGCCGAACTCGCCCTTCGGGTGCTCGACGGCGGCATAGGCCTCGCCCTCCGGCACCGTGTAGCCCTCCGTGAAGAGCTTGAAGTGATGGATCAGCGATTCCATGTCGTCCTTCATCTCGACGCGCTTCGGGGGCGCGACTTTGCGGTCGTCGGTCATGACCGGCCCCGGGTTCTTGCGCAGCCACTCGACGCACTGCTTGACGATGCGCGTCGACTGGCGCATCTCCTCGACGCGCACGAGATAGCGGTCGTAGCAGTCGCCGTTGACGCCGACCGGAACGTCGAAATCGAGCCGGTCGTAGACCTCGTAGGGCTGCATCTTGCGCAGGTCCCAGAGGATGCCGGACCCGCGCAGCATCGGACCCGAGAACCCGAGCTGCTTCGCGCGCTCGGGCGTGACGACGCCGATGTTGACCGTGCGCTGCTTCCAGATGCGGTTGTCGGTCAGAAGCGTCTCGTACTCGGCGATGCGGGCCGGGAAGCGGTCGGCGAAGTCCTCGATGAAATCGAGCAGCGAGCCGCTGCGCGCCGCGTTGAGCTCCTTGACGTCCTTCTCGCTGCGGAACTTCGACGGCTGGTACTGCGGCATGCGCTCGGGCAGGTCGCGGTAGACGCCGCCGGGGCGGTAGTACGTCGCGTGCATGCGCGTGCCCGAGACCGCCTCGTAGCAGTCCATGAGGTCCTCGCGCTCCCGGAAGCACCAGAGGAACATCGTCATGGCGCCGATGTCGAGGCCGTGCGAGCCGAGCCACATGAGATGGTTCAGGATCCGAGTGATCTCGTCGAAGAGCACGCGAATGTACTGAGCGCGAATCGGCGGCGTGATGCCGAGCAGCTTCTCGATTGCGAGCACGTAGCCGTGCTCGTTGCACATCATCGAGACGTAGTCGAGCCGGTCCATGTAGCCGATCGACTGATTGAACGGCTTCGACTCGGCCAGCTTCTCGGTCGCGCGGTGCAGGAGCCCGATGTGCGGATCGGCCTTCTGGATGACCTCGCCGTCCATCTCGAGCACGAGCCGCAGCACGCCGTGCGCGGCCGGATGCTGCGGGCCGAAGTTGACCGTGAAATTCTCGATCTCGGGCATCGGTCGTCTCGATCTTAAGTATTGCGCGGGTCCTTGAGCTCCGGCGCGTAGCGGTTGTCGTCGCGGATGACCCGGGGCACGAGCGTGCGCGGCTCGATGGCGACGGGCTCGTAGACGACGCGGCCGCGCTCCGGGTCGTAGCGCATCTCGACGTTGCCGATCAGCGGGAAGTCCTTCCGGAACGGATGGCCGATGAAGCCGTAGTCGGTCAGGAGCCTCCGGAGGTCCGGATGGCCGCGGAACAGAATCCCGTAGAGATCGAACGCCTCGCGCTCGTACCAGTCCGCGGAGCTCCAGACCGAGATAACGGAATCGACGATCGGCTGCCGGTCGTCGCGCGCGAACGTCTTGAGGCGCAGGCGGTGGTTGTGCGTGACGGAGAGGAGCTGATAGACGACGGCAAAGCGGCGCGTCGGCTGATAGCGCGGCTCGTCGCGATCGATGTCCTCCGCAGGCAGGCCGTGCCGCCTGAACACGCCGCGGCTGAAGCCCGTGGCCGTCGCGGTCTCCGTCTGCCATTCGTCCTTGCCGTACGTCGCGTAGTCGACACCGGCGAGGTCCATGAGCATCTCGAGGCGCAGCGCCGCATCGTCGCGCAGCGTGCGGCACACCTCGAGCAGGTTCTCGGGCTCGACCTCGTACGCGAGCTGCCCGGCGTTCAGAGGCAGGCGCGCGACACGTCCCGCGAGGCGGGCCTCGACGGCCTCGGCGAGCTTTCGATATCTCGGCGTCAGTTCGTCCGTTCTCACGCGTTCACCCGGAAATTGGGGTCAGACCCCATTTTTTCGCCCGGCCCCGGCGCTCGGTGCCGGAAAGACTTCGGTGCCGAAAAAAATTGAGTCGCCGAATTTTTTTCGCTGCGAAAAATGGGCTCTGACCCCATTTCTTTGTTCGCGGCGGGACACGTCAGCGCGCAATCGTGTTCGTGCGGCGGATCTTCTGCTGCAGCTGCAGGATGCCGAACAGCAGCGCCTCGGCGGTCGGCGGACAGCCGGGAACGTAAACGTCGACGGGCACGATGCGGTCGCAGCCGCGCACGACCGCGTACGAATAGTGGTAGTAGCCGCCGCCGTTCGCGCACGAGCCCATCGAGATGACCCAGCGGGGCTCCGGCATCTGGTCGTAGACCTTGCGCAGCGCCGGCGCCATCTTGTTGACGAGCGTGCCGGCGACGATCATGACGTCGGACTGCCGCGGGCTCGGCCGGAACATGACGCCGAAGCGGTCGAGGTCGTAGCGCGACGCTCCCGCGTGCATCATTTCGACGGCGCAGCACGCGAGCCCGAACGTCATGGGCCACATCGATCCCGTGCGCGCCCAGTTGATGATCGCGTCGAGCTTCGTGACCACGAACCCGCGGTGCATGACCTCGGGAAGATCGAACGGCGCGTTGTCGGCCGTCAGCGGAGTTCTCGGGGGCACGTCTCTCGCGGGCGCGGTCCCTCGCCCAGGTGTCGCCTCTTGGCTCAATCCCATTCCAACGCCCCTTTCTTCCACTCGTAGACGAACCCGACGACGAGGATCGCGAGAAATACGCCCATCGCGGCCAGCCCGAAACGGCCGATCGCATCGAGCGACACGGCCCATGGAAAGAGGAAGGCGATCTCGAGATCGAAAATGATGAACAGGATGGCGACGAGGTAGTAGCGGACGTCGAAACGAATGCGCGAGTCCTCGAAAGCGTCGAAGCCGCACTCGTAGGCGGAGAGCTTCTCCGGATCCTTGCGGCCGCGTCCGAACGCGAAGCCGAGCGCGAGCAGCACGATGCCGAGCGCACCGGCGATCACGAGGAAGATCAGAATCGGTGCGTAGTTCGCGAGCATGTCCTCAATTTTCTATCGCCAAGGGCGGGCCGGCGCGGATTGTATCAGCCTGCTCCGCGTCAGTCTCACCCTACTCTTAATGATGGTGCCGACGGACGGACTCGAACCGTCACGGCTTGCGCCACTGCCCCCTCAAGACAGCGTGTCTACCAGTTCCACCACGTCGGCATGCAATCTCAGTCGTTTTGTTTCGCCGGGGCCGACTGATTCCCCGCCGATCGGCTCTGCGCCGCCTTGGCGCC
>DASTSM010000397.1:0-5951 GCA_035760685.1 Gammaproteobacteria bacterium | reverse complement strand
AAGGCCGAGCCGGACAGTAGCAGAAAATGGCGTCAGAGCCCATTTCCGGCCGGCCGCGAAAATGGGGTCAGACCCCATTTTCCGCCGGAGCCGATGGCGTCAAGGCCGCTTGCCGTCAGAGCCCCTTTTCTTGGTCGCAGGCCGATCTCCGTCGGGACTGCGCGGGTGAACGCCGATGCCGCGATGACCGCGCGACCGGCGGGAAGCCGAACGGGAAAATGGGGTCTGACCCCATTTTCGGTTGACCGAGAGCGGGGGTTCACGCATGGTGACCCGATGGGCGTATTGATCGACGGCAAGTGGAAAGACGTCTGGTACGACACGAAGGCGTCGCAGGGGCGATTCGTGCGCAGCGAATCGCAGTTCCGCAATTGGGTCACGCGCGACGGCGCGCCGGGGCCGAGCGGCAAGGGCGGCTTTCGCGCCGAGCCCGGGCGCTATCACCTCTACGTCTCGTTCGCGTGCCCGTGGGCGCATCGGACGCTGATCCTGCGCAAGCTCAAGGGGCTAGAGCCTCTGATCGGCCTCTCGGCCGTGAATTCCTACATGGGCGAGCAGGGCTGGACGTTCGATCCGGGCCCGAGCGTGATCGAAGATTCCGTCAACGGCGTGTCGCGCCTCTACGAGCTCTACACGATCGCGGATCCCCACTACAGCGGGCGCGCGACGGTGCCCGTGCTCTGGGACAAGCATCAAAGGACGATCGTCTCGAACGAGTCGGCCGAGATCGTGCGCATGCTGAACAGCGCGTTCGACGACGTCGGCGCGAACGATCTCGATTTCTATCCCGAAGCGCTGCGGGCCGAGATCGACGAGTGGAACGCGTACATTTATCCGGACGTCAACAACGGCGTCTACAAGGCGGGCTTCGCAACGACGCAGGAGGCCTACGAGGAGGCCGCGGTCGCCGTCTTCGAGGCGCTCGACGGGATCGAGCGGCGCCTCGCCGACCGGCGCTACCTGACGGGCGACCGCATCACCGAGGCCGACTGGCGTCTCTTCACGACCCTCGTGCGCTTCGACGCCGTCTATTACGGGCACTTCAAATGCAACCGCCGCCGGATCGTCGACTACCCTAACCTTTGGGGCTACACGCGCGATCTCTATCAAGTCCCGGGCGTCGCCGAGACGGTCAAGCTGCCGATCATCAAGGCGCACTACTACGGCAGCCACAAGACCATCAATCCGTACCTCATCGTGCCGATCGGGCCCGACATCGACTTCGGGCAGCCGCACGACCGCGCGAGGCTGGGAGGTACTGCGGAAGCGGAAGCGGAACGCCGGCGGGCGCGCTCGTAGCGCGGGCCCTCGAGGCGCATCTCAGCCGCGGCCGCGGGGCGAGGACGACGGCCGGCCGGGCCGAATGCGGCGAGACTGCCCGGCGCCTACTCGGTGTGCTGCGGATCCGCGTCGCCGCCTTGCGGCGCGCCGCTCGCGTGCTCCGGCGCGTCTCCGCCCGGCAAGCGATAGCGCTGCTCCTCGTACGTCACGGAAGTCCATGTCGCGTGCGCGATCGCGGTCGCGACGAGATCGGGATCCGCGGCGGTCGGCGCGAGCGACCCGTGCCCGTCGTAGAGAAACTCGGCCGGCGGCAGGTTCTTGCGCAGGATCACGATGGATTTGCCCAGCATGTAACCCTGCGTGTTCTCGTACTGCATGATCGCGCGTCCCGGCCACGCCGCGAACTTCGGCAGCGTCAAGTCGTGCCCGATCATGGGATGCACGGACGACACCCCGATCAGCGACAGCAGCGTCGGCGGCATGTCGATCTGGCTCGCGACGGGCTCGTAGACCTTCGGCTCGATGCCGCCGCCGAGAATCAGGCCCGGGATGTGGAAGTGCTCGACGGGCACGAGGCTCGCGCCGTAGACGCGCGAGTTGTGGTCCGCGACGACGAGGAAGACCGTGTCGTTCCAATAGGGCCGCGTCCTCGCGCGATCGAAGAACTGCCCGAGCGCGTAGTCCGCGTACTTGACCGCGTTCGCGACGGTGTTCGGATGCGCGGGATCGTAGAGCTCGATGCGTCCGTCCGGAAACTCGTAAGGCGAATGATTCGAGGTCGTGAACACGAGCGTGAAGAACGGCCGCTCGTGCGGCTTCGAGAACTCGGCGTCGGCGCGCGTGAAGAGGTCCTCGTCCGAGACGCCCCACGATCCCCGAAAGACGGGGTTCTCGTAGTCGTCCTCGCCGATGACCGACTCGAAACCGTTGTTCATGAAGAAGCGGCGCATGTTGTCGAACTGCGTCTCGCCGGCGTAGATGAAGCTCGTGTCGTAGCCGGCCGCTCGCAGCACGCGCGCGATCGTGAAGAAGCCGCGTTGCGATCGGCCTAGCTTGACGACGCTCTCGGCCGGCGTCGGCGTGAAGCCCGTGATCAGGGCCTCGAGCCCGCGCACCGAGCGCGTGCCCGTCGCGTAGAGATTCGCGAGCCAAAGCCCTTCATGCGAGAGCTCATCGAGCCGCGGGGTCAGCGGCAGCCCGCCGAGCGCGCCGACGAACTCTGCGCCGAGGCTTTCCTCGAGCACGATCACGAGGTTCTTCGGTCTCGCCGGCGCCGCCGTCGCCGTTTGCCGATGCAAGGTAGGGATGTCGCCCGGCACGAAGTCCTCGGCCGGGATCTGCATCGCGGCCTTGACCCGCTGCACGGCCTCGCTCGTCGACATCGAGCCGTAGCGGAAACCGCCCTCGGGCTCGGCCTTCTCCTCGATGGCCGCGTAGAGCACCGTATAGGCGGAGTTCAGCGCGAGATCGTTGACCATGGGATCCGTCGAGCGCGCCACCGTGCTCGGATTCACGGCGCGGTGCTCGAGCGTCGAGCGCATGGCCATGACGCACGCGACGAGCAGGACCGGAACCGCGACGAGCGCCGTCACGACATGCACGCGGCGCGTCGCGGCGAACGCCCTGCCGAGGCGCCGGCCGAGCAGCAGCAGCACGACGAGAATGAGGACGAGCGCGCCGGCGAGCTGCGGCAAATAGCCCGCGAGCAGCGTCCCCCCGACTTCCTTCGGATAGATCAGGTACTCGAAGAAGATGCGATTCGGGCGCGCGTCGTATTGATTGATGAACGACGGCGTCGCGAGCTCGAGAAAGAGCGCGAAGCCGAACACGAGGAGCAGGTACGCCCGAAGCAGCGGCCGGCCCACGGAGAGCGCTCGCTCGCTCGTGAAGAAAATCACGAACGTGAAGACCGGCACGAGATAGAAAAAGCCGAGCAGCACGAGGTCGAAGCGCAGGCCCTCGAGGAACACCGTGCCGATCATGTGCGCGGCCGTAACGCGCTCGAGCTGCCAGACGACGAGCGCCGCGCGGACGAGCGTCAGCATCGCGAGCAGGGCCGCGCCGAAGAGTGCGAACGGGCGCAGATCCGCGCCGAGCGCGGACATCTGCTCGGAGAGCCGCGCTTTGAGCGACGTCGGGCTGGTCACGTGGGAGCCGCCCCTCGGAACGTCAGGGGCGGCCATGATGCGGGTCGGCGCCGGCGGGCGCAACTGCCGAGAGGAGGCGCCGGCCACATGGAAGCGCCGATCGCGCGGGTGCGCGCTGTGACCACGCGGGCGCCCCGGCGTTAGCGCTGGGTGCGCGCGGCGATCCCGCGGGCGCCCCGGCGTTCACGCGGGCGCGCGCGGCAATCCCGCGGGCGCTACAGCCGGCCCGCCTGATAGTCCTGGAACGCCTGGTAGATCTCCTCGCGCGTGTTCATGACGAACGGCCCGTAGCGCGCGATCGGCTCGTTGAGCGGCCGGCCGCCGACGAGGATCAAGCGCGCGCCTTCTTCGGCGGCCGCGACTCGCACGGCCGATCCGTGGCTCAGCATCGCGAGCTCGCCACGCTCGACGCGCTCGGGCGACCCTTCGGGTCCGACGCGCGCCGCGCCCTGATAGACGTAAACGAACACGTTGTGATCTTCCGGCACGGAGACCGTGTAAGCGGCGCCGGGCTCGAGTGCGAGGTCGTAGTACACGGGCTCGGTCGCGACGCCGCGGACCGGCCCCTCGGCCCCGCCGAGCTCGCCCGCGATGACGCGCGCGCGGACGCCGCCGCCGAGATCGACCTCGGGGATGGCATCGCCCTGGATGTCCTGATAGCGCGGCGCCGTCATCTTGTCCTTGGCCGGCAAGTTGACCCAGAGCTGGAAGCCCCACATGAGGCCCTCCTCCTGCTCGGGGAACTCGGAGTGCACGATGCCGCGCCCGGCCGTCATCCACTGCACGGCGCCGGGGCCGAGCCGGCCCGTATTGCCCTGGTTGTCGGCGTGGCGCATGTGGCCCGCAAGCATGTACGTCACGGTCTCGAAGCCGCGGTGCGGATGATTCGGGAACCCCGCGATGTAGTCGTTCGGGTCGTCTGACCGGAACTCGTCGAGCAGCAGGAACGGATCGAAATGATCGAGCGCCGGCGTGCCCATGACCCGGGTGATCTTGACGCCGGCGCCGTCGCTCGTCGGCTGGCCGCGCACTTTCCTGACCACGCGACGCGATGCGGTCGTCTCTGTCGTTGCTGTCGTCGCCATGTCCGTGCTTCCTTCGTCGATCTTCATACTCTACGCGCCGGCGCGAAGCGCGGCCAACTCGGACGACGACGCGTTCGGACGACGA
Organism: Gammaproteobacteria bacterium; assembly: GCA_035760685.1. Taxonomy (GTDB): domain Bacteria; phylum Pseudomonadota; class Gammaproteobacteria; order Steroidobacterales; family Rariloculaceae; genus ZC4RG20. The sequence continues at coordinate 1,353 of DASTSM010000397.1, read as the reverse complement.
CGGGTTCGGACGACGACGCCGTCACTTGACCTCGAAGGCGACCTCGGGAATCTCCGCGACGAGCGCGCCGCCGCGCCGGACCGCGGCCGAGACGCGATGCTCGCCGCGCGTCACGGCCCAGCGATACTCGGGCGCCGGGCACGACACGGTCTCGCCGTCGACGACCCAGTCCACGCGGTCGTCCGGCGCCGCGCCGTCGAGGACGAACCTGAAGACCTGCGCATCGGCCGGAAGCCGCGGATCGTAGGCGAGCCGGAGCCCCGGCGTCGGTTGGCGCAGTCGGATGGGCTCGGGCCGCGACGAGCGAGCGGACTCCTTGCCCGCCGGCCGCAACAGGCCGCGATCCGCGGTCGAGACGCTCGCCGCACGCTCCGCCGGCTCGCCGCCCTTCGCCGCAGCCGGCTCACCGCCCGGCAAGAACCATTCGTCGCGCTCGATGCAGCCGTCGCCGCCGGCCGCGCTCTCGGGCAACGGCACGCAGACCCGCCGCTCCGCGAGCCGCGGGCTCAGGTAGAGCCGCTCGGTGCTCTTGCCTCGCTCGAGCGACGCGAACACGCTGCGCAGCAGCAGCGCGGGGCCCGTCGAGCCCGTCACGCCGTCCGAGGCCGTGTCGTCGAGATTGCCCATCCAGACGCCGACGGCGTAGCGGTAGTCGAAGCCCACGGCCCAGGCGTCGCGAAAATCGCTCGACGTGCCCGTCTTGACGGCCGTCTGCACGGGCAGATTCAGCACGCTGTCGCGCCCGAACTCGAGCGTGCGCGCCGCGGGATCGGAAAGGATATTGCCGATCAGCGACGCGGCCTCGGCCGAGAAGACGCGCCGCGCGGTCCTCGTGCGCGCGTCGTCGCGGAGCACGGACAGCGGCCGATAGACGCCGGCGTTCGCGAGCGCCGCGTAGGCGCCCACGAGATCGAGCAGCGTGACCGCGCCGCTGCCGAGCGCAATGCCGTCGCCGTAGAAGTCCGGGTGCTCGTCGAGCCCGCGGAAGCCGAGCGCGTGCAGCCGATCGAGGTAGGCCTCGGCGCCGACGTATTGCAGCGTCTTCAGCGCCGGAATGTTCAGCGAGTTGCCGAGCGCGTCGCGCAGCGTCACGGGGCCGTAGAAGCGCCGGCTGTAGTTCTGATAGCTGTGCAGCCCTCCCGACGTCGACTCGGTCAGCGGCGCGTCGTCGATGATCTCCGCGGGCGACCAGCCGCGATCGAGCGCGAGCGCGTAGAGGAACGGCTTGAGCGCCGAGCCCGGCTGCCGCGGCGTCGTGACGGCGTCGATGTAGGTGCGCGGGCCGTCCGGGTCGCCTCCGCCGCCGACGGCCCACGCGAGCACCTCGCCGCTGCCGTGATCGACGACGAGCAC
>DASTSM010000396.1:0-3366 GCA_035760685.1 Gammaproteobacteria bacterium | reverse complement strand
CGAGTACAGCGTGCGCGCGAAAGCGCTCGTCTCGGTTCTCACGAAGAAGAAGCTCGTGAACCCGGCGACGATGGACGCCGTCATCGAGCACTACGAGACTCGAGTGGGGCCGCACATCGGCGCGCGGCTCGTGGCGCGCAGCTGGCTCGATCCCGAGTTTCGGGCACGTTTGCTCGCGGACGCGCGGGCCGTCGCGCGCGAAGAGCAAGTCACGGGATTGCAGGGCACGGACCTCGTGGCCGTCGAGAACACGCCGAAAGTGCACAACCTCGTCGTTTGCACATTGTGCTCGTGCTATCCGTGGACCGTGCTAGGACTGCCGCCGGCCTGGTACAAGGACTCGGGGTACCGGGCGCGCGCCGTCATCGATCCGCGCGGCGTGCTCAAGGAATTCGGCCTCGACCTCGATGACGACGTCGAGGTGCGAGTGTGGGACAGCACCGCCGAGATTCGTTATCTCGTGATCCCCGAGCGTCCGCCCGGCACCGAAGGCATGTCCGAAGAGGCGCTCGCGCGCTTGGTGACGCGGGATTCGATGGTCGGCGCCGAGAAGCTGCGTGCGCCTGGATAAAATGCGAAGGGCATCGTGAACGGCATACACGACCTCGGCGGAATGGACGGGTTCCCGTTACCCGCGCGCGATCAGGGATTCGCGCTCAAGGAAGAATGGGAGCGTTTGGTCTGGGGCATGCTGTTCGCCTCCGCGAGCATCCCCGGTATGCCGTCCGGCGCGTCGCGCTCTTACATCGAGCGTATTCGTCCGGAGCGCTACCTCACGATGCCGTACTACGCGCGGTTCCTCGAGGCGCGCATGCAAAACCTTCTCGAAAGCGGGCTCGTGACGCAGCAGGAAGTCGACAACCCCGACGGCCCCGTTTCGATGCCGGATCTCCCGGGGTACGTGGCGCCGACGCCGGAGCAGATCGTGCGATTTCTGCGCGAGGATCGGTCGGCGCGCTTGGACGTCGACGCTCCTGCCTCGTTCGCCGTCGGCGACGCCGTCGTCGTGAAGAACGACCATCCGGCCGGCCATACGCGAGTTCCCCGCTACGTCCGAGGCCGCCGCGGCGTCGTCCTGCGCGACCATGGCGTGCACGCATTCGAGGACGACGTCGCTCCGGGCACGCAGGTGGGCCCGCAGCATCTGTACACGGTCGAGTTCACGGGGCCGGAGCTTTGGGGCCGCCGCGGGCATCCGCGGGACCGCATCCACGTCGAGCTCTGGGACGTTCATCTCGCGCGCGGCGCGTGAGCAGTCCGCCCATGAACGAGCCGCAGCCGCTCGCCGATTTGCCGCTGCTGCCGCGCGACGAATCCGGTCCCGTGTTCGCGGAGCCGTGGCAGGCTCAAGCCTTCGCCGTCGTGGTCGGTCTCATGGAAGCCGGCAAGATCTCGGCACGGGAATGGGCCGATCGGTTGGGCGCGGTGCTCGAGGAAGCCGAAGCGCGCGGCGAATACGACACGGGCCGCCGTTACTACGACCACTGGCTCACGGCGCTCGAGCAGCTCGTCGTCGAGAAGCAATTGACCGATCGGGAAGAGCTCGCGCACGAGGGCGAAGCGATCCGCGCGCACGATCACCATCGACGCGAGGCGCAGCTCGGATCGCGCACGCGCAGCGGCTGAAGCGCCGGCCGGCCTACCGCGGCTTCTTGGGCACGAAGGCGAGAAAGCGGCGCGGGTTGTCGACCGTGATGCGGTGCAGCACCTCGTCGTCCGCGCCCGCGGCTTTGAGCTTCGGCAGGAACACCGTCAGCGTCTTCGCGTAGCCGCTCGAGGCATCGGCCGAGAAGAGGAGGTGATCCGCGTAGCCGGCCTCGATCATGGTCATGACCATCGGCACGACCCGCGCGTCGTTGTTGCCGCCCTGTCGATCGAAGCCGATGAAGGCGCCGCGCCGGCAGATCGCGCGCTGCACGGCGACGTCGGGATCCACTAAGTTGCCGAGATGCCCGATGCAGATGCGTTCGGGCTTGGCGCCGGCGTCCTCGAGCAGGTCGAGCTGCTCGAGCGCGGCCTTACCTGGAATGCCCGTGTGCGTGAAGATCGCCAGGTTCGTCTCGGCCTGCGCGCGGCCGACGGCGCGAAAGACCTTGCGCTCGTCCGCGGTCATGTAGTCCCAGGAGCCGATCTCGCCGAGAGCTCCCGTCGGGTTGGCCTCGACCTGATCGAGCAACGCTTGCACGATCTCGTCCTCGCTCATCGTCGAGATCGACTTCGGGTAATAGGGCTGCGTGTAGAAGCCGGCGCACGCGACGATCGGCATGCCGGAGACCATCGAGACGCGGCGGACGAAATCGATGTCGCGGCCCATGTCCGGATGGCCGGCGTCGACGATGCAGGCGACGCCGGCCTGCCGGGCGCTCTGCACGTCCGCGACCATGGCATCCAAGTCGCGCGTCGGGCCCGGCGGAGGACCCCGGCGCTGCGGCGCCGGCGCGGCCGAGCCTGCCGCGGCGGCGGCGCCCGGCAAGTCGTTTTCGGCACGGGTCGCGGCCGCGGCAGCAATGAAGCGCTCGACGAAGTCCGGCCCGAGCGACAGATGCTCGTGGAACAGCGTGGCTCCGCCGCCGAGCTCTTCGGGAGCGTAGTCCTTGAGCAAGGTTCTGATGACGGCGCCTTTCGGAAACGTCGGCGCGGCGAATGCGCCGCGCGGCAGAACGGCCGCGGCGGCGCTCGCTCCGATGACGGCCAAGGCGTCGCGACGCGTAAGATAGCTCTGAGGGGAGTTGGGCATCGGGGCTCCGGCGGGGAAATTTTCGACGACGCTAGCGTGATCGATCGTGCGAGGTCAAGAAACGGAAAAGGACCCGGGGTTCGCCATGTCTTGCGCTGCCGCGGGCGCCCGGGTTTGCGCGCGGCCGAGACGTTATCGATGCGCAGATCGTTGCTGACAGACCGGCGCGCAGGCCCTCGTGCTCGGGAGCTCTCGAGCGCGAGGCGCGCCGAGGACCGCGCCGGCCTAGTCTTCTACGTACGCCTTCAAGCGCGCAAGCGCTTGATCCCATTGCTGCGAAATCGCCTCCAGCGAGCGCCGAGCCTCGTCGAGCTTCGTCGGGTCGAATTCCCATAGCCGCTCGCGGCCCCGGCGGACGTCGCGCACGAGGCCGGCTTCGGCCAGCACCTGCAGGTGCTTGGTCACGGCCTGGCGCGTGATCGAGGTGCCGGCCGTGAGTTGTGCGATGGACAGCGCGCCGCCGGCGCAGAGTGCCGCGATGATGAGCAGGCGCGTGTCGTCGCCGAGCGCCGCGAAGACGGGCGAAACCTTACGGAGCTTCGCAAGCGACACGGGCTTGCTCGGCGCGCGGGTGCCTGTGCGGCGCGGCGGCATCGCAACGGCTCAGGCGAATCGGGGCGACGCGAGAT
>DASTSM010000395.1:0-3774 GCA_035760685.1 Gammaproteobacteria bacterium | reverse complement strand
TCGAGATCGGCGACAAGACGCAGGTCGCGACCGTCCTGCTCGCGGCCAAATACGCGAGCGTGCCGCTCGTCGTCGCCGGCACGACGCTCGGCATGCTCGCGGCCAACGTGCCCGTCGTGCTCGCCGCCGACTTCGCGGCCGACCGGCTGCCGATGCGGCTCATTCGAGCCGGCACGGCACTGCTCTTCGTCGTGCTCGGCGTGCTCGCGCTCTTCGCGCGCGGCTTGACCGCGTGACGTCCTCAGCGCGTCGCTAAGCCGGCTTTAGCGTCCAGGTCAGGCACCAGCCGTCCACGTTGACGGTGTTCGCCGGGAAGATCTGGCAGGGGCGCCACTGCCCCTCGCCCTCCTGAAGGAACATGCAGTTGTGGCAGAACTGCTCGGCGGCCGGCGTCCCGGCCTTGTCGACACGCGGGGACTTCGTCGCGTCGTTGTGATACATGAGCGTCTTGGCCTGAGCGTCGTCCTCCGAGAGATGCGGGAGCTCCGGCTCCTGCGCCTGCGCCTGGGCACGTCGAGCGAGCAAATCGGCCACCGGCACGGCCGCAAGCGTGCCGAGAATGAGCTTCGTCGTCTCTCTGCGTGTCGTCTTCATGTCCTTGCCTTTCGTAACCTTCTCCGTGCGACTGCCGCACCCGCAAACGAAATGATATCGGAATCCGGCAGGCGTTTCCGATATAGGGCTCGGGGCTCGCACTTTGCGCTTCTTGAGGCGGCGGCGCCCGCCCGGGGTGGCGGCGAGCGGCGCGGCGGACTACCCTTGTCCTGTTCCGGACCCGCCCGTTCACCTACGACGTTCCGAGGAGCTTGCGAGAAGGGTGAGCTCGAGACGCATTTGCGCGTTCCAGCTTCGGCTCGGCGCCCGCCTCGCCGGGGGAGCCGTGTGCGCGGCCTCCGCCTTGCTCGGCGGCGTCGCCGCGGCTCACGGCGTCGCACAGGCCGATGCGGCTTTCATCGAGCGCGTGAACGGCGCCGCGCTCGTCCCGTTCATGTATCTCGGCGCGAAGCACATGGTGACGGGCTACGACCACCTTTTGTTTCTCGCGGGCGTGATCTTCTTCTTGTATCGCCTCAAGGACGTCGCCCTTTACGTCACGCTGTTCGCGATCGGCCATAGCGCGACGCTCTTGCTGGGCGTGCTCGCGGGCATACACGCGAACGCCTATGTCGTCGACGCGATCATCGGCCTCTCGGTCGTCTACAAGGCCTTCGAGAACCTCGGCGGGTTCCGCCGTCTCGGATGGCGCATCGACACGCGCGCCGCCGTGCTGCTCTTCGGCCTCGCGCACGGCTTCGGGCTCTCGACGAAGCTTCAGGATCTTTCGCTCGCGAAGGAAGGCCTCGTGCCGAACATGGTCGCCTTCAACGTCGGCGTCGAGCTCGGTCAGTTCGCGGCGCTCGCTGTGATCCTGATCGCGTTCAACCTGTGGCGCCGGAGCGGCACCTTCTTCAAGGGAGCTTATGCCGCGAACGCCGCCATCATGGCCGCGGGGTTCGCGTTGTTCGGGTACCAAATGACCGGCTATCTCGCGAACTGAGCCAAAACGGAGGAAGTCGTGTCCGCGCCCGTATCACCGTATGAGATCCAACCGCCCTCGTCGCGCAGGCTCGCGGCGACGGTCGGCATCGCGGTCGCCGCGGCGGCCGCTGTCCTCGTCGCGATCGTGCTGCCCGCCGAGTACGGAATCGATCCGACCGGTTTCGGCCGTCTCACGGGACTCGCGAACCTGCACGCGGGGTCGAAGCCGTTCGAGATCGAGGACGTCATCGGCGGCAACGAGACGTACCGGGAGGTCGAGGTGCCGGACTTCGGCGAGCCCGTGCCGTTGCCGAATCCCGCCGTCCATCAGGACCACGAGGCGCAGGCGCCGGCGATGCGGACGGTGCAAGTGACGCTGCCCCCCGAAGGCGAGACCGAGATCAAGACCGCGCTCGACACCGGCAAGGTGATCCTCTACTCCTGGAAGGTCGACCGGGGCCGGATCTATTCCGATTTTCACGGGCACGATCCCGAAGCCGGAGACGAGTACTGGGTCCGCTACAAAGAGCAGCAGGAAGCCGACGGCAACAACGGCTCGCTCGTCGCGCCGTTCAGCGGCGAGCACGGCTGGTACTGGCTCAACTACAATGAATTCCCCGTCACGGTTACTCTGACGGTCTCGGGGTACTTCAAGGACATCATCGACTACGGCGTCCATTAGCGAGCTTCGAGAGGCCTGCGGGGTCTCGAGTTCAGCGACCGCACGGCTGTTCACAACGACCGGGGGGAGAGTCGACGGATGAGCGCGAAGAAAGAGCTGCTTGAGAATTGGCCCTTGATGGTCGTTGCGTTCCTGCTCGTGTTCTTCGCGTTCGGCGTCCCCACGTACTCGCTGCCCTTCGTCTACGACGCCGCGATGCAAGAGCGCGGCTGGACGAGCGCGGAGGTCAATTTGCTCGCGACGGCCCGATTCCTGATCGGCGCGGCCGCCGCGCTCGGCATGGGGCTCGTGATCGACAAGATGGGCGGCCGCTGGACGGTCCTCGTCGGCGCGGCAGCGGGCGGCGTCGCGATGGCGCTCTTCCTCTTCGCGACGAATCTTCCCGTCTACTACCTGGCCGGGGCGCTCGGCGGATTCTCCGCGGCCTCGATCCTCGCCGCCATGAAGGTCGTCGTGTCGCGGCTGTTCCACACGCACCAGGGCCTCGCGATCGGCATCGTGCTCACGGCGACGAGCTTTGGCGGCGTCGTCATGCCGCAGGTCTGGCCGCCGCTACTCGAGGTCATGAATTGGCGGCAGATCATGGCGCTCTTGAGCCTCGGTCCCTTGCTGATCGCCGTCCCGCTCTGGATCGTGTTCATGGCGAAGAGCGACGGCACGCGCCGGGTCGTGAGCGCGCCCACGGCGTCGCGCGGCACGGGCTCGATGTGGGAGCACTTCCGGCGCATTAGCCGCGATCGCGCCTTCTGGCTCATTGCGGCCGGCGTCTTCATGGTGGCGGGAGTCGACGAGGCGCTCATGCAGAACTACGTGAGCTTCCTTCGCGTGGACAAGGGCATGGACCTGCGCACGACGATCTCTTGGGCCGGCAGCCTGCTCGCCGTGATCGGCGTCCTCGCGAAAGTCGGCTCCGGATGGTTCTACGATCGCCACTCGATCCGCGGCATCGCCTATTTCTACGTGCTGCTCTCGATCTCCGTTTTCCTGGGGCTGCCCGTCGCGGGCGTTGCTTCTCTGCTCGTCTTCATCATCGTGCGCGGAGTCGCGCACGGCGGAATGATCGTCGATGGACCGGTCTTGACGAAGCACTATTTCGGGACGGAACGGCTCGGCATGACGATGGGCATCATCGAGGTTTGCGTTAATCTCGGCTTCGCAGCGGGTCCGCCGATTTTCGGCCTGCTCGCCGACCGCTCGGGGAGCTACAGCGCCGGCATGGTCGTCTACGGCTCCGTCGCCGCGCTCGCGACGCTCTCGCTCTGGTGGATCAAGCCTCGCTACTGGACGCCGCCTGCCAAGGAAAGCGCCGTCGCATCGGCGACGGGCGTCGTCGTCGGCCGATAGGCCGTCGCGGAGCGGGCGCGGAGCGGATCGGCGGCGGCCGGCACGGGGATGCGCGTTTCCCCGCGCTTGTGTTAACGTTTTTCGCCACGGAAGAACACGAGTCCGGCGGGAGGACCTATGAAGCTTGCACTTGCTCTTTCTGCGCTGCTGCTCGGCGGCGGCTTTTGCACGGCAGCCGCTGCAGGCTGCGACAACCCGCCGCTGGTCATGATCCCTGCCTCGGAAAAGAT
>DASTSM010000394.1:0-5603 GCA_035760685.1 Gammaproteobacteria bacterium | reverse complement strand
CCCGCGAACATCCGCCACGTCGATTCACGGCGGTCCCGTGAATCGGTATGACGGATGTTCGCGGGACGGCGCGTCTACGAAGTGCTCTTCCGCTTCGGTTCCGGTTGCGGTCCGGATTGCGGCCCCTCATGCGGTTCCGCTGGCGGTTGCCGCGGCGTCGGCAGAACCGAGCGGCAGCCGCCGCTCAGCTTTCGAGGCGCTCCTTGAGGTAGGTCGGCGCGTCGAGCGACGCCATGGGCTCGTCCGAAAGGAATGCGCGCAGGTCGTCCTCCATGCTCATTGCGTCGCGGTAGCCCATCGAGATGAGCTCCTGCGTGAACCCCGATTCGAACAGGAGATAGCTCACGAGCTGCATGCCGAGGTGATTCATCGCGCCGAGGCCGCGGAGCAGCAGGCGCACGCCGTAGGGCAGCTCGTCGACGTGGCGCGCCGCGACGTCGCGGATGTCCTGTTTCGGGAGCACGATCAGCGTCGTCAGACGGCGCAGCTCGTGCTCGGGCGTGCGCAGGCGGTCGACGCCGATCTCCTTGAGCATCTGGTTCGTGCGCGTGACGTGCTCGAGATCCGCGTAGAGGCCGTCGAGGAACAGCGTGTCGAGCATGTAGCCGCCGAGGTGGCCGAAGGTCGGAATCTCGGGCTCGTCGTCGGCAAGAGGCTCCGCAATCGGCTGCTCGTCGCGGCCGCCGATCACGAGGATGCGATCGGCGCCAAGGTGGATCGCGGGACTCAGCGGCGCGCGGTTGCGCATCGATCCGTCTCCGTAGAACTCGCCCCCGATGCGCACGGGCGGAAAGATGAACGGCACGGCCGCGCTCGCGAGCAGGTGCTCGATGCCGATGCGCGCCGGCCGGCCGACTCTGCGCACTCTGACCCACGGCTCGACATGGCCGAGCGCCTGGAAGAACGTGACGGACTGAGCCGACGTATAAGCCGATGCGGTGACGGCGAGCGCTTCGACGTAGCCGCGGTCGATCGCGCGCGTGATCGAGCCGAACGGGATGCGTCTCGCGAGCAGCTCGCAGAGAGGCGCGTTGTCGAGCAGGGAGAGCGGATTCCTGACGCCGAGACCGCCGAAGATCACCGCCGCGAACCAATGCAGGCTCGTCTTCAGCATGGTCCAGTTGTCGCTTCGGTAGACCTGATCCGCGTGAAAATTCGACCAGACGCGCTCCATCTCGGAGACGGCGCGCTCGAATTGCGCCGCGCGGCTCGCGAGGACGGCCGCATTGATCGCGCCGGCGCTCGTACCGCAGATGATCGCGAAGGGGTTCACTGCGCGGCGCGGTAGCAGCTGGGCGATGGCCTTGAGCACGCCGACCTGGTACGCGCCGCGCGCGCCCGCGCCGGGCAGAATCAGCGCCTTCCGCTGCTTCCGGGTGCCGTTCTTTTCGTGCCGGCCCGGACGGACACGGGCCCGCTCCGCACGGGCGGTCCGCACGTCTGCCGGCGCGCCCGCGCTCACGGCACCTGCAGAATCTGCATCGTGTTGGTCCCGCCGGCGACGCCCTGCTGCTCGCCCTTCGTGAGCAGCACGAGGTCGCCGGGCTCGAGCACGCCGTAGCCGCGCAGCGCGTCGAACATGCTTTGATTCATCTTCTCGGGGTCCGTGTGCACGACGTCGAACGAGACGGGATACACGCCCCGATACAGCGTGACGCGCCGGCGCGTGATGTCGTGGCGCGTGAACGCATAGATCGGGATATCGGACCGCACGCGCGACATCCAGAGCACCGTCGAGCCCGACTCCGTCAAGGCGATGATGGCTTTGACGCGCAAGTGGTTCGCGACGTACATGACGGCCATCGCGATCGCTTCGTCGACGTGCTCGAACACGTCCTCGAGCCGGTAGTTCGCCGCCCTGCGGAACGTCTCGTGCTTCTCGGCGCCGACGCACAGCTCCGCCATCGTCTCGACGGCCTGGACCGGGAATCGGCCGACGGCCGTCTCGGCAGACAGCATGACGGCGTCGGTCCCGTCCATGACGGCGTTCGCGACGTCCGAGACCTCGGCCCGCGTCGGAGAAGCGTGGTTGATCATGGACTCGAGCATCTGCGTCGCCGTGATCGAGACCGTGTTCTGCGCGCGGGCGAGGCGGATGAGCCCCTTCTGCAGGCCCGTCATCGCGGCATAGCCGACCTCGACGGCGAGATCGCCGCGGGCGACCATGATCGCATCGCTCGTCTCGATGATGGACTTGATGTTCTGCACGGCCTCGGCGCGCTCGATCTTCGCGACGATATAGCCGTAACCGCCCGCCGCGCGCAGCAGGTGCCGCGCTTCGTCGATGTCCTCGGCGTTCCTCGCGAAGGAGACGGAGACGAAATCGAGACCCTCCTCCGCCGCGGTCTGGATGTCCTCGCGGTCCTTGTCGGTCAGCGCCGGCGCCGACAGACCGCCGCCTCGCTTGTTGAGGCCCTTCTTGTTCGCGAGCTCGCCGCCCTGGACGACCACGCAGTGGACCTCCGTGCCCCCGACCTCCTCGACCTTGAGCACGATCTGACCGTCGTCGAGCAGCAGGAGGTCGCCGGGCTCGACGTCGTCCACGAGATGCGGGTATGCGACGCGCACGCGGCGCTCGTCGCCGGCCTTGGGGTCCATCGCGGTGTCGAGCGTGAAGGGCTGCCCGTTCTGGAGCAGCACGCTGCCGTTCCTGAACGACTCGATGCGAATCTTCGGTCCCTGAAGGTCGCCCATGACCGCGCAGCACCGGCCGACGCGATCCGCCACCTCGCGCACGGCGCGTATGCGCGCGACCTGCTGCTCTTTCGTGCCGTGCGAGAAATTCACGCGGAGCACGTCGGCGCCTGCGAGAATCAAGCGCTCGAGCACGGCGCGGTCGTCCGTCGCCGGCCCCAAGGTCGCAACGATCTTGGTGCGCCGGCGAACCGCTTCCTTGTCCTGTATATTCATGCAGAATCCCCTGGCTCATCCTCGACCAAGATGAGCCTAAAATCGTTGACGTTCGTCCTTGTGGGCCCCGTCTCGACCAATAGATCACAAGCGGCGAAAAAGCGGTAGCTGTCGTGGTCGGCGAGCGCGGCCTCGAGCGGACAGCCCTTGGCGGCGCCGAGCTCGAGCATGCCCGGGACGACGAAGCCGCCGGCGTGGCCCCCGTGGCCGTCGATGCCGTCGGTGTCGGCCGCCAGCGCGTGGATGCCGCGGCGGCCGCGAAGACCGAGCGCGAGGCCCGCGAGATACTCGAGATTGCGCCCGCCGCGGCCGCTCGACTCCCCGAGCACGACGCGCGTCTCGCCGCCCGAGAGGATCGCGAGCCGGAGTCCGGGCCGCTGCGCCGACGCGGCGAGCTCCGCGTGCTCGCGTCCGAGCGCGCGCGCCTCTCCGTCGAGATCGTCGCCGAGGCGCACGACGTCGTAGCCTCGGCCGCGCAGGTAGGACTCGGCGGCGTCGAGGGCCGTCGCGGCGGACGCGACGACGCGCACGCGGTCGGCCGCGAAAGCCGCATCGAGTGGCTTCGGCGTCTCCCAGCGCTCATCGCGCAGGATCGGCGCGATCTCGGCGAGGCCCGGATAGCCGTAGCCCTCGAGGATCGCGAGCGCATCGCGCTGCGTGGTGCCGTCGGGAATCGTGGGGCCGGACGCGACGTCGGCCGGATCGTCGCCCGGCACGTCCGAGATCACGAAGGTCGTGACCGGCGCCGGGTGAGCCGCTGCCGCGAGGCGGCCGCCCTTGAGCCCGGACAGATGCTTGCGCACGCAGTTGATCTCGCGGATATCGGCCCCGCGGCGAATCAGGAAGTTCGCCGCACGTCGCTTCGCATCGAAGCCGAGTCCCGCAAGCGGCGCCGACGCAAGGGAGGATCCGCCGCCCGAGATCAGACAATAGAGCCTCTCGCCGGGCTCGACGCGTCTCGCGAGGTCGATCAGGCGCGCGCCCGCGGCGAGGCTCGCCTCGTCGGGCGAGGGATGGCCCGCCTCGAGGACCTCGATGCCGCCCGAGCTCTCGCCGGGCGCGAGCCCGTGCCCATAGCGCGTCACGACGAGGCCGCGCAACGGGCCGCGCCACTCGACGCAGAACGTCGCCGCCATCGCGGCGGCGGCCTTGCCGGCGCCGAGCACGAGCGCCGGCCCCGGCTCGTCGATCTCGCCGAGTGCGGCCGCGAGGCAAGCGGCCGGCGCCGCCGCTTGCACGGCGACGTCGAACGCGTGCCTCAGCAGGGCTTGCTTCGAAAGGTCGGCGTCTTTGGGCATCGAGTGCGAAAAATGGGGTCAGAGCCCTTTTTTCAGGAGACGGCGGAGACAATCGGACGGATGCGCCGAAGAAAAAAGGGCTCTGGCCCCATTTTACGTCATTGGCGCGGCTTCGACGCTCGGGCGCGTTCCTCGAGCACGGCGACGGCGGGAAGCTTCTTGCCTTCGAGAAACTCGAGGAAGGCGCCGCCGCCCGTCGATATGTAGGAGATTTGGTCGCTGATGCCGAACTGCTCGATGGCCGCGAGCGTGTCGCCGCCGCCCGCGATCGAGAACGCGGGGCTCGCGGCCACGGCCTCGGCAACCGCGCGCGTGCCGCCCGCGAACTTCGGATGCTCGAAGACGCCGAGCGGCCCGTTCCAGACGATCGTGCCCGCGCTCTTCAAGTGCTCGGCGTAGAGCCGCGCCGTCTGCGGCCCGATGTCGAGGATCATGTCGTCGGCGCCGACCTCGCGAAGGCTCTTGACGGTGCCCGTCTCGCTCGCGTCGAGACTCTTGCCGACGACGACGTCGACGGGCAGCGGTATCGAGGCACGCCCGAAGTCGCCGTCGAGCAGGCGCTTCGCGAAATCGGCTCGATCGCGCTCGACGAGCGATCGGCCGACCTCGACGCCGGCCGCGAGCAGGACCGTGTTCGCGATGCCGCCGCCCAAGATGAGCTCGTCGACCTTGGCCGCGAGGGACTGGAGCACCTCGAGCTTCGTCGAAACCTTCGCGCCGCCGACGATGGCCGCGAGCGGCCGCTTCGGATTCTCGAGCGCGGCGTCGAGCGCCTCGAGCTCGGCGACGAGCAAGGGGCCCGCGCACGCGACGGGCGCGAAGCGCGCGACGCCCGTCGTGCTGGCCTGAGCGCGGTGCGCCGTGCCGAACGCGTCCATGACGAAGACGTCGCAAAGCGCGGCCATGCGCTTCGCGAGCTCCGGGTCGTCGGCCGTCTCGCCGACCGCGAAGCGCACGTTCTCGCAGAGCACGATTTCGCCCGGCCTCACGTCGACGCCGCGCTGCCAATCCGCGACGAGCGGCACGCGACGGCCGAGCAGCGCGGCCAGGCTTTCCGCCACGGGCTTCAGCGAGGCGTCGGGATCGAAAACGCCTTCCTTGGGCCGGCCGAGATGCGACATCACGATGACGGCGGCGCCCTTCGCGAGCGCCGCCTCGAGCGTCGGAACGGCGGCGCGCAGCCGTCGATCGCTCGTGACGCGGCCGTTCTTGACCGGCACGTTGAGGTCCTCCCGCACGAGCACGCGCTTGCCGCGCAGCTCGAGATCGCTCATGCGGATGACGGCGAGCGCCATGACGTCAGAGCGCGGCGAGAGTCAGCGCAGTGTCGAGCATGCGGTTCGAGAACCCCCATTCGTTGTCGTACCAGGCGCAGACCTTCACGAGCGTGCCGCC
>DASTSM010000393.1:0-5101 GCA_035760685.1 Gammaproteobacteria bacterium | reverse complement strand
GTGTCGCCCGGGTATCCCCTGCGCGGCGAGGTGCGCGTCGCGAACGAGCTCGGAGGCGAGCCGCACGCGGCGACAGGTATCCCGGCGAAGGGCGAAGTCTGGGCGGAGCCGAGCCTCATGGCGAGGCTCGGCGTCCAAGTCGGCGATCGGCTCAAGATCGGCACGCTGAACCTCAAGATCGCTCGGACCCTCGAGTTCCGGCCCGACGAGGGCTGGCGATTCATGGAGATCGCGCCGACGGTGCTGTTGAACCTCGACGATCTCTACGCCTCGGGCCTCATCGCGCCGGGCAGTATTGCGGAATACGAAGCGCTGTTCGCGGGCGGCGACGCGTCGCTCGCGGCGTTCCGAGAGTGGCTCACGCCGCGCCTCGCGTCCGGGCAGCAGCTGCGCGACTACCGCGATGGCCGCCCGGAGGTCAGGCGGTCGGTCGCCCGGGCGGATCGCTTTCTCGTGCTGGCCGCGCTCGTCAGCGTGCTCCTCGGCGGAGTGGCCGTGGCGATGGCCGCGCGCCGCTTCGTGGCGAGGCGGCTCGATGCAGTCGCGCTCATGAAGTGCCTCGGCGCGCGCTATCGAGACGTGCTCCGGCTCAACCTCACGCAGCTCGCGATCCTCGTGGCCGCCGCCGCCGTCATCGGCTGCGTCATCGGCCTCGCCGCGCAGTTCGGATTGACGCTGCTGCTCGCGGACTTCGTCGAGTCGCGCCTTCCGCCGCCGAGCGCGAGCGGCGCGGTGCTCGGGCCCGTGACCGCGCTCGCCGTCGCGATCGGCTTCGCGCTGCCGCCGCTGCTCCAGCTCGGCACCGTGCCGCCGGCGCGCGTCCTGCGGCACGACCTCGAGCCGCCGCCGCTCCGCTACCTCACGATTTACGCGGTCGCGACGCTCGCGGTCGCGGCGCTGCTCTACGTGCTGTTCGGCGACCTCGAGCTCATCGTCTATCTCCTCGCCGGCGCGTTCGCGACGCTCGTCGTGCTGTACGGCGCCGGCCGTCTGCTCGTGCTCGCGCTGCAGCGGATCAGAGGCAGGGTCGGCATCGCTTGGCGCTACGGCCTCGCGAACGTCGCGCGCCGCGGCCGCGAGAGCAGCATCCAGGTCGTCGCGTTCGGCATCGGCCTCATGGTCCTGCTGCTCCTGACCGTGGTCCGCGGCGAGCTGATGTCGGAGTGGCAGGACAAGCTGCCGCGGTCGGCACCGAATCGTTTCGTCATCAACATTCAACCCGACGAGCGGGACGCCGTGACGAGGGTGCTGACGAGCGCAGGCGTCGCGGCACCCGAGTTCACGCCGCTCGTGCGGGCACGCATCGCGGCCGTCAACGGGCGGCCGCTGCGCGAGTATCCGGCGAAGGACGAACGCGCGAGGCACGAGCTCGACGACGAGCTGAATCTGACGTGGGCGGCGGAGCCCGGGCCCGACAACCGCGTCGTCGCCGGGAAGTGGTGGAGTCCCGAGGACTCCGAGCCGGAGCTCTCGATCGAGCAGGAGCGCCTTGCCACGCTCGGGCTTTCGATCGGGGATCGCGTGACATTCAGCATCGGCGGAGAGCCGTACACGGCGCGCATCACGAATGCCCGCGAGGTGCAGTGGGACTCCTTTCGTCCCAACTTTTTCATGGTCCTGAGCCCTGCCGGCATCGATCAATTCGCGCATACGTACATCACGAGCTTTTACGTCGGGCCCGAGCAGCGCAACATCACGATCGATCTCGTGCGCGCCGTGCCGAGCGTTTCGGTCATCGACATCGACGCCGTGCTGGATCAGGTCAGGAGCGCCATGAACCGCGCGGCGCTCGCCGTGCAGTACGTCTTCATGTTCACGCTCGCGGCCGGCATCGTCGTGCTGCTCGCCGCGATTCAGGCGACGCGCGACGAGCGCATGTTCGAGAGCGCCGTGCTTCGAACGCTCGGAGCGCGGCGCAGCGTCGTGCTCCAGGGCGTCGCCGCCGAGTTCACGGCGCTTGGATTGCTGAGCGGCGTGCTCGCGGCTACCGGCGCCGGCGGCATCGGCTACTTCGTCGCGACGCGGCTGTTCGAGCTCGACTATCTCCCCGGCATCGGGCTCTGGGTCGGCGGCCTCGCGGCCGGTGCCCTCGTCGTCGGCGTGAGCGGCACGCTCGCCGTGCGCTCGGTCGTCAACGAGTCGCCGGTGGCGACGCTCCGCGGCGCATAGCGCCGGCTCAGGCGGCGCTTCGCGCGGCGTTGAGCCGCGCCGTCTCGGCGAGGTCCTCTCGGTACTTGCGGCTGCCCATGAAGTAGTGAAACGCCGCCCAAATGTTCGCGAGCCCGACGATGACCATGCCGTACCGCAGCGAGTCCGAGCCCGCCGTCGGCGTGAAGTAGTCGCTGATGAGGCCGACGAGGAGGGGGCCCAGGGTGAGGCCGATGATCGTCTGGATGAACAGCAGCACCGACGTCGACACCGCGCGCATGCGGACCGTCGCGACGGACTGCGCGACCGCGAACGAGGGCCCGAAGAAGAACGAGGCGAGCACGACCATGATCGAGAACGACGGCACGACGACCGACATGTTCGGCGACAAGTAAGACAGAAACTGGAACGGCACCATGACGACACAGGCGATGCCCGGCACCCACATGTACCAGCGCTTGTCGTCGTAGCGCGTGCTGATCTTGTCCGACAGAAAGCCGCCCGAGAAGCTGCCGATCGCGCCGATCAACGCGAACATCGCGAGGTAGTTGCCGGCGCCGCCCGTGTCCATGCCGTGCGAGCGCTGAAAGAACGCGCTGTTCCAGTTGCTGCCCGCGTACCAGACCACCGAGTGCAGGGCCGCGGCCACCGACATGTGCATGAAGGAGTTGCGCGTGAGCAGGAACCGGAAGACCTCGAAGAAGGGCGGCGTGTCCCGGCGCTTCTCCCGCGCTTCGGGTCCGTCCGAGTAGCCGCGCGGCGTCTCCTTGAGCGTCAAGCGGATCAGCAGCGCGACGAGGAGGCCGGGGAGGCCGACGAGGACGAACGTCATGCGCCAGCCGAAAGCGAGGTTCGCATGGCCGGACACGAAATTGCCGATGGCCGTGCCGAACGGCACGGCCATCGCGTAAATCGCGAGCGCCGTCGCGCGCTGCGAGAGCGGGAAGTAATCCGAGATCAGCGAATGCGACGGGGGCGAGCCGCCCGCTTCGCCGACGGCCGTCGTCGCCCGCGCGAAAAACAGCGAGATGTGGTTGAACGCGGCGCCGGTCAATGCCGTCGCGACGCTCCAGACGCCGATCGCGAGCGAGAGCACGTTGACGCGGCTCCAACGGTCCGCGAGGCGGGCGATCGGAATGCCCATGACGGCATAGCAAACCGCGAATGCCGTGCCGGACACGAGGCCCATGAACGTGTCGCTGACTTGCAGGGACTCCTTGATCTGCTGAACGAGGATTCCGAACACGCCGCGGTCGATGACGTTGAAGATGTAGCCCAAGACCAAAACGGCCAGCACGTAGGTCTTGTAGGCCTGGCTGTCGAGCAGGCTCTTTTCCTGGCGCACTGCGCCGGCCTCGGCGCGAGGCGATGTCGTGCTCAAAGCGTTCTTCCCCCGGCCCTTCGTTCGACCCGCGCTATCTTGGCTCCATCCCGCGCCTGGATGCAAAAGAGACCTAGCCGTCTGTCGCGAAGGGGTCAGTCCGTCCGTTCCAGGTTATCGTGCAGCTGCCGCTGAAGCGCGGCCATGTCGATCTCGTTGACGGATCCGTGACCCGCGAGCGCGAGCGCATGCGCCGCCGCCGTTCCCATCGCGATGCAGGGCCCCATGACGCGCACGGCCGATAGCGCATAAGCGTCTGCGTCGATGCAGCGGCCGGCCGCCACGATGTTGTCGGCTTCGCGCGGCACCATGCAGCCGAGCGGGATGTAGTAGACGTGACCGTCGGGGAAGCGCTCCCAGTGCACGAGCTCCTCGCTGTCGTGGAGCTCGACCCACCACGCGCAGCGGGCGACCGCGTCGGCGGGGCGCTGCCCGCTGCGCAGGTCCTCGAGCGTCAGCTGCCGCCGGCCGACGATCCATCGGGTCTGCCGTATGCCCGGGTTGCCGTAGTGGCGCACCTCGACGGAGCCGAACATCGCAGGAAATTCCTTGCGCAGGAAGGCGACGACCGCGTCGGCCTGGCGACGGCCCTCGAGCACCATGTCCGATGCGCCGAACGGATCCATCGGCGTTTCGAAGTGGGTGATGTTCGCGAGGGCGGAGCCTTTTCCGGGGAACGCGAACAGAAAGCCGTCGTGACGCACGAGGCCGTACTCGGCGCCGCGCTCGCGGAGGCGGGCGTAGATCTCCTCGTGATCGATGGCGGCGACGCGCTCCTCGTCGTAGCCTTCGAGCAGGAAATTCAGCGAGCCGTAGATCGGCGCGTCCGGCTCGTGCACCCCCAGGCCTGCTTGCCAGCTCAGCACCGCATCGCCCGACGCGTCGACGTATCCGGCGGCCTCGATCGACACGGCGCCGTAGCGCGTCGCAAAGCGCAGCCGCTCGATGCGCCGGCGATGGAAGTCGACCTCGGTCAAGGTCGCGCCGACGAGGCATTGCACGCGCGCCTCCTCGAGCTTGCGCTCCATCCAGCGGCCGAGCTTCATGACGTCGTACTGGAAGGTGACGGTGCCCGTGCGCGTGCTGTGGCGGCGCAGCAGCGCACCGCTCGCCGTGAGCTCCTCGATGAGCTCGTCCGCGAGACCGTGCGTGATCCGGTAGGGCTCCTTGCCGTGAGAGTAAAGCCCGATGATCGTGCCGATGACGGACCCGACCGCCTGCCCGCCGATCGCGGGGGCGGCATCGGCGAGCACGACGCGGCGTCCGAGCCGCGCCGCCTCGATCGCGGCGGTCACGCCCGAGATCCCGGCCCCGAGGACGCAGATGTCCGCCTCGCGCTCGAGGGTCGGGCTCGCGCCGCGCCGCTTCGTGACGGTGCCGATGTTCTTCGCCATGCACGCCTTTCCTGCGTAATCGCCGCGGAACACCATATCAGCCGCGCGAAGCGAATGGAAAGGCCGCGCCTGAAAGAGCTGCACTTCGGCGGTACGCGTGTGCTCGGCCATGCTGTTTCAGTGTGACGGGCAGAAAACGCTGTCTGACTCGCCGATGTCGAAAAGACGCACTTCCTTC
>DASTSM010000392.1:0-4427 GCA_035760685.1 Gammaproteobacteria bacterium | reverse complement strand
TCTTGGCCTCGAAGAGATCCGTAAAATCCGAGTCCAGCTGGAGCCCGAATCGAAGGAAGACGCGGCGCTGTGCGTACGCCTGCACATCGAAGTCGTCGTGCAGCGCGCCGTCGATCCGACGGCTCAGGGTCATGGCCACCGTGCCGGATTCGAGCAGCCCGAGCTCGTCCCGCAGCGCCGGGTTCTGAAAATGCCAATGCGCGGTCCCGTGGCCGGTTCGCGCTTGCCCGAGCAGTGTCCAGGCGCTGCCGCAGACTTGAAACTTGTAGGTCGAGAGCACGCGGGTGTCGCCGGCGAAAAGACCATAAGGCGCTTCGGCGTGGATTTGCCCGTGAATATCGGACACGAGGGCGGCACCGCCTCCGTGCAATATGACTCTCGGCTGGAAGATGCGCACCTGGCCGTTCATCGCGGCGGCACGTAAACCCAGCCCAGCATCAACCCCCAGATGGCGTGCAACAGAATCGTCGTCACGGCGAAGCGCGGCGAGCCGGTCTTTCGGCCCATGAAGCCTGCCCCGGAGAGCGGCGCCACGAACGATCCGGCGAGCACGACCGCGAGCACCTCGCCCCACAGAAGCCCTTCCAACGGCCGCGGCCACGAAAGGTTCGGCTCGATGACGCATGCCCAAAGCAACACGAGCCCGATGCTGTTCGCAAGATGCGACGCGAAGCCGAGCAGCCACGCACTCGTGCGATCGGACACCATGTAGCGCCGGCCGTAATCGGAGATGTCGACCGAGACGAGCCCGGGCACCTGACCTGCCCAGAGGCCGGCGATCGCCATGACGTAGCCCGCGATCAATCCCGAGAGGACCACGCCGCCGAAATCGACTTCACGCCAGGTGAGAAACAGCATGGGAACCGCCTCCGTCGGCCTCGACGACGTGCCAATCCAAGTTGCATGCCCGGCGGGGGGCGAAGCTAGAGAGGGGCGGCCGGCGAATGCCCTAAATAAGGTACGGGAAACTCGGTATAATCCTCGGCCTACCCCCCGAAATCAGGAGCGCCGCAAGCGCCAGGCGGAGCCCCAATCGAGGCGGCGCCTCCGCTCGACGGAGCAATGCCTCGGCCGCGTTGTCGAAGAGGGCACGGTCGGGACATTCGACGGTTCGACGGGTACGCTTGTGCTTGGGCGAGCCCGGCGACCTCGGCGTGCGCGCATGTGCTTGGACGAGTCCCGCGACCGTCGCGCCCGCCGCCCTCGTCCAAAGAGCATCGATGAGCGACGGGCCGGAGAACCGTTGTTCGCAGGCCGGAAGACGACGTTTCGAGAGGCATGAATACCTTACAAGTGGCCCACGGGAAAGAATCCAGCCCGGACCGACCGCTCCAGCTCGCGAGCAGCTACGAGCCGGCGGGCGATCAGCCCCAAGCCATCGCGCAGCTCGTCGAAGGGCTGAACGACGGGCTCGCGCGGCAGACGCTGCTCGGCGTCACGGGCAGCGGCAAGACCTACACGATGGCCTCCGTCGTCGCGGCCGTGCAGCGTCCCACGCTGATCCTCGCCCACAACAAGACGCTCGCCGCTCAGCTCTACGGCGAGATGCGGGAGTTCTTTCCGCACAACGCCGTCGAATATTTCGTCTCGTACTACGACTACTACCAGCCCGAGGCGTACGTGCCGTCGAGCGACACGTACATCGAGAAGGACGCCTCGATCAATCAGCACATCGAGCAGATGCGCCTCTCCGCGACCAAGGCGCTGCTCGAGCGGCGGGACACCGTCATCGTCGCGACCGTCTCCGCGATCTACGGCCTCGGCGACCCCGAGGCCTACCACGGCATGGTCCTGCACCTCGTGCGCGGCGCGCCGATCAATCAGCGCGAGATGCTGCGCCGGCTCGCGGAGCTGCAGTACACGCGGAACCCGCTCGATCTCGCTCGCGGCACGTATCGAGTGCGGGGAGACGTCATCGACGTCTTCCCGGCCGAGTCCGAGATGGAAGCGATCCGCATCGAGCTCTTCGACGAAGAGATCGAGCAGATCAGCGTCTTCGATCCATTGACCGGCGCCGTGCTGCGTGAGATGCCGCGCGTGACGATCTACCCGAAGACGCACTACGTGACGCCGCGCGAGACGCTCATCGGCGCGGTCGATCAGATCCGCGAGGACTTGCGGATCCGCCTCAAGGAGCTCCGCGACGCGAACAAGCTCGTCGAGGCGCAGCGGCTCGAGCAACGCACGCGCTTCGACATGGAGATGATCCTCGAGGTCGGCTACTGCAACGGCATCGAGAACTACTCGCGCTACCTTTCGGGCCGAGCGCCGGGCGAGCCGCCGCCCTGTCTCTTCGACTACCTGCCGCCGGGCGCGCTGCTCTTCATCGACGAGAGCCACGTGACGGTCCCTCAGCTCGGCGCCATGTACCGAGGCGACCGATCGCGCAAGGAGACGCTCGTCGAGTACGGCTTCCGGCTTCCGTCGGCGCTCGACAACCGGCCCCTGCGTTTCGACGAGTTCGAAGCGATCGCGCCGCAGACGATCTTCGTCTCCGCGACGCCGGGCCGCTTCGAGCACGAGCATTCGGATCACTTCGTCGAGCAGGTCGTGCGTCCGACCGGGCTCGTCGATCCCGAGGTCGAGGTGCGGCCCGCGGGCACGCAGGTCGACGACGTGCTGTCCGAGATCAACGAGCGGGTCGGGCGCGACGAGCGCGTGCTCATCACGACCTTGACGAAGCGCATGGCGGAAGACCTGACGGACTACTTGCAGGAGCACGGCGTGCGCGTGCGCTACTTGCATTCGGACGTCGAGACCGTCGAGCGCACCGAGATCATTCGCGACCTCCGGCTCGGCGAGTTCGACGTGCTGGTCGGAATCAACCTGCTGCGCGAGGGGCTCGACATGCCGGAGGTCTCGCTCGTCGCGGTCTTCGACGCGGACAAGGAGGGGTTCCTGCGGTCCGAGGGCTCGTTGATCCAGACCGTCGGCCGCGCCGCGCGCAACGTGAACGGCAAGGCGATTCTCTATGCCGACCGCATTACCGGCTCGATGCAGCGCGCGATCGAAGAGACGGAACGCCGGCGCGCGAAGCAGCTCGCGTACAACGAGGCGCACGGCATCGAGCCGAAATCGATCGTGAAGGCCGTGCAGGACATCATGGAAGGGGCGCGCGCCCTCCCGCGCGGCCGCGGCGCGCGCGCGGCCGACGCCCGCCGCGACGCGGCGAAGCGCGGCCGGCAGCCGCTCACGCTGGAGCAGGTCACCGCTCGCGTGCAGCAGCTCGAGAAGAAGATGCTCCAGCACGCGCGCGACCTCGAGTTCGAGGAGGCCGCGCGGCTACGCGACGAGATACACGAGCTGCGCCAGCAGGCGTTCGAGCTGCCCGAGCAAGCGGCGCAGTGAGCGCGGCGCCCCGGCGCCGAAGAGAAAATGGGGTCTGACCCCAATTTCCGGGAAATTGGGGTCAGACCCCATTTTCCGCGGCCGCGAGGGCGGCGAGCAGCGCTTCGGTCTCCGCGAGCACCCACCCGTCCACCTCGGCCGTGCGGCCTGCGCCGAAGTCGGCGTCGATGCGCTCTCGCAGCATGCGCGTGCGCGCGTCGAGTGCCGAGACGGCAAACGCACGGCGCTGCTCGGGCTCCGGCAGAATCATCAGCGCGAGGGCGGCGCGATCGCGTGGCAATGCCGGCCGTTCCGCCAAGAGCTGCCGGCCGAGGCGCGCGGCCGCAACGTCATCGAGCACGAGAGCAGCCAAGCCCTCGACGAGCGCGTCGGACGCCGCGGCGCCGCTTCGCCGCGCACCCGTGCCTGCGACACGCAAGCCTGCCGCGCCGGCGACGCACGCGCCTGCCGCGGCCAGGAGCAGATGCCGGCGCGACATCCGTTTCGGAGCCTGCGTTCCGTTCATGTCGGCGCGCTCCTGAGTCGATCGGCGAGGCGAAGCGCGAGCGCGACGATCGTCAGCGTCGGGTTCGTGTAGCCGCTCGTGGGGAAGACCGAGCTGCCCGCGATGTAGAGATTGTCGATGGCGTGCATTCGGCAGTGCGCGTCGACCACGCCTTGCGCGGGATCGGAGTGCATGCGCGTCGTGCCCATCTGGTGCCACGCGCCGCGCAACCCGCCGAAGACCGTGGGCCACCCCTTGTCGAGGTCCGTCGTGATGGTTTTGACGCGGCCCACGCCGGCCCTCGTAAGCTCGGCGGCGATGAGCCGCGCAGTTCGATGAAACGCGTCCCGCGCGAGATCGCCGATCTCCCAATCGAGACGCACGCGCGGCAGGCCGAGCTCGTCGCGCTCCTCGCCGAGCGTGATGCGGCTGTCGGGATTCGGCGGATGCTCCATATGGAAATAGAGCCAATGGGCATCGATCTTTTCCGGCCTCAAGAATCGACGGTAGCCGTAGCCCACGATCTCGTCGAGGTGGGTCACGATCTCCTCGAGACGCTCACCGGTGTGACCCCCGCCTAGGCCGCCGACAAGCC
>DASTSM010000391.1:0-8523 GCA_035760685.1 Gammaproteobacteria bacterium | reverse complement strand
CGAAGAGCAGCGCGCGGCGAGCGGGACCGAAGGGCAGTTCGCGTCTGACCTCTCACACCGAGCCGCGTGCGGCGAGGGAGGCGGCCTGCTGCTCGAGCTCGGCCCAGCGCTCGACGGCGGCCTCGAGGTTTCGCTGCTGCTCGTGGAGCAGCGCGAGCCGGGCCTCCACGTCCTCGCGCGGCTGCCGATAGAACTCGGGACGGCCGATCTCGGCCTGCAGCGCCGCGACCTCCGCCTCGAGCGCCTCGATGCGATCCGGCAGGCCGTCGAGCTCGCGCTGCAGCTTGTACGAGAGCTTCGCGGGCGCGGATGCCTTCTTCGGCGCCGCTGCGTTGCCGCTCGCGGTTTCCGTCTTGCGGCGGCTCGGATCGTCCGTGACCGTCAGGGCGTGGCGCAGCCGGGCCCAGTCGCTGTAGCCGCCCGCGTACTTGCGGATCTGCCCGTCGTCCTCGAATACGAGTGTGCTCGTGACGACCGCGTCGAGGAAGTGGCGGTCGTGGCTCACGACGAGCAGCGTACCCGAGTACTCCTCGAGTCTTGCCTCGAGGGCTTCGAGCGTCTCGACGTCGAGGTCGTTGGTCGGCTCGTCGAGCACGAGCAGGTTCGCCGAGCGCGTGAAGAGCTTCGCGAGGATCACGCGGTTGCGCTCGCCGCCCGACAGCGCGCCGACCGGCGTCATCGCGCGCTTCGCCGAGAACAGGAAATCCGTGAGGTAGCCGACGACGTGCTTCTTCTTGCCGTAGAGCGAGATGTAATCGCGGCCTTCGCCGACGATTTCAGCCACCGTCTTGCTCTCGTCGAGCTCGCGCCGCAGCTGATCGAAATACGCGATCTCGAGATTTGTGCCGAGCTTGACCGAGCCTGCCTCGGGCTCGATCTCGCCGAGCAGGATTCGGAGCAAGGTCGTCTTGCCGACGCCGTTGTTGCCGATGATGCCGAGGCGATCGCCGCGCATGACGCGCAGCGAGAAGTCGCGCAGCAGCGGCTTGCCGCCGAAGCTGTGCGAGACGGACTTCGCCTCGATGACCTTGCGGCCGGAGACGTCGCCCGACTCGTTGATGTGGATGCGCGCCGTGCGGGGCCGCTTGATGCGTGCCGCCGCCTCCTCGCGCATCTCCTCGAGCGCGCGCACGCGTCCCTCGTTCCTCGTGGTCCTGGCCTTGACTCCTTGGCGGATCCAGGCTTCCTCCTCGGCGAGCTTCTTGTCGAACTCGGCGTTGCGCCGGTCTTCCTCGCCCGCGGCCTTCGCCTTGTTCTGAAGATAATCCGCATAGCTTCCGGGCCAGCTCCGCAGGCTCCCGCGGTCGATATCGACGATGCGCGTCGCGACCTTCTGCACGAAGCTGCGATCGTGAGTCACGAAGAGCACCGCGCCCGTGTAACGCGCGAGCTGCCGCTCGAGCCACTCGATCGTGCTGATGTCGAGGTGGTTCGTCGGCTCGTCCAACAGCAGCAGATCCGGCACGGAAACGAGCGCGCGCGCCAAGGCGACCCGGCGGCGCCACCCGCCGGACAGCGCGTTCATCTTCATCTCGGCGGGCAGCGAAAGCTGGCTGACCAAGGCATCGATGTGCGTGTCGACGGCCCAGCCGCCGGCCGCCTCGATCTCGCGCTCGAGGCTCTCGAGCAGCGCGAGGTGGGAGCGGCTCGTGTCCGCAAGTGCCGAAAGCCTGCGGTATTCGGCGATGCGGGCCAGCTGGTCGATCATCCCGAGCGCGACGAACTCGCGGACCGTTTGCTCCGATTCCTCGGCGAGCTTCTGCTCGAGGACGCTGATGCGCAGCCCCTTCGGCTTCTCGATCTTCCCGGAGTCCGGCTGCAGCTCGGCCATGATGAGCTTCAGCGTCGTCGACTTGCCCGCGCCGTTGCGGCCGATAAGGCACACGCGCTCGCCGGTCTCGATGGCGAAATCGGCGTCGCGCAGGATCACCTGATCCGCGAAGGACAGCGTTATTTGATCGAAGCGGACGAGGAACGACATCGAGTTATCGGATGGGATGTGGGGAGTGTCATAGCGAGGGATCAGGACGGACGGTTTGGTTTCAGCCCGGGCGCATGATCCCGGCGCGCGGCTATTCTACCGCCTCGACGTCCTGACCGTGCGCGCAACGAGCAGGAAGCAAAGGCGTCGGAGGCAAGACCGCAATCTCATCCTACGAAGTCCGTCGCCCGGTTCATCGAAAACGTCTCGCCGCACGCACTGCGGGTCCGCCCGCATAACTGCGAATTGCTGCTCCCAGTAGACTGACTTCCCTCAAAACCAAAAGACGGCGCGTAGATAGGCAGCTCCCGGTCCAGACGACCGATGATCGCTCTGACCGCCCTTCGTCGTCCTCGCACGGCTCCGGGAGCCGAGACTTCGAGCCCGGCGCTGCGAAACCTCGCAGCCCTCAAGGCCGGATGCCACGGGCCGATCAGGCAAACTGCCGCCCGATGTTGCGCTTGCAGATCACGGAGACTGCGATGGACATTGATCGCACCTCGACCGAACGAACGGCCGCGACGGGAGGCGGCGCGGCTCACGTCGTCACGCTGCATCTGCGCGTGAACGGCGACTCCCATACGGTCGTCGCGGACCCGCGAACGTCTCTGCTCGATCTGATTCGGGAGGGCATGGGCCTTACCGGCGCGAAGAAGGGCTGCGACCACGGACAATGCGGCGCGTGCACGGTCCACCTCGACGGACGGCGCGTCGCCTCTTGCCTGACGCCGGCCGTGCATGCCCATGGACGGGACGTGAAGACGATCGAAGGCCTGACGGAGAGCGGCGGCGGTCTTCACCCGATGCAGCAGGCTTTCATCGATCACGACGCGCTCCAGTGCGGCTATTGCACGCCCGGTCAAATCATGGCGGCGGTCGCCTGTGTGCAGGAAGGACACGCCGGCTCGCGCGAGGAGATCCGCGAATACATGAGCGGAAATATCTGCCGCTGCGGAGCCTACGTCGGCATCGTTGCGGCCATCGAAGATGCCGCGCGGAAGATGCAGAGGGCTTGAGCGTGCATCCCTTCACCTATGTCAAAGCGGCGACGGCGGCCGACGCCGTGAGCGCCGCGTCGGCCGGCGGGCCCGGCACACGTTTCCTCGCCGGCGGCACGACGATCTACGATCTCATGAAGCTCGACGTCGAGACGCCGCGGCGCCTCGTCGACCTCACGGGGATCGGCGAGCTCGGCGGGTTCGACACGTCGGGCTCGCAGGAGCTGGTGTTCGGAGCGCTCGCGCGAATGAGCGACGTGGCCGAGGATCCGCGTCTCGTACGCGACTATCCGGCGCTTTCGGAATCCTTGTGGCGAGCGGCTTCCCAGCAGCTGCGAAACATGGCCACGCTCGGCGGCAACCTCCTGCAACGCACTCGGTGCGCTTATTTCCGATTCGGCGAGCCGTTCGCCTGCAACAAGCGCAACCCCGGCAGCGGATGCTCGGCGCGAGAGGGGCTCGACCGGGGCCATGCGCTGTTGGGCGGCAGCGAATCGTGCATCGCCGTCTATCCTGGGGACTTCGCGATCGCTCTCGTTGCATTCGATGCCGTAGTCGACGTCCTCGGCCCGAATGGCGAAAGGACGATCCCGCTCGAGCAGCTTCACAGGGAACCCGGCCGCACCCCCCATATCGAGACCGTCCTCGCAGCGGACGAATTGATCGTGCGCATTCGTGTGCCGACGACGCCGCTCGGCCGCGGCTCGACCTATCACAAGATTCGGGACCGCGAGTCGTACGCTTTCGCGCTCGCATCCGCGGCCGTTGCGCTGCAGATGCAAGGAGAGGTCGTACGCAATGCCCGGATCGCGATAGGCGGCCTTGCCACGCGTCCCTGGCGCGTTCGAGCCGCCGAGCAGGCGTTGTTCGGCCGGCCCTTGACCCCGCAGACCGCCCGAGCCGCCGGCGAGGCCGCGATGCAGGGCGCCGTACCGGGCCGCGCCAACGAGTTTCGAATCGAGCTCGGCATCCGAACGGTGGCCGACGCGCTGATGATCGCCGAGCAGAGGGCCAGACGATGACCGCGGCTGCCTTTCCCGACATGGCGCGCGTCGACGCTCACGACAAGGTGCGAGGCGCGACGCGTTATGGGGCGGACGACGCCCGGCCGGACATGATCCACGCGGCACTTGCCGTCGCGACCATCTGCCGCGGACGCGTTCGAAGTCTCGACACGGCGGCGGCGCAGTCCGTCCGCGGGGTCCGCCTGGTTCTGACGCACGAGGACTTCTCCGAGGTCAAGGACGCCGGTTTCATCATGGGCGGAGGTTACGCGTTCCAAGGGATGCTGCCGATGCTGTCGGCGGAGGTCGCCTATCGCGGACAGCCCATCGCGCTCGTGGCGGCGGATACGCTCGAAGCTGCCGTGGAGGCTGCCGCGCTCGTGCGGGCGGCGTACGACACGGAGCCTTTCAGCGCGACGATCGACGCACCCGGTGCCGAAACGGTCGCGCAGGCCGACACGCCGCTGAAGGCGTTCTTTCACGAAGTCGTCGCGGGCGACGCCGACGCGGCGTTCGCCGAGGCTGCCGTGAAGGTCGACGGCACCTTCACGACTCCGCCTCAGCATCAAAATCCGATCGAGCTCATCGCGACGGTGGCGGAGTGGCGGGACGGCAAGCTCACGATCCATGAAGGGACGCAGAACGCCGAGGCCGTGCGCCACGGCATCGCCCGCGCACTGAGTCTCGATGCCGAGCGCATCGAAGTGCTTTCGCCGTACGTCGGCGGCGGCTTCGGCCAGAAGAACTCGCTGCAAATGCAGACCGTGCTCGCGGCCGTCGCGGCGCAGCGTCTCGGTCGCCCCGTGAAGCTGGTCGTCCCGCGCGCGCAGCTCTTTCACGATGCGAGCTTCCGCCCCGCGAGCCGTCACCATATCCGCCTCGGCGCCGACGATACCGGCCGCATGGTGGCGGCGATTCACGAAGTGGATGCGCAGACCTCGCGGCACGATCTCTTTCCTGCCGAGTACGCCGCGGTGTCGTCGCGCCTTTATGGCATCGAGAATTTCCGCGGCCGGGAGCGCCTCGTGCGCACCGACGTTCAGACCCCGGGCTACATGCGTGCGCCGTTCGAGCATTCGGCCTGCTTCGCAATGGAGTCCTGCGTCGACGAGCTGGCGTATGCCCTCGGCCGAGATCCCGTCGAGCTGAGGCTCGCGAACGACACGACGACGGATCCGATCTCGGGGAAGCCGTTCTCCTCTCGGCATCTCGCGGAGTGCCTGCGGCGCGGCGCCGAGCGGTTCGGTTGGGCCAAGCGGACGTTGGCGCCGGGCTCGATGCGTACGGAGGACGGCTCGTTGATCGGCTGGGGCGTCGCGGCCGGCGCTTACCCCGGCCTGACGGTCGCCGCCATCGCCCGTTTGCGCGTGACGGACGACGGCAAGGCTTTGATCCAGGTCGGCGGGCACGAAATGGGGCAGGGCATCCGCTCCGCCCTTACTGCGGCGATCGCCAGGAAGCTCGCGATTCCGCCCGAGGACGTCCTCGTGGAGATCGGCGATACGCGAGTGGCCCCTCAACACTTGACGGCCGGTTCATGGGGCACGGCCAGCGCCGTTCCGGCGGCGGAAGACGCGGCCGACGCGATGCTCCGGAAGCTCGAGGCGCTCCGCGCAGAGCGGCAGGCCGCAGGCTCGCCGGCCGAGACCCTGAAGGCCGCGGGCCTGTCGTCGCTCGAGGTGGAGGTGAGGCGCAGGGCGCCCGGTCAGCCGGAGGAGATATTCGATCGGCTTCGGGCCGGGCTCGTCTCGGTTGCCGGCCCCGTCTATCCGGAATTCGTTACCTTCAGCTACATCGCGCATTTCGCAGAGGTGCGAATCGAGCCCAGCACGCGGCGGGTTCGTGTACCGCGAGTCGTGAGCGTAGCCGATTGCGGGCGCGTCATGAGCCCGCGGACGGCGGCGAGCCAGGTTCGTGGCGGCGTGGTCTGGGGCATCGGCGCCGCGCTGCGCGAAGCGAGCGAAGTCGACGCCCGCTTCGGCGGCTTCCTGAATGCGGATCTCGCCGAATACATGGTGCCCGTCCACGCGGATATCGGCTCGATCGAGGTCGAGTTCATCGACGAGCCGGATTTCACGTTCAACGGCGCCGGAGCGAAGGGTCTCGGCGAAGTTTCTCTCGTGGGGGCCGCGGCGGCGATTGCCAATGCCGTGCACCATGCCACGGGGCGAAGGTTGCGCGATCTGCCGATTCGAATCGAGCATCTCCTCTGAACCCGTTCTTGAACTGTGTGAACGCGTCGTCGATCACGGGCGCGTTGCGCGATCGGGTGCAACCGAGGGAGAGCAAGCCGTCTTGACCTGCTCGCGGATGATCTCGGCGAGCCGCAATACGCCAGGGCCCGCCGCATCTCGATCCGAGAACACGAGGTACAGCTGAGCCGTGCGCTCCGCGCCGTCGCGGAGCGGCAGCGGTTTCAGCACGCCTTCGGCGATCTCGCGGCGGATCTTTTCCTCGGGGAACCACGCGAAGCCGTAACCGCGACAGGCCGCGCCGATCGAGGCCGGCATGTTCGATACGGTCCAGCGCATCTCGGAGCTCAGGTTCAGCGAGCTCTTGTCGCGCTGCGTGCTCGTGTCCCGCACCACGAGGTGCCGGTGCTTGCGAAGATCTCGCACGGTCAGAGTGCGGCCGAGCCGATGCAGGGGATGATCCGGATGCGCGACAGGCACGAACCGGACCGGCGTCAACGGCTCGCCGGCGAACCCGGGTGGGATGTTCGGCGTGATGGCGATATCGACGCTGCCCGAGACGAGCATGTCCGGTCCGCCGGTCGTGACCGTCTCGTAGAGCTCGATGCGCGTCTGAGGGCTTTCGGCGCCGAAGGCATCGAGACAGCGCAAGATGAGCCAGGTCGGAAACAGCACCTCGACCGCGAGCGCGATTTCGCCTTCCCATCCGGCCGAGAGCTTGCGCGCCGCACGTTCGATGCCGCCGGCCTCGTCGAGCAGCACGCGCGCCCGGCGATACAGCATCTCGCCGGTCGCAGTCAGCAACGCCTTGCGCCCGCGGATCTCGAAAACCTTCACGTCGAGCAACTCTTCGAGCTTCTGGACGGCGTAAGTCACGGACGACTGGCTCTTGTGCAAGACCTCGGCGGCTCTCGCATAGCCGCCGGCGTCGACCACGGCGACCAGGCAGCGCCATTGGTCCAGGCTGACGCGGGCAGGGGGCTCGGGGATCATCTATCGCCTCAGTCGATACGTTTGCCCGAAATTTTGCCCTTTTTTATCTCCTTTGCCGATCATTAAATACGGATACCCGAAATGCATCACGACGAGGTATCCGTAAATGAAGACCATCCTCAAGATTCAGACGAGCCTGTTCGGCGCCAGCGGTCACTCCTCGCGGCTCGCGGACCGATTCATCGAGGACTACCGCGAGCGACACGGCCAGGTGCGCGTGTTGACCCGCGACCTCGCCGCCGACGCGGTGCCGCCGCTGACTCTGGAACGGTTTCGTGCCCTAGGAACCGGAGAGGAAGATCGCACGCCGGAGCAGCAAGCCATCGTGGAGCACTCCGACGCTTTGATCGAGGAGCTCACGGCCGCAGATGTCATCGTGCTTGCTGTGCCCATGTACAACTTCACGATCCCCGCCGCGCTTCACAACTACTTCGACCACATTGCGCGGGCGGGAATAACGTTTCGCTACACGGAGAACGGTCCGGAAGGACTGATCAAGGGCAAGCAAGTCGTCGTCTTCGTGACTCGCGGCGGCCTTCATGGTGACGAGCATTCGCAAACGTCGTTCCTGCGCCAGTTTCTCGGGTTCATCGGCCTGGATGACCCGAAGTTCGTCCACGCCGAAGGGCTCGCGATCAGTGACGAGTCGCGCGAGAGTGGCCTGGCCGCGGCCCGACGGGAAATCGCGAGGTTGATGCCGCCGATGACGGCGGCCGCGTGACTCGGATGCCGGCCGCGACGGACCCAGACACGCGTCCTCTAGCTAGTGACGGCCGCGACGAACGAACAGCAACCAAGACCGCGGAAGCGGATGTCGACAGGGAGCATTCAATGCTGACCATTTTTCGCGCAGTACACGATTCGAGGTTCAGCCGTTTGAGGCCCTCAGAAGAGGATCTCTCGACATCCGGTATCGAAGCCGAACGGGACTGTGCCGAGGTGCGGCAGCGGCGGCTGGCGTACACAAAAGAGCCAGTTCATAAATTGAACATAATATACATTATGCGCACTACGACGTGTGCGTTACCCAGCGCTCCTCGCCCCGAACTTCGGGCATTCCAGCGGGCCTCGCCGGCCCTCCAAAAGCCGTCGGCATTTCTTACACATACTGAACTAGATGCTCAAATGGTGAAAAGAACTGATTGATCGACAAAGGGTAAAAATTTTGGCATGTCGCTTGCTTTGGTCACGACATGCGCACATCCACATGGGTCCGACTTGGGGGGCTGGGCGTGTTGTGGCTCGCGGCTGCCGCGGCTGCGCAGGCTCAGGACTGGGGCCTCGTGCTGAATGGCAAGGCCATTCACATGCACGCCTCGAAGCACTGGAACGAGGACAACTGGGGCCTCGGAGTC
>DASTSM010000390.1:0-8283 GCA_035760685.1 Gammaproteobacteria bacterium | reverse complement strand
GGCGTCCTCGAGCACGATCGCCGCGGACTTTCCACCGAGCTCGAAGCTCGTGCGCGTGAGGCGCGCCGCCGCGGCGGCCGCGATGTGCTTGCCGGCCGCCGTGCTGCCCGTGAAGCTGATCTTGTCGATGCCAGGGTGCCGGATCAGATAGTCGCCCGTCTCGCGTCCCGCGGGCACGAGATTGAAGACGCCGGGCGGGAGCCCGGCCGCCTCGATGCACTCGGCGAGGATGTACGCGTCCACCGGCGTCTCGGGCGAGGGCTTCGCGACGACCGTGCAGCCGGCCGCGAGCGCGGCCGCGACCTTGTAGCAGAGCAGCACGAGCGGGGCGTTCCACGGCGTGATCGCGGCGACGACGCCGACGGGCTCCTTGACGATGCGCACGAGCCCGCCGTTGTCGCGGCGCCGCTCCTCGACGAACGCATAGTCCTTGATCAGCGTCCCGTAGTATTCGAAGAGCTCGGGCGCCTGATGCGAGGCGTAGCGCGTGAAGCTGATCGGCGCGCCGACCTGCGTCGTCCAGGCCTGCGCGAGCTCGGGCAGCCGCGCCTCGAGCCGCTTGGCGACGCCGACGAGGGCCGCGCTGCGCTCGGCCGGCGAGAGCCTCGGCCACGGTCCGTTGTCGAACGCTTCGCGCGCCGCGGCGACGGCGCGGTCCACGTCCTGCGGCGACGCCTCGGCGAACTGCATGACGACTTCCTCGGTGACCGGCGATACGACGCTCAAGCTGCCGCTGCCCGCGGGCTTCTCCCACTTTCCGCCGATGAACAACGCTCGGGGCGACTTGATGGACAACTCGGTGCGGTCTTGGGCCACTGCGTTCATTGCGCTTCTCCTCGAGAAAACTAAGGCGGCGAACGGCGCCGCTACGCTTAAGCGCTCATGGTGGCTCTCGAATGGTCGAGGTGTCAAAACCCGCGCTAGAATCGAGCGCAGAACAACGAAACCGACTCCATAGGGGAGCGCATGATTCGCCGAATACTTCTGGTCGCAAGCCTTTCAGCCTCGCTCGCATGCCTCGATGCCGCCGCGCAAACGCCCGGCGCGGAAGGCGCAGCCGGGGCCTCGAAGCCATTCGTTCCGGTCACGGACGCGATGCTCAAGAACCCGCCGCCCGCCGACTGGCTCATGTGGCGGCGCACGTACGACAGCTGGGGATACAGCCCGCTCGATCAGATCGATCGGCGCAACGTCGGGCGTCTTCAGCTGGTCTGGACGCGCGGCCTCGCGGACGGCGGCGATCAGGAGGGCACGCCGCTCGTGCACGACGGCGTCATGTATTTCCCGAACCCGAACGACATCACGCAGGCGCTCGACGCCGCGACGGGCGATCTGATCTGGGAGTACCGCCGCACGGTGCCGAAAGACATCGGCGAGTATTTCCCGGCCGCGGATACGAACCGCAACCTCGCGATCTACGACAATTTGATTCTCGACAACGGCGCGGACGGCTACGCCTACGCGATCAACGCCGAGACCGGCGAGCTCGCCTGGGAAACCCCGATCCTCGAGAAGATCCACGGCGCGAAGAACAGCTCGGGCCCGATCGTCATCGACGGCAACGCGGTCTCGGGCCGCAGCTGCATGCCGGCCGGCGGCCCCGAGTCGTGCGTCATCACCGCGTTCGACGCGAAGACCGGCAAGGAGGCCTGGCGCACGCGTCTGATCCCCAAGCCCGGCGAGCCCGGCGACGAGACGTGGGGCGACGTGCCGTTCGAGAAGCGCGCGCAGGTCGGCAGCTGGATGGTGCCGAGCTTCGACATCGAGACGAATCGCATCATCGTCGGCACCTCGGTCACGGCGCCGGCGCCGAAGTACATGCTCGCGGGCAACGACAAGACCTACCTCTACCACAACTCGACGCTCGCGCTCGATGGGAATACGGGCAAGATCGTCTGGTACTTCCAGCACGTCGTCGATCACTGGGATCTCGACCACCCGTTCGAGCGGCTGCTCGTCGAGACCGCCCTCGCGCCGGATCCCAAGTCCGTGCGCTGGATCAGCCCGCGCGTGCACGAGGGCGAGGTCCGCAAGGTCATCACGGGGATCCCGGGCAAGACGGGCATCGTCTACACGCTCGATCGCGAGACCGGCGAGTTCTTGTGGGCGCGCGAGACGGTGCAGCAGAACGTCGTCGAGGACATCAACACGGAGTCGGGCGCCGCGACCGTGAGCCGGGACGTCCAGTTCACGGCGGACGGGCAGGAAAGATTCGTGTGCCCGAGCTCGTCGGGCGGCAAGAACTATCCGGCAGGCACGTACAGCCCGCTGACCGGCCTTATGTATTACCCGCTCGCGAATACCTGCATGACGGCGAAGTCGACGGGGCCCGACCATCCGCCGCTCGCCGTATACGCGCTGGATACGAAAGTCGTGGCGGCGCCCGACGCGAAGAACATCGGCACGATCGAGGCGATCTCGGTGCAGACGGGCGATACCGCCTGGAAGCACGATCAGCGCGCCGCCGTGCTGTCGCTCATGTCGACGGGCGGGGGGCTCGTCTTCGGCGGCGACGTGAACGGCCGGTTCCGCGCCTACGATCAGCGTACCGGCGAGGTGCTCTGGGAGGTCAACCTCGGCGCGGCCGTCAACGGCTATCCGATCACGTACAGCGTCGGCGGGCGGCAGTACGTCGCGGTCAGCACGGGCGGCTCGGGCCTCGCTTACGGCCTCGCGCGCCTCTCGCCCGAGCTCAAGCCCGGCATCGGCAACCGCCTCTACGTCTTCGCGCTTCCGCAGTAGGAAAATGGGGTCAGACCCCAATTTTTCTCGTTCGCAGCCGTCCGGACGGGAAAATCGGCTCTGACCCCATTATTCTGTGGCAATGACGCTGGGCACGAAGGGACGCTACGCCATCGCCGCGGCCGCCGCTGCCGCGGTCCTCGGGCTCGGGGCGGGGGGCTACGTCTGGCACGCGCACGCGCCCGAGCGCCGCGCCGAGCACAACTGGTCGACGTTCGGCCGCTACTGCGTCGATTGCCACAACCGCGCCGACTACACGGCGAACATCGCCTTCGACACGATGAAGCCGAGCTCGGTCGCGCAGAAGCCCGAGATCTTCGAGCGCGCCGTACGCAAGCTCCGCGCGCACATGATGCCGCCGCCCGGATCGCCGCAGCCCGATCGCAAGCGGGTCGATTCTCTCGTCGGCTGGCTCGAGACGTCGCTCGACGCGGCCGCGGCCGCCCACCCGAATCCCGGGCACGTGACCCTGCACCGGTTGAACCGGACCGAGTACGCCAACGCGATCGAGGACCTGTTCGGCCTTAAGGTCGATCCGAAGGCGCTGCTGCCGAAGGACGACGAGAGCGACGGCTTCGACAACGTCGCGGACGTGCTCAAGGTCTCGCCGTCCTTCCTCGATCAGTACATCGGGGCCGCGCGCACGGTCGCGACGCTCGCGGTCGGCGACGGCGCCGCGAAGATGGACAGCCGCGTGTTCTATGCGGCCCCGAACACGAATCAGAACTACCACGTCGAGGGCATGCCGCTCGGCACGCGCGGCGGCATGCTCGTCGAGCAGGATTTCCCGGTCGATGGAGACTACGAAATCAGCCTCGGCGGCCTCGCGCGCGCCCGCTACGAGGAGGGCCTCGAGTACCGGCATCGGCTCATCGTCACGATCGACGACGTCAAGGTCTTCGAGAACGAGATCGGCGGACCCGAGGACCTCGAAGCCGTGGACCTCCGTCAGGCCGCGGCCGTCGCCGAGATCAACGGCCGCTTCGAGCACATCCGCCTGCACGTGCCGGCCGGGCAGCACCGAATCGCGGCGACGTTCGTCGCGCGCACGATGTCGGAGTCCGACAGCGTGCTGCAGCCGCTCGTGCCCGGCGGCGGCGAGGTCGGCATCGTCGAGGGCGAGCCGAGCCCGCTCAAGATCGAGCGGCTCGAGATCGACGGCCCCTTCGACCCGAGCGGCCCCGGCGAGACGCCGAGCCGCGCGAAGATCTTCACGTGCCGGCCCGAGACGCCCGACGAGGAGCTGCCCTGCGCGAAGCGCATTCTCACGCGGATCATGCACCGCGCGTATCGCCGGCCCGTGACGGACGCCGATCTCGAGGTGCCCTTGAAGTTCTATGCGAGCGCGGAGCGCGACGGCGGCTTCGAGGCCGGCATCCGCGGCGCGCTCACGATCGTGCTCGCGAGCCCCGAGTTCCTCTATCGCATCGAGACGCCGCCGGCCGACGTCGCGCCCGGGACGGTCTACGCGCTCAACGACCTCGACCTCGCGTCGCGGCTCTCGTTCTTCCTCTGGAGCCGGCTGCCCGACGACGAGCTGCTCGCGCTCGCCGAGGCGGGGCGGCTCCGCGATCCGCAGGTGCTGGAGGCCCAGGTTCGGCGCATGCTCGCCGATCCGCGCGCCGAATCGCTCGTGACGAACTTCGCGACGCAATGGCTCGCCGTGCGCAAGCTCGCGGACATCACGCCGGATCCGGTGCTGTTTCCCGAGTACAACCCGGATCTCGGCAAGGCGTTCGCGAAAGAGCTCGAGCTCTTCGTCGGCAGCGTGCTGCTCGAGGACAAGAGCGTGCTCGACCTGCTCGACGCCGACTACACGTTCCTCAACGAGCGCCTCGCACTGCACTACAAGATCCCGGGCGTGCGCGGCGATCAGTTCCGCCGCGTGAAGCTCGCGGACTCGAACCGCTGGGGCCTGTTCGGCAAGGGCGCGATCCTCATGGCGACCTCGTATCCGAACCGAACCGCGCCCGTGCTGCGCGGCGCCTGGATCCTCGAGGCGCTGACCGGCGCGCCGCCGCCCGCCCCGCCGCCGAACGTGCCCGCGTTCCCGGAGAACGAGGAGGGCGTGCAGCCGAAGACCGTGCGCGAGCGGCTCGAGGCCCACCGCGTGAGCCCGAGCTGCAACGGCTGCCACGGCGTCATGGATCCACTCGGCTTCGCGCTCGAGAATTTCGACGCGATCGGGGGCTGGCGCACGAAGGACCGCGAGGCAGGGGACCTCATCGATTCGTCGGGCAAGCTCGCGGACGGCACGGCGGTCGACGGTCCCATCGATTTGCGCAAGGCCCTGCTCGAGCGCCCGGACCAGTTCGTGCAGACGTTGACCGAGAAGCTCATGACCTTCGCGCTCGGACGCGGCATCGAGTACTACGACATGCCCGCCGTGCGCAAAGTCGTGCGCGATGCCGCGAAGCACGACTATCGATTCTCGGCGATCCTGACCGGCATCGCGGAGAGCGTGCCGTTCACGATGGGACGCGTTCCCGACGAGGGCGACGACCTCGGGACGCGCACGGCCTCGGCGGCCGAGCCTGTGGGAGATTGAGAGGGCGCGGCGCCCCCGCGCGCGCAGCTTCGGCGGCGGCGCCCGGGTGAAGCGGCCTCAAGGAGAGCGGATCATGTTCGTCACGAAGAAGCATCTGTCGCGGCGTACCGTGCTCAAGGCGGCCGGTGCGGCGATCTCGCTGCCCCTGCTCGACGCCATGATTCCGGCCCGCACGGCGCTCGCCAAAACTGCGGCGAACCCGCTCGTGAAGCTCGGCTTCATCTATTTCCCGCACGGCGCCGTCATGGACAAGTGGACGCCGTCGGGCGACGGCAAGGACTTCGAGCTCGGGCCGATCCTGAAGCCGCTCGAGCCGTTCAAGAATCGGCTCACGATCGTGAGCGGGCTCGCGAACCCGCACGCGGCGGGACCGACGCACGCGATCACGCCCGGCACCTGGCTGAGCTCCGTGTCGCCGCGCATCAGCCATGATCCTTACGGCGGCATCACGGCCGATCAGATCGCGGCGCAGCACATCGGGCAGGACACGCCGCTGCCCTCGCTCGAAGTCGCGACCGAGGAGCCGGTCGGCGGCGGCGCGTGCGACCGCAACTACGGCTGCAGCTACGGCGCGACGATCTCGTTCCGCACGCCGTCGACGCCGCTGCCCATGGAGTTCAATCCGCGCAAGCTCTTCCAGAGCCTGTTCGGGCAGGGCGATACGCCGGAGGAGCGCAAGGTGCTCGCGGCCGAGTACGCAAGCATTCTCGACGCCGTGTCCGACAAGGCCGTCGATCTCGAGCGCCGAGTCGGGGGGGCGGACAGGGCCGTGCTCGGCGACTATCTCGAGAGCGTCCGCGAGATCGAGCGGCGCGTGCAGAAGATGGAGGCGCGCGATCTCTCGCACCTCAAGCTGCCCGACGCGCCCGTCGGCATCCCGAACGACTTCGAGGAGCAGATGGGCCTCATGTTCGACATCGTCGCGCTCGCGTGGCAGGCGGGCTTGACGCGCGTGACGACGTTCATGATGGAGGCCGAGGTCAGCAACCGCACGTTCAACCAGATCGGCGTCTCGGACGCGTTCCATGCGCTGTCGCACCATCAGAACAACGGCGCGAAGCTCGCGCGCCTCGAGCGCGTGCAGACCTACAACACGCAGCAGTTCGCGAGGTTCGTCAAGAAGCTCGCCGAGACGCCGGACGGGGAGGGCTCGCTGCTCGATCATGCGATCCTCGTCTTCGGCAGCAACATGAGCAACAGCAACGCGCACGATCACTTCCCGCTGCCCTCGGCGATCATCGGCGGCGGCTGCGGCAAGATCAAAGGCGGCCGGCACGTGCGCTGCAAGGACGAGTCGCCCGTCGCGAATCTCGCGCTGACGGCGCTGCTCCGCGCGGGGGTGCCGGTCGAGAAGCTCGGCGACAGCACGGGCGAGCTCTCGGAGATTTGAGATGACGCACCGGGCGGCGTCGACGCTACGGTCGCGGCTCGTCTCGCTCGCGTCCGGCCTCGTGTTGCTGTCCGCCGCCGGGGCGCCGGTCCGCGCCGCGGAGACGCCG
Source organism: Gammaproteobacteria bacterium (assembly GCA_035760685.1). GTDB lineage: Bacteria > Pseudomonadota > Gammaproteobacteria > Steroidobacterales > Rariloculaceae > ZC4RG20. Next base: position 1,494 of record DASTSM010000390.1, on the reverse strand, counting down.
GCGACTCCGAAGCTCGTGGCGGCCGCGAAGGCAGACGACGTGCACGCGGCGCTCGCACTGCTCGACAAGGGCGCGAATGCCGACGAGTCGGAGCCCGACGGCACGACGGCGCTCATGTGGGCCGTGCACTACGGCGAGCTCGAGCTGACCGACAAGCTCATCGCGGCCGGCGCCGGCGTCGGACGCGTCAACGGCTACGGCGCCTCCGCCATGTCGGAAGCGGCCGTCCGCGCCGATCCCGAGCTGCTCGCGCGGTTGCTCGCCGCCGGTGCCGACGTCGATTCGGCGAACGCGGACGGCCAAACGGCACTCATGGTCGTCGCGCGCAGCGGCAACGTCGCGGCCGCGAAGGTCTTGATCGATCACGGCGCCATGGTCGACGCGCGCGAAGCGCGCAAGGGCCAAGACGCGCTCATGTGGGCCGCCGCGCAGAGCCAGCCCCAGATGGTGCAATTGCTGCTCGAGCACGGGGCCGACCCGAACGCTCGCTCGACCACGCACGACTGGCCGCGGAAGGTCACGTCCGAGCCGCGCATGAAGGAGAATCCGTCGGGCGGCTTCACGCCGCTCCTGTATGCGGCGCGGGAGGGCTGCACCGAGTGCGCGAAGAGCCTCGTCGACGGCGGCGCGGATATCGATCTGCCGGATCCCGACGGGGTCACGCCGCTCCTCTCCGCCGTGCTGAGCGCGCACTTCGACACCGCGAAGTACCTCGTCGAAGCCGGCGCCAACGTGAACAAGTGGGATTGGTGGGGCCGGACGCCGCTCTATGCGGCCATCGATTACGACACGATTCCCCACGGCGGGCGGCCCGACCTGCCGTCGCTCGACGCGACCTCGAGCCTCGCGCTCGCGAAGCTCCTCATCGATCGCGGCGCGAACGTCAACGCGCAGCTCAAGCTGTTCCCACCGTACCGGAGCCTGCGCATGGACCGCGGCGCGGACTCGGTGCTCACGATCGGCACGACGCCGCTGATCCGCGCGGCGCGCGGCGCCGACCTCGACGCGATGCGTCTCCTGCTCGCGCACGGCGCGCTCGTCGACCTGCCGCAGGCCGAAGGCGTGACGGCCCTCATGGTCGCCGTTGGCGCCGGCGCGAGCCCGATCGATACTCGCGGCAAGTTCAGGACGGAGCCCGAGGCGCTGGCCGCGGCCAAGGTTCTCGCCGAAGCCCGTGCCAACTTGAACGCGCGCGATGCCCGCGGCCGCACCGCGCTGCACGCGGCGGCGGGGCAGGGGTACGGCGACATCGTGCGCTGGCTCGTCGCGCAAGGCGCCGATCCGAAAGCCGCGGACGCCGACGGCGCGACGCCGATCGATGCCGCCCTCGGCAAGCTCGCGGGCCGCGGCCGGGGCGGGGCCGCGCATCCCGAGATCGCCGAGTTGCTGCGGCAGCTCGCGGCGGCGCCGGGAAACTAAAATGGGGTCAGACCCCATTTTTCTCGAAAATCGGGTCTGACCCCATTTTTCTCAGGCGTGATGCCCGATTGCTTC
>DASTSM010000389.1:0-3305 GCA_035760685.1 Gammaproteobacteria bacterium | reverse complement strand
TCTTGGGGGACGCCTTCGCAACCGAGCTCCACAGCACGCTGGCCCGCGTCGACCGGCTCCGCATCGCGTCCCGCCGCTCGTCGTTCGTGTTCAAGGATGCGAGCGTCGATATTCGAGAGATCGGCAGGCGGCTCAACGTCGACTACGTCATCTCGGGCAGCGTGCAATGCCGCGGCGCCGCGGTGCACGTCGTCGCCGAGCTCGATGACGCGTCGAGCGGCACGCAGATCTGGGCGCACACCTACGACCGAAAGAGCGAGGATCTGCTCGCGATCGAAAAGGACATCGCGGGGGCGATCGTCGGCTCGTTCGCGACTCATCAGCTGCGGGCCGAGACCGACAGCGCGAGACACAAGTCGACGAGCAGCCTCGACGCTTGGGGGCTCGTGCAAAAGGCGCGGGCGTTCGCGTTCGAATACACGCCGCGCGGGCTAGCGGAGGCGATCGAGCCGGTGCGGCGCGCGATCGAGCTCGACGAGGACTATCCGGCCGCGCACGCCATGCTGGCGTCGCTGCTCGTAGAACGGCTCGTGAACGGCTGGAGCACGGAGCCAAAGCGCGACGAGGCCGCTGCGCTCGAGGCGGCCGAGAAATCGACCACGCTCGCGCCGCAGGACCCGTTCATTCTGAAGATGGCTAGCTTGGTGTGGACCTACTTCGGCGATTATCGAAGGGCGATCGGCTGCCTGCGCAAGGCCGTCGAGTACGCGCCGTTCGACTTCGGCGCATGGGGCTACATGGGCTGGCCGTTGACCGCGTCGGGCGAAGAGAAGGACTTGAGCGATCTACGCAACATTCTCGACCGCCTGCTGAGCACCGAGCCGCATCACCCCGGAGCCGCTTTCTGGCGCTACCACGCCTCCGTGGCCGACCTTTGCGAAGGCAGCCTCGAGCCCGCGCGGGTCTCGGCGGAGGCCGCGCTCGAGCTTCGGCCCAACCTCTCGCTCGCGTGCATGCATTACGCGAACGTGCTCGGCCTTTTGAAGCGCAAGAAGGCGGCACAGGAGGCGTTGGAGCGCTGCGCGAAGATCAATCCGGCCATGACGCCGAAGCACTTTGCGTCCCTGATCGAGCGCTTGACCGACAACCCGAGCGTCATCGAGCACAGGCTCGGCGGACTGCGAAAAATAGGCGCGTTGCGCGGCTGACCGACGCGACGCGCCTGGAGGAGGAAGAACCTCTCTCCAGGCTTGCGGAACCGTCGGGAAGTGTCGAAAACGCGGCTCAGACGATGCCGATGTGGTTGACCGACGAAAGCCCGTCGATGAGGGCGACCAGCACTGCGACGAGGAGAAAGCCCTGAAAGACGGACTCGTCGAGCAGCCATCCGAAGCGGGAGGGCTTGCGCGTCTGCCGCGCATCGGAGTCGGGCTGCGTGGTGCGGTCGTCACTCGTGTTCGCGATCGTGCCGTAGCTGTGATTCGTGTTGCTCATGATCGTGTCTCCGTTTGCTCCGTTCCTGACTCGCACTGTGGTTCTCTGGGGGCTCGGAGGACGGGAGCGGCTTTCGGTTCGCGCTTCCGGAGAAGTCTGCGTTTGCCGCTCGTCCCCTCCGCCTTGAGACACAGTGTCGTGGAGCACGGCGTCTTCAATCCTGAGCGAAAGCGAATACTTTTCTGCGCATTTCTGCGGATTCGCGGGTTCTTCCGGTGAAAATGGGGTCTGACCCCATTTTCGAAAAAGCGGGTCTCGAAAAATGGGGTCTGACCCCATTTTCGTGCGGGGTCAGGGAGCCGGCTTGGGTTCCGGCAGGGACTGCAGCAGGAGGCGCGCTTGAGCGGTGCAGCCACGCGCGGCGAGCCACGCGACGGTCGTGAGTCCCTTGTCGGCGAGTCCTGCCGCGAGCGTGTGCAGCCTGATCGCGGTCGAGCGCAGCTCGTCGTCCGGCCGGAAGAGATAGACGCGGTCGTCGGCGGGCGCCGCTTGGAACGGCCACTCCGCTCGGTTCCGATCCCGCCATTCGAGCTCGGCGGATTCACCGCTCGAGACGTCGACGATCGTCGAGCGCCGGCCCTGATCTTCTTCGCGCCACAGTTCCACGGGACGGCTCGCGAGCACGCACTGCTCGGACGTGAGCCCGGTGTGAATCAGCCACGGGTCGGGGCGCGTGTCGAGGAGCTCGGAAGTTCGCTCGGCGCCGCCGCGGACGCCGCCAAGCCCTTCGATCTCGGGCCGGTCCGTGCCGAACAGCTGGGCGACGAGCCTTCGCAAACGGCTTTCGGTCGGCGGCTGTCCCGCGGCCGGTCCGTCGTGCGGACCTTCGACGACGAGCGTGCGGCCGTCCTCCATCGCGAGCACGACGACCTCGTTCGCGCCGAGCGTCAGAGGCGCCTCGGAGTCGAGCGTCTGTCCGACCGTGAATCGATTCGTATTCGACTCCAAGACGACGTTCTCGGCCGCGTCGGCCGGCGCGACCACGAGAGAGGCGAGCGCCGCGAGCGCGGCCGCGGCTAGGCTGCTTTCGGTCCGTTCGGTTCTTTCGCTGCGCATCACTTTTCCTCCAGCACGATCCTCGCGCCTTGAGCTCCGCCTGCGAGGCGCCGATAGTGGTAGGCGACGAGCCCGTCGTCCGGCACGCGGCGATGCAGCGCCGCGAAGAGCGCGAGGCTCGCTGCGTCGCCCCTCTGCAACGCGGCGTAGGCCGCGAGGTAGTCCTCGCGCGCGTCGTCGCACAGACCGTCCCACGGCGCGACGCACTCGAGGCTCTCGCTCTTGCCTTTGAGGACGAGATCGGCGACCGGCCGAAACGACCCGTCGGTGCAATGGCGCGCCGCTTCGGCGCTGATGCAAACGCGCGTGCCGAGCTGCTTGTTTGCCGATTCCAGCCGCGCCGCCGCGTTGACGCAGTCGCCGTGTGCCGTGTAGTGCAGCCGCTCCGCGCTGCCGACGTTGCCGACGATGGCCGTGCCGCTGTGCACCCCGATGCGCGTGACGCCCATTTCGATTCCGCGCACGGTCTGCGCCGCGCGAAAGGCTTCGCAGTAGCGATCGATCTCGAGGGCGCAGCGGACGGCGCGCGCCGCATGATCGGGCTGCTCGGCAGGGGCGCCGAAGAAGACCGCGATGCTGTCGCCGACGAGCCGGTCCACCGTGCCGCCGTGCCCGAGCGCGATTTGCAGCATGCCGTCAAAATAGGCTTGCAGCAGCGCGACGACGACTTCCGGCTCGTGCCGCTCCGTCAGCGTCGTGAAGCCCGCGAGATCGGAGAACACGAAGCTCATGCGCCGCTTCTCTCCTCCGAGCCCGAGCTTGCCGGGATCGGCGAGGATGTGCTCGATGACGGCCGGCGACACGTATCTCTGAAA
>DASTSM010000388.1:0-7554 GCA_035760685.1 Gammaproteobacteria bacterium | reverse complement strand
GGGTCAGGAAGTGCCGTTCCTGACGGGGCAGTTCACGAACACGGGCGCCGCGACGGGCGCCGTCAATCCGTTCCAGACGATTCAGCGCGAAGAGGTCGGCACGCGCCTCAAGATCACGCCGCAGATCAACGAGGGCAACGGCGTCAAGCTCACGATCGAGCAGGAGACGTCGAGCATCAGCGCCGGCGCGCAAGGCGCCGTCGATCTCGTGACGAACAAGCGCACGATCACGACGGCCGTGTTCGTCGAGGACGGTCAGATCCTCGTGCTCGGCGGCCTCATGGACGACAACCTCCAGCAGAACGAGCAGCGTGTGCCCGCGCTCGGCAGGATCCCCGGCCTCGGCTGGCTGTTCCGGGCGCGCAAGACGGACCACACGAAAACGAATCACATGGTCTTCATCCGGCCCACGATCCTGCGCGACAGCACGCAGGCGCGGTTCGACACGAGCGGCAAGTACAACTTCCTGCGCGCGCTGCAGCTCGAGCAGGCCGAGAAGCCCGTTCGCCTCATGCACGAGGAGAAGTCGCCGGTGCTGCCGCCGATGCCGGGCGCGCCGTCGGGCTCCGCGGCACCTGACGGAGGCGCCCCCGCACCCGACGGAGGCGCGGCGGCGCCGAACGGCGCGACCGAAGGCAACGACTCCGCGGCACCGGCGAATGGCGCCGCCGGGCCTTCCGACTCCTCCGCCGATCCAGACCGGGACAAGGCCGATCGTCCGTCGCGCCGTGAGCGGCGGCGCAAGAACAAGCGGCAACGCGGCGCTCGGACGGTGAGTCCGACGGACGGCGGTCGGAGAGACGACGATGGCCACTAACCCTGAGCCGCGGATCGGCGCCGAGACCGCGGAGAACGAGCGCCCGCGCGACCGGCGGCTGCCGTTCGCATTCGCCAAACGGCACGGCGTGCTGATCCAGGACATCGAGGACGGCCGCGCGCGCGCCATCTACCGCAAGGGCGCCACGGCCTCGAGCCTTGCGGAAGTGCGCCGCTTCGCCGGCGTGCCCGTCCGATTCGAGGAGGTCGACGCGGAGCGGTTCGATCTGAGCCTTCAAGCGGCTTACGAGAGCGGCGCCGCCATGACGATGGTCGAGGGTCTCGACGACGACACGGATCTTTTCGCCGTCGCGCAGCAGCTGCCCGAGCCCTCGGACCTGCTCGACAGCGACGACGAGGCGCCGATCATCCGGCTCATCAACGCGCTGCTGACGCAGGCCATCAAGAACAACGCGTCGGACATCCACATCGAGCCCTACGAGAACCGGCTCGTCGTGCGCTTTCGCATCGACGGCGTGCTCAAGGAGGCGCTGCAGTCGCGGCGCGCGGTCGCGCCGCTCGTCGTGTCGCGCATCAAGGTCATGTCGAAGCTCGACATCGCGGAGAAGCGGCTGCCGCAAGACGGGCGCATCTCGCTCCGAATCGCGGGCCGCGCCGTCGACGTTCGCGTCTCGACGATTCCTTCGGGCCACGGCGAGCGCGTCGTCCTGCGTCTCCTCGACAAGCAGGCGGGCCGGCTGACGCTCGATCATCTCGGCATGGCGGCCGACGACCAGCGGCAGATGGACGACCTCATTCATCGCCCGCACGGCATCCTGCTCGTGACGGGACCGACGGGCTCCGGCAAGACGACGACGCTCTACGCGGCGCTCGAGCGCATCAACGATCTGAGCCGCAACATTCTGACGGTCGAGGATCCGATCGAATACCACATCGACGGCATCGGACAAACGCAGGTCAACACGAAGGTCGACATGACGTTCGCGCGCGGCCTTCGCGCGATCCTGCGCCAGGACCCGGACGTCGTCATGGTCGGCGAGATCCGCGACCTCGAGACGGCCGAGATCGCGGTGCAGGCGAGCTTGACGGGTCACCTCGTGCTGTCCACGCTGCACACGAATACGGCCGTCGGCGCGGTCACGCGGCTTCGCGACATGGGCGTCGAGCCGTTCTTGCTTTCGTCGAGCCTGATCGGCGTGCTCGCGCAGCGCCTCGTGCGCGTGCTCGATCCAAATCCGACTCATCGCGAGGCGTATCGCGCGACGGAGTACGAATGCAGGCTGCTCGGCGTCGATCCGGCCGACCCACCGACGCTCTACCGAGCGGTGGACGAGGGCCAGAGCTACCGCGGCCGAACCGGCATTTACGAGCTCGTGACGATCGACGGCAAGATGCGCACGATGATCCACGACGGCGCCGGCGAGCACGAGCTCGACCGCTACGCGCGCACGCGCGGGCCGAGCATCCGCGAGGACGGCATCCGCAAGGTGCTGGAAGGCGTCACGACGCTCGAGGAAGTCCTGCGCGTGACGCGCGGCGAGTGAGGCTGAGCAACCGTCGGAGCGGCGAACGCTGAGTCTGCTGCGCAGTCGAACGAAACTGCGTGAGTCGAACGAAACCAGAATAACGGACTGATGGACGATCACTCTGAGCAGCAAGCGGCGGTGTGCGCCGATGGGCGTTTTCGGGACCGCTGTAAATACGTCCCTGTACGCTCGCTCGCGCGCAACCGCCACCCCACCGCTCACTTCGTTCGCGTCGGGGACCCCGGCCCTGCGCGCGAGCGTCCTGAAAACGCCCATCGGCACACGCCGCCGCCTAACCCTCGCCGCGTCCATCAGCTCTCGCCCAACACACTTCGTTCCACGTTCGGTGCGCAGCTTAGGCCTAACCGCGTCCATCAGCTCTTGCCTAAGACTTCCGCACTCGGCGCCTCACCCGCCTTCCACGACTCGGTGTTAGCCGATCCGCATTCCTTCCGCCCCGTGTTCCAGCGCGAGGTTCTCGGTCGGCGCGCCAAGTCGCCGCTGCTATCGCTTGCATCTTGCCGCGTCGGCTCGTCTTTTCTCGAGGAAAGAAGCGGCTCGGTGTCCGTCCCGCGAAGAGATCGGTGTTGCGATTTCCGGGACGCTCGGCGACAGGATGTCGCCGAGCGAGCCCCCAGGGAGGGGTTCACGGCGGTCCCGGAAATCGCAACATCGAGCTCTTCGCGGGACCACGCGCTCCGCCTTCTAAGGGAGCACCACGGCACGCGCTTCATCGTCACATCGCGACGCCTAGCGCGGACTCCTCTTATAGGGGAGCGTACGGAGGGCCGCCTCGATGGTGGCCGTCACGATCGCGGGGAAGGCGCGGGGGGACGCTGATGGGTGCGTATCAGTACGTCGCCGTCGATCCGGGCGGGAAGGAGCATAAGGGCGTCCTCGAGGGCGATACGGCCCGGCACGTGCGGCAGCTGTTGCGCGATCGGCACCTGCTGCCGATCGAGGTTTCCGAGGTCGAGAGCCGCGAGAAGGCTCGGACCGCCGGGTTCTCGCTGAGCCGCGGCATCTCCTCGCTCGATCTCGCCATCCTGACGCGGCAGCTCGCGACGCTGCTCAAGGCCGGGCTGCCGCTCGAGGAGGCGCTGCGGGCGGTCAGCGAGCAGAGCGAGAAGGCCCGGCTCAAGAGCATCGTGCTCGGAGTCCGGGGCAAGGTGCTCGAGGGCCATACGCTCGCGGCCGGGCTCGACGACTTCCCGCACGCCTTCCCGACCGTCTACCGCGCGACCGTCGCCGCCGGAGAGCAGGCCGGGCGGCTCGACGCCGTGCTCGAGCGGCTCGCGGACTACACGGAATCGCGGCATGGGCTCATGCAGAAAGTCAGCCACGCGATGATCTATCCGATCGTGCTGACGACCTTTGCCTTCCTGATCATCGTGCTCATGCTGATTTACGTCGTGCCCAAAGTCGTCGGCGTGTTTCAATCGACGGGGCAGCAGCTGCCGCTCATGACCCGGGCGCTCATCGCGCTCGCGGACTTCCTCCAGCATTGGTGGTTCGCGGTCGCGGCGGCCATCGTGCTCGCGGTGCTCGGCGTCCGCCGGACGCTCAAAGGCGAAAGCGCGCGCCGCCGCTTCCACGGCTGGCTCCTGCGCACGCCCGTCCTCGGGCGCGTGATCCGCGGGCTCAATACGGCGCGCTTCACCCGCACGCTGAGCATTCTGTCCTCGAGCGGAGTGCCCGTGCTCGAGGCGCTCAGGATCGGCGCGACCGTCATCACGAACATGCCGATGAGCGAAGCCGTGCAAGACGCGGCCGTGAGAGTCAGCGAGGGCGGCGCGATCGGCCGCTCGCTGGGACAATCGAAGCTGTTTCCGCCCATGAGCATTCACCTGATCTCGAGCGGCGAGCAGAGCGGCGAGCTCGATCAGATGCTCGGGCGCGCCGCGGCGCATCAGGAGAGCGAGATGGACAGCCTGCTCAGCGCGATGCTGAGCGTGCTCGAGCCCGCGATCATCATCGTCATGGGCCTCATGGTGCTCGCCATCGTCATGGCGATCCTGCTCCCGATTTTTCAGATCAATCAGCTCGTCGGTTGAGCGCGTGCGCGCCGGACGCGCAGCATTTTTTTGCGCGTGTTTCGCGTCGAAATCGAAACTGTGAAATGGGTTTCAGATCCGGTTGCGGAGGTATTGCGAAAGGTCTTACCTTAGGTTTATAAAAGCGCCGGATCGCAGCGGACAGACCGACTCCTGTTGGAGGGAACGATGAAGAGCGACGAGTCGGAACCGGATGAGGAACTCACCGAGGACGAATCGAGCGAAGCGGACGACGAAGAGGAAGACGTCGTCGAAGTAGGCACGGACAACGTCGGGGATCCCTCCGTCGAGATCAACGTCGAAGAGTTGATTCACGAGCTTGAAGTCCAGGGCCTCACGAACCAGATCGGCAGAGAGAGCGCGACCCGTCGGCGGCTCGAGGAATTGATGGAGAAGCGCAGAGCGAAACGCGAGCTGGAGGATTTCGAGGACTACGACATCTGAGCATCGAGAGAGCTCGATTCCCGCGCCGATTCATCGGAAGTCTCGGGAACGGCTCTCCAAGCCCGCGAGCGAAGCGCTGTAGTCGTAGAGCTTTTCGGCCACGACGTGCAGCACCTCGCCTTCTTTTTGAACCCGCCCTTTGACTCCGAGCAGCGTCGCACCTAGCAGCGCAGCACGGTCCCTCTCCGCGACGCGATTCCAGACGACGAGATTCACGTAGCCGGTTTCGTCCTCGAGCGTGACGAAAATCACGCCGGATGCGCTCGAAGGACGTTGACGCGTGATGACGACGCCGGCGGCGTGAACGCGCGCGCCGTCCGGAAGCGCCGCGACCTGCCGGGCCGGACGAATGCGCATTTCCTCGAGATCCGCCCGCAAGAGCGCGAGCGGATGACGGCCGAGCGTGAGCCCGAGATAGCGGTAGTCCGCCGTGATGTCCTCGCCTTCGCACGGACGGCCGAGCAGCGGGATGCCTTCCGGTATGCTCGTCTTCTCGAGCAGCGGGGCCGGCTTGTCGACGCCCGCGACGTCCCACCGAGCGCGGTAGCGGTTCCGCGACAGCGACTTCAGCGCGCCGGCGGCGGCGAGCGCCCCGAGCGCCTTCGCATCGAGCTCGGCGCGGCGCGCGAGGTCCTGGACGTCCATAAAGCCGCCCGCCCCTCGCGCAACGGCGATGCGCTCCCCGGCCTTCGCGGGGAGTCCCTTGACGCGATGCAGGCCGAGCCGTATCGCGGGCGCCCCGCTCTCGTCCGGCTCGAGCGTCGATTCGAAGTCGCTGCAGCCGACGTCTGCCGGCAGCACGACCACGCCGAGATCGCGCGCCGCGCGAACGAGCTGAGCGGGGGCGTAGAACCCCATGGGCTGGCTGTTCAACAAGGCGCAGAAGAAAGCGGCCGGCTCGTGACATTTGAGCCAGGCCGAGACGTAAACGAGCAACGCGAAGCTCGCCGAGTGAGACTCCGGGAAGCCGTATTCGCCGAAGCCCTGGATCTGCTCGACGATGCGGCGCGCGAACTCCTCCGAATAGCCGCGCTCGCGCATGCCGCCGATGAGGCGCTCCTCGAAGAAGCCGAGATCGCCGCGCCTGCGCCAAGCCGCCATCGCGCGGCGCAGCTGATCGGCCTCTCCGGGCGTGAAGCCCGCCGCGACGATCGCGAGCTGCATGACCTGCTCCTGAAAGATCGGCACGCCGAGCGTGCGCTCGAGAACGGCGCGCACGGCCTCGCTCGGATACGTGACGGGCTCGACGCCGCTGCGCCGCCGGAGGTACGGGTGAACCATGTCGCCTTGAATCGGTCCCGGACGGATGATCGCGACCTCGATGACGAGATCGTAATAGCAGCGCGGCCTCAAGCGCGGCAGCATCGCCATCTGCGCGCGCGATTCGATCTGGAACACGCCGATCGTGTCCGCGCGCGAGATCATGCGATAGACCTCGGGATCCTCGGGCGGTATCTCCGCGACGGTCAGCGAGCGGCCATGGAAGCGATTCGCGAGATCGAGGCAGCGCCGGATCGCGCTCAGCATGCCGAGCCCCAAGACGTCGACCTTGAGCAGGCCGAGCTCCTCGAGATCGTCCTTGTCCCATTGAATCACCGTGCGCTCCGGCATCGCGGCGTTCTCGATGGGCACGAGGTGCGTCAACGGCTCTTCGGAGATCACGAAGCCGCCGACGTGCTGCGAGAGATGCCGGGGGAAGCCGATCAGCGTCTCGACGAAATCGACGAGACGGCGAACGCGAGGACTCTTGGAATCGAGCCCCGCCCCCGCGAGGCGCTCGTGATCGAGGCGCCGGCCGTCCCACCAATGCAGCGACTTCGCGAACGTGCCGACCTGCGCTTCGTTGAAGCCGAGCGCCTTACCGACGTCGCGCACCGCGCTCCTCGGCTGATAGGTGATGACGGTCGCGGCGAGGGCCGCACGCTCGCGCGAGTACTTGTCGTAGATGTATTGGATGACCTCCTCGCGGCGCTGGTGCTCGAAGTCGACGTCGATGTCGGGGGGCTCGTCGCGCTCCTTCGAGACGAAACGCTCGAAGAGCATTTCCATGCGTCCCGGGTCCACCTCGGTGATGCCGAGCGCATAGCAGACAGCCGAGTTGGCGGCCGACCCTCTGCCTTGGCACAGAATGCCGCGTTGCCTCGCGAACTCGACGAGGTCGTTGACCGTGAGGAAAAACGGCTCGTACTCGAGATCGCCGATGAGCTCGAGCTCGTGGTCGACGAGGCGCCGCACCTTCTCGGGCGTCCCCTCGGGCCAGCGCCGCCGCAAGCCTTCCTCGGTCAGCGCGCGCAGATGCGTGGCGGGCGTCCGGCCCTCGGGAACGAGCTCGCGCGGATACGCGTAGCGCAGCTCCGAGAGCGAGAAGTCGACGCGATCGGCGATCGCAACGCTTTCCGCGAGCAGCTCCGGCGGATAAATGCGCGCGAGCTCTTGCCTCCCGCGCAGGTGCCTCTCTGCGTTCGAGTGAGCCTCGAAGCCGAGCCGATCGACCGTCGTCTTCAAGCGAATCGCGGTCAACGTGTCCTGAAGCGGGCCGCGCTCTCTTACGTGCATGTGGACGTCGCCCGCGGCCGTGATCGGCAAATCGAGCTCGCGCGCGGCATCGCGAAGCGATGCGAAGGCGGCTCGATCGCCGCCGCCGCGCAGCAGCTCGGCGCCGAGCCACAAGCGGCCTTCGCAAGCCCGCTTGAGTCGCTCGCCTATTCGCCGATCGGGAGTGCGTCCCGGCAGCCACAGCACGAGGCAGCCCG
>DASTSM010000387.1:0-18205 GCA_035760685.1 Gammaproteobacteria bacterium | reverse complement strand
GGCGGCACGTTGTCGTCCGCCGCGTCCTCGAGCGGCAGCAACGAGAAGGCGCTCGACTCGTCCGGGCCGAACTCGTCCACGAGCGTGCCGGTGTCGGCGTCGTAGATCTCGACGAGCACGTCGTACAGGCCCGGCGGATAGTTGTCGATGAGCTCGGACTCGACCTCGTACGCGTCGTCGGGCGTCGAGCCCGTGACGAGGAAGTCGTCCGTCTCGTAGTAGAAGTCCCACGACTCCCCGTCGGGGCTCGTATAGAGCCGCGCGTAGACGTAGGCTCGATCGAAAATCGAGTCGACGTCGAAGTGGACGCGCAAGTAGCGGTAATAGCCGTCGGCGTCCGCATCGAGCAGCAGGTCCGTGCCCGCGCCGTAGACCCAGTCGTCGCCGTACTGGACCGCGAGCGAGCGCGTCCCGGCCGTGCCCTTTTCGCCGGACGCGGGCGCCTCGCGCTTCACGGAGCGCGTCGACTTGAGCGTCAGAATATCGCGTAGGGTTCCGGGCTCGCGATCGCGGACGTAGCCCTCCGCGGAGCTCTGCACGCGCTCGCTGCCGGCCGCATCCGTCTCGGTCACGCCCTTCGCCGCAGCCTCCGTACCGCTTGCACGTTCGTCGTCTGCGGCGGCCGCAGCGTCGCTCGCGGCATCGACGCCCGCGGCGAGAGCGACCAAGAGCGCCATCGCGCCGTAAATCCAGACTCTCCGAGTGTTGCCGCTCATAGCGGGCCTCCCGTCTCGACTCGACGCGTACCATTTAGCCGGGATCGACCTGAACGGAGCCTGAGCACACGGGGGCGGAGCACGAGGCCGCATCGCGTCAGCCCGCGCGCCGCTTCCGCGGCCGGACGACGGAAGGTTTCGAGAGAGCCGGAGGGCGCCGTTTTTTACAGAAGGCGGCTCAGGTGCCGCGGGCCCGTGCGCCGGGCCTAGACCTCGAGCTCGTAGGCCGGCACGACCCGGCCGTCGAGCAGATTCACGATCCTATGGGCCTGCTCCGCGTGGCGCGGCGAGTGCGTGACCATGACGATCGTCGCGCCCTGCTCGTTGAGGATGCGCAGCATCTCCATGACTTCCTCGCCGTTCTTCGAATCGAGGTTGCCCGTAGGCTCGTCCGCGAGGATGAGCTTCGGGTCGCCGACGACCGCCCGCGCGACGGCGACGCGCTGCTGCTGTCCGCCCGAGAGTTGATCCGGCTTGTGCTTCGCGCGCGCGGACAGGCCGACGAGCTCGAGCGCTTCGCGCACGAGGCAGCGCCGCCGAGCGCGCGCCACGTTCTGGTAGAGCAGCGGCAGCTCGACGTTCTCGTAGACATCGAGCTCGTCGATGAGGTTGAAGCTCTGGAAGATGAAGCCGACGTTGCCCTTGCGGATGTCGGCCAGCCTGTTCTCGGAGTAGCGGGCGACCTCGCGCTCGCCGAAGTAGTACTCGCCGCTGGTCGGCGTATCGATGAGGCCGACGATGTTGAGCAGCGTCGATTTGCCGCAGCCCGAAGGGCCCATGACGGCCACGAACTCGCCCTCGTCGACGTCGAGGTCGACGCGATCGAGCGCCTTCGTCTCGAGCTCCGTGGTGCGATAGAGCTTGCTGACCGCGCGCAGGCTGATCAGGGGCCGGGTGCCGGTCATGATGGTTCGCGCGTTGCCCGTGCTCGGTTCCGGGTTGCTCGCGCTGGTCGGCGCTTCGTGCATTCTCCTATCCCCGCTGCCCGCAAGCCTAAAGCTGAATGCGATCGAAGTCCTCGAGACTCTCGTAGCTCGACGTGATGACGCGATCCCCTTCGTGCAGCCCTTCGAGCACCTCGATGCCCTCGGGGTTGCGCCGGCCGAAGCGGACGTCGCGCCGTTCCGCGTAGCTTCCCGACGGATCGAGCGCGAAGACCCACCGGCCTCCCGTGTCGTCGTAGAACGCGCCGTTCGCGAGCACGAGGGTTTCGGACGGCTCGCCGATTTCGAGCCGCATGCGCACGGTCTGGCCGCGGCGCAGGCCCGGCGGCGACGCTCCGCGAAACGCGAGATCGATCTGGAACTGCCGGTCGCGCACGTCGGGATAGATCTTCGCGATCTCGAGCGCATAGTCCTTGCCGGCGATCTCGACGGTCGCGGTCTGCCCGAGCGCGACGCGCGTCAAGTAGAACTCGTCGACGAACGCGGAAGCCTTGACCGCGTCGAGCTCGTCGATGCGCCCGATGCGCTGCCCCGCCGGCTTCGATTCCCCGACGTTCGCCTCGAGCAGCGTGAGCTGCCCGGCGATCGGCGCCTTCACGACGAGATTCTCGAGATTCTGCCGCGCGATGCCGAGATTCTCGTTCATTGCGTCGAGCGCCTGGCGCAGCCGGTCGATCTGGGCCGTTTGAAACTTCTCGTCCACGCCCTGCGCTTCCTGCACCGCGGCCCGCAGGCTGCGCTGATAGACGAGATCGGCCTCGAGGTCGTCGAGCTCGGCTCGCGTCGCACCGCCCTTGCCGACGAGGGGCCGGCGCGCGGCGATGTGCCGCGAGGCGGCGTCGATCTCGTGATCGATCTGGATGAGCTCCCGCTTGTGCTGAAGCCGGTTCTGCTCGAAGGCGAGGCTCGTGCTGCTCAAGTTGTTGAGCTGCTCCGTGAGCTGCGCCTCGCGGCCGATGACCTCGAGCTGAAGATCCGTGTTCTTGAGCTTCACGAGCGGCTGGCCGGCTTCGACGGTCGCGCCTTCCTCGACGTAGACCTCCGTGACCTGCCCGCCCTCGACGGCGTCGAGATAAACCGTCGTGCGCGGCACGACGTTGCCCGTGAGCGGGATGTACTCGTGGAACGTGCCCGCCGAGACCGTCGAGGTCGTGAGCCGCGCCGGATCGACGTCGAGCGTGCGGTGCAGCCCGTACTCGACGTAGGCGTAGACGGAGAAGGCGAGCACGGCCGCGAGCGCGGCCGCCGCGGCCGCGCGGGCGGGCGTGACGACGCGGCGCTCGATGGCCGTGTCCATGGGCGAGAGGACGACGCGGGGCTCGCGGTCGGCCTCGGGGGCGGCGGCTATGGCGGGCGCGACCGCGGCGCCGGCGGGCCCGACCCCGGCGCCGGCCGGCCCGACCCCGGCTCCGGCCGGCTCGACCGCGGCTCCGGCGGCGCCGGCCGCGGGCGGCCCGGGGTCGACAAGGCCCGCGGCGCCGGCGCGGCGCGAGCCCGAGTCGTCGTCGGGGCCGGCGACGGGCTCTCGCGAGCCGGAGCGCCCCGCGCCTTCCCGGGCTTCCAACCTCTTCCGCGCCTTGAGCTCCGCTATACCCATCGCCCGCCGTGTGTTACATTGGCAACACACTACTACTGTAATGCGAACGCGCTGTCAACCGACGCGAGAGAAGTATCGAAAGGAACGAAAGCACCGATGTCGCCTCAAGCACCCACGTGGGACGAGCACCGTCCGATCTACCGTCAGCTCATGGACGAGATCATCGCGCGCATCATCGACCGCACCTATCAGGAAGGCGAAATGCTGCCGTCGGTGCGGCAGCTCGCGAGCGAATATGTCGTGAATCCGTTGACGGCCGCGCGCGCCTACCGAGAGCTCGAAGAGTACACCGAGACGCGGCGCGGCATCGGTCTCGTCGTGAAGCAGGGCGTGCGCGATCTCCTGCTGAAGCGCGAGCGCAAGCGCTTTCTGCGCGAGGAGTGGCCCGCGATCCTCGCGCGCATCGAGGCGCTCGGCATCGACGTCGACGAGCTGTTGAAGTGACGAGCGGCCCCCCGCCCTAGTCATGAGAACGACCGCCGTCGCGGCGTGGTGGGCGTCGGAGCGGCGAACGCCGCTGATCTTCGTCTTGAAGGCGGCGTGCTTCCTCGTGAGCTTTGCGGCCGCCGCATTGATCCTGACCTTCATCGACTTCGAGCGCAGCTACGACGCCTGGAATCCGGACGCCGCGCGCATCGCGCGCGCCGTCGAGACGCGCGATCTCGGCAGCGGCACGCGATACACGTCGCTGCCCTATCCGTTCGCGGACGCCGCGCGCGCCGAGCTGCCCGGGGTCGTCGCGGCGGCCCGCGTGCAGCCGCTGCGCGCGATGGTCCAGCGCGGCCGCGACCGCTTCAACGAGACCCTCTTTTTCGCCGAGCCGTCCTTCCTCGAGATCTTCCCCGTCGCGATCGCGGCGGGCGCCGCGGCGCCCCTCGCCGAATCGAATGCGCTCGTGATTTCGGAGCGCGCCGCGAAAAAATACTTCGGCACGGACGACCCGATCGGAAAGACCCTCGCGCTCGGCGGCGCGCGCGACGTGAAGGTGGCCGCCGTCATGCGCGACTGGCCGGCCGCCTCGCACATCCGGCCCGATTTCTTGCTCTCGCTCGACACCTTCTTCGGGATCGCCGCAAGCGGCGGCATTCCGCGAGCGGCGCTCACGGGCTGGGGCAATTGCCACTGCTACGTGACCTATCTGCTGTTCGATTCGGCCGGGTCGCTGGCGCGCGCGCGGCAAGCCGTGCCGCCGCTCGTCGCCGAGCGGCGCGACGCCGGCTACTTGCCCGGAGCGTCGATCGGCCTTCAGCCTTTGCTCGACGTCTACCTCGGCTCGAGCGGCTACTCGAGCTATCTCGATCACGCCAGTGTCGGCGATCCGACGGAGCTCGCGGTCTTCGCGTCGGCGGCCGCGCTGCTGCTCTTGATCGCCGCGCTCTGCTTCGCGAACTTCTCGACGGCGCAGGCGTCTGCGCGGGCGCGCGAGCTCGCCATGCGCCGTCTGCTCGGCGCGCGGCCGAGCGGCATCGCAGCGCGCATGACGATCGAATCGGCGGCGACGGCGGTTTGCACGGCGGCCGCGGGTATCGGCGTCGCGGCCGTTCTCGTCGGCCCATTCGGCCGATTCGTCGACCGACCCATCGAGCTCGCGACGCTCTTGCAGCCGTCGCTCCTCGCGCAGCTCGCGGCCGTGGCGCTCATCGTCGGCGCCTGCTCCGGCATCGGCTTGAGTTTAGCGGTCGCCCGGATCCCCGCGACGGCGCTGCTGCAAGGCCGGCTCGCGGTCGCCGCATTCGGCGTGAGCGGCGCGGCCTTCCGCAAAGGACTCGTCGCGCTTCAGTTCGTCGCGTCGTTCGTGCTGATCGTGTTCGCGCTCGCCATTCATTCCGAGCTCGCCTTCGTGCGCGCGGAGACGCGGCTCGGCTACGATCCGCGCGGTCTGCTCGTGCTCAACGCGGAAGGCGCCGACGCCGAGCTGGCGGATCTCGAAGCCCGCTTGATCGCGCTGCCCGGCGTGCGCTCGGTCTCCATCGCGAATTCCGTGCCGACGACGCCGCTGCCGCAGCGCGTCAGCGTGGCGCTCGGACGCGGCGGCGCGAGCCGCCCGCTGCTCTTGAATCGGATCGATTTCGGCTACTTCGGCAGCCTCGGCGTGCGCGTGCTCGCCGGGCGCGGCTTCGATCCCGCCTTCGGCGCCGACGGTGCCGCCGGTGCCGAGCTCGCGGCGAGCGCCGTCATCAACGAGACCGCCGTCAGCGAGCTGGGATTCGTTTCGAAGGCGGACGCGATCGGCCAAGTATTGCGATTCTCGGATCAGGACGCCGGGCCTTCCGAGGCCCGGATCATCGGCGTGGTCGACGACATCCGCTATGGCGGCCCGCGGCAAGCCGTCGACCCGCTCCTCTATCTCGTTCGGACGGACTGGAACGTGAACCGGCATCAGCAGTCCTATCTCCTCGTCGCCGCCGATCGAACGGATGCCCGCCTCATGGCCCGGATCGGCGAGGCTTGGAACGACGCCGTTCCGGGATTCGTCGCGCGCGTCGATCGCCTCGAGGACCGCGTCGCGGACCAGACCGAGAGCGAACGGCGGGAGCTGCGGCTCATCGCCGCATTTGCCGTCGCTGCGATGGCTCTCTCGGTCTTCGGCATTCTCGGTTTCGCGGCGCTCGCGATGAAACGCGCGGCACGGGGCCTCGCGATCCGGCGCGTATTCGGCGCAACCCGCGGTCAGGTCGCGGCGATGGTCTCCGGCGGGCAGCTGCGCATCGTGGCGGCCGCCCTCGCGATCGGCTGCCCGATTGCCTTGTGGCTCACGTCGCGCTGGCTCGATGCGTTCGTCTTGCGCGCTCCGATCGACCCGTCCTGGTTCCTCATGAGCGGCGCGGCGCTCGCCGCGGTCGCGTTCGGAGCGGTCGCGATGCTCATCTTCCGATTGACGCGGGAGAGCCCGCTCGAGCACGTGCGCCGCGAATAGGCAGCCATGGCAGCGACTCTCGAACGACCGGGGAAAGCGCAATGAGCGCCGGCCGCCGCAAGGACCGCCGCACCCTCTCGGAGGTCTCGTGCCGATGCGCGACCTGACGCTCGCCGCGCGCAGCGTCTTGAAGCACAAGCTCGACGCCGCCGCCGGGATCGCCGGCCTCGCGCTCGGCCTCGCGTGCTTCCTCGGCGCCTACGTGTTCGCCGAGTACGTCGCGAGCGCCGACCGCTCGTTCCCGCACGCGGATCGAATCTACGCGATGTACGAAGGCATCGACGTGCGCGCGATGAACCTCACCGTGCCGCTCTCGTCCGGCGCGTCTTACTTGCTCGCCGATGCGATGCGGACGGATTTCCCCGAGCTCGAAGCGGTCGCGCGCTCGCGCACCGAGCCCCGTGCCGTGGTGGGCGTCGGCGCCGACACGACGTTCCGCAAGATTCGATACGTCGAGCCCGAGTTCCTCGAGATCTTCGAGCTGCCGTTCATCGCAGGCAGCGCGCGCGCTGCGCTCGCGCCCTCGCGGAGCGCCGTGCTCACGCAGGCGACGGCGAGGGCGCTCTTCGGCCGCGCGGACGCCGTCGGCCGCTCGATTCACGTCGAGGGCATCGGCGACGTCGAGGTGGCGGGCGTGATCTCCGCCCTGCCGGAGCCGTCGCTGTTCGGCCGCTCGATCGGCGCCGACGATCCTGTCGAGATCTTCGTCGTCACGCGGGTTCCGGAAGACATCCGGGGCGCGGAGGCCACCCTGCCCCAGGATGCGCCGATCGGCTTGCAGTGGTTTTTCGGCCCGGGCGGCGACACGTATGTCCTTTTTCCCGAGCGCGGCCTCACCGCGCAACAGCTCAACGCGCGCATGCCCGCGTTCGCGGCGCGGCACGTCGCGCTCGACGGCGCGAAGATCGCGTTCGAGGCTCGGCCCATCTCGGACGTGTTCCGGTCGGGCATCGACGACGTCTTCGGCTTTTCCGACTTGTCGATGCCCCCTCTGATGCTCGCGCTCGGCGGCCTCGTGCTCGGGATCGCCTGCGTGAACTACGTGAGTCTCGCGACGGCGCGGAGCCTCGTTAAGGCCAAGGAGGTGGGCCTGCGCAAAGTGCTCGGAGCGCGGCGCGGCCATGTCATGCGTCTCTATCTGGTCGAGAGCGTTCTCGCGGCGGCGCTTGCGATGCCGGTCGCATTGCTCGTGCTCGAGCTCGCCATCCTGGCGCTGGACGGGGCGACGGGGCTCCGCCTCGATCCGCCGTGGGGCGCGAGCTTCTCGTTCTGGGCGTTCGTCGTCGCGCTCACGCTTGCGACCGGTGCCGTCTCGGCCGCGTATCCGGCCTTCGCGCTCGCCGGCGTCAAACCTCTCGCGGCCCTTCGCGCAGGCGCGGTTCGCGCGGGGCCGAAGCATTTGCGGACGGTGCTGATCGGCGTGCAGTTCGCCGCCGCGAGCTTCCTGCTCATCGGCGTGCTCGTCGTCGCGGGTCAAAACGCCGAGCTCAGGCGAAGCGCGGTCGCGATCCAGGGCGACCCCTTGGTCGTGATCCCGATCCGCCTGGGGGACGCGGGCATCGATCCTACGGCGTTCGAGGCGCGCTTGCGGGCGTCGCCCTACATCGCGGCCGTGACCGGCGCGAGCGTCGCGCCCTGGGAGCCCCAAGTCGGCGGATCGGGCTACACGCGGACGGCGGGCGATTTGAGCACCGTTCGCTTCACTCAAGAGCAAGCGATATCGTTCGGCTATTTCGATGCCCTAGGCACCCGCATGCTCGCGGGCCGCACCTTCTCGCCGGATCGGGACGACGCCGCTGCGACGTCGAGGGGGAAGATCGTCATCGACCGCGCGGCGGCCGAGCAGTTCGGATGGCGGCGCCCGGAAGACGCCGTCGGTCAGACGCTGTACGGCGCCTCGTCGACGATGTTCGGAGGCGACTACTCGCCCGTCGACATCATCGGCGTCGTCGAGCACGCTCCGCCGCGCGTATTCGGCTGGGGGATACGCGCGTTCATTTACCATCTCGATCGAAGCGGCATTTCGTTCCCGATCGTCCGGATCTCGCGCGCGAACGTTCCGGCCGCGCTCGCCCATATCGACGCGACGTGGCGTGCGCTCGCGCCGCGCTATCCGCTGAAGCGCGAGTTCGCGGACGAGCGCTTCGAGCGGTCGTACCGCATGTTCGAGTACACGAGCCGCGCGTTCATGGCCCTCGCGGGCGTGGCTTTCCTCATCGCCGTCACGGGCCTCGTGAGCTTGACCCTGTTCGTCTCGGCGCGGAGGCGCCACGAGATGGGCGTGCGCAAGGTGCTCGGCGCAAGCTCGGAACGGCTGCTTCGCTCGCTCGCCGCGGAGTACTTGCGCCCCGTGCTCATCGCGAATCTCGTCGCCTGGCCGGCGGCCTACGCGGCGGCCGAGACGTACGTGAGCCTCTTCGTCCACCCGCTGCGCCTCTCGCCCGCGCCTTTCCTCGCGAGCCTCGGCATCACGCTGCTCATCGGCGGCGCCGTCGTCGTGCGCCAGGCGCTTCGCTCGGCCCGAGTCGCGCCGGCCGACGTGTTGAGGTACGAGTGAGGTACGAGTGAGCGACCCCTACACGCTCGACCGCTTCGTGCGCGCGCAGGAGCGGAGCTACGAGCAGGCGCTCGCCGAGATCCGGAGCGGCCGCAAGCGCTCCCACTGGATGTGGTACGTCTTCCCGCAGTACGCGGGCCTCGGCTTCAGCTCGACCTCGAAGCTGTACGCCATCAAGAGCGTGCCCGAGGCCGAGGCCTACCTGCGCCATTCGGTACTGGGACCGCGCTTGACCGAATGCGCCGAGGCCCTGCTCGGGATCGAGGGACGATCGGCCTTCGAGATCTTCGGCTCGCCGGACGACATGAAGCTCAGGTCGAGCGCGACCCTGTTCGCCGCCGTCTCGCCGCCGGGCTCCGTCTTCGAGCGGCTGCTCGATAAGTACTTCGGAGGCGAGCGGGACGAAAAGACGCTGCGTCTCATGCGCGAGGGCGAAAACTCCTGATCGGCCGACGTGCGGACCTGAGCAGCGGCCGGATGGTAGACTTTGCCGGTCAGGCTTGGGGCACCGCGCACGCCGCCGTGTGACGCGGCGGGCGCGGGGCGCACCCAGAGGGCAGGGCCGCAGTGGATCGGCGTCCCATTACAACGCCGCGCAGCGGCGCGATTCCTGACGACCGCCGCTTCGGCCGCGCGGGCACCGTCGATAAACGCCGCTCCGCTGCTCCACCCACCAAGCTCCGCGAACGACATGAATTGAGGCTCCCGCCGTGACGCCGTTTCTCTCGAAAGCCCCGGACCTCTTCGGCTACCGCAAGCACTGGGCGGCCCGGCTCACGCCCGCGCCGTTCCTGCCGATGTCGCGCGAGGAGATGCAGGCGCTCGGGTGGGACGCGTGCGACGTCATCCTCGTGACGGGCGACGCCTACGTCGATCATCCGAGCTTCGGCATGGCCATCGTCGGCCGCGTCCTCGAGGCGCAAGGCTTCCGCGTCGGTATCATCGCGCAGCCGGATTGGCGCTCGACGACGGCGTTCGAGCGTCTCGGGCGCCCCGCGCTCTTCTTCGGGGTCACGGCCGGCAACATGGACTCGATGGTGAACCGCTACACGGCCGACCGGCGCATCCGCCGCGACGACGCCTACACGCCCGGCGGCGAAGGCGGCCGGCGCCCGGACCGCAGCGTGATCGTCTACTCGCAGCGCCTGCGCGAGGCCTACGGCGACGTGCCGATCGTGGTCGGCGGCATCGAGGCGAGCCTCCGCCGCATCGCGCACTTCGACTACTGGCAAGAGAAGGTCCGCCGCTCGATCCTGCTCGACTCGAAGGCCGATCTGCTCGTCTTCGGCAACGGCGAGCGGCAGATCGTCGAGATCGCGCACCGGCTCGCCGCGGGCGAAGCGCCCTCCTCGATCCGGGACGTGCGCGGCACCGCGTTCGCGGGGACCCGCGCGGGTCCGGGCTGGACCGAGATCGACTCGACGGACCTCGACGAGCCGGGGCCGATCGACGCGCACGCCGATCCGTACGCGATGGAGCCCGGCGCGAAGCTGCGAGCAGCCGCGGAGATGCCGCCCGCATCGCGCGGCGCCCCCGCGAGCGAAAGGGCGGCTGCAACCGCGATGCGCCCCGCGGCCGCACGCTCCGATTCCGGGCCGCCGACGCAAGACCCGTGCGCGACGCGAGGACCGGCTCTCGAGCCCGGCGTCAACGTCGTGCGCTTCACGCGCCGCGTGCCGACGGCCGATCGCGAGCGCAGCTACATCCGCCTGCCGAGCTTCGAGCAGGTCCGCGACGATCCGGTGCTCTACGCGCACGCCTCGCGCATCCTGCATCGTGAGGCGAATGCCGGCAACGCGCGCGCGCTCGTGCAGCGGCACGGCGACCGCGACGTCTGGCTCAATCCGCCGCCGCTCCCGCTCGCGACGCCCGAGATGGACCGCATCTACGAGCTGCCTTACCAGCGCGTGCCGCACCCGGCTTATACGCCGGCCAAGATCCCGGCCTACGAGATGATCCGCTTCTCCGTCACGATCCAGCGCGGCTGCTTCGGCGGCTGTACGTTCTGCTCGATCACGGAGCACGAGGGCCGCGTGATTCAGAGCCGCAGCGAAGGCTCGATCCTGAGCGAGATCGAGACGATCCGCGACACGGTGCCGGGCTTCACGGGCGTGATCTCCGATCTCGGCGGGCCGACGGCGAACATGTATCGCCTCGCCTGCAAGAGCCGCGAGATCGAGTCGGCCTGCCGGCGCCCGTCGTGCGTTTATCCGGCGGTCTGCCCGAATCTCAATACGGACCACTCGCCGCTGATTCGCCTCTATCGGCGAGCGCGTGAGCTGCCCGGCATCAAGAAGGTGCTCATCGCCTCGGGCGTGCGCTACGACCTCGCCGTGGAGTCGCCGGAGTACGTGCGCGAGCTCGCGCAGCATCATACGGGCGGCTATCTCAAGATCGCGCCCGAGGCGATCTCCGAGGGGCCGCTATCGAAGATGATGAAGCCCGGGCTCGGGGCGTACTACCGCTTCAAGGAGCTCTTCGACCGGTACTCGAAGGCGGCCGGCAAGGAGCAGTACCTGATCCCGTATTTCATCGCGGCGCACCCGGGAACGACCGACGAGGACATGCTCGAGCTCGCGCTCTGGCTCAAGCGGAACGGCTTTCGCGCCGATCAGGTGCAGGCGTTCCTGCCGAGCCCGATGGCGACGGCGACCGCCATGTATCACTCGGGCAAGAACCCGCTGAAGCGGGTCTCGCGCGACGGCGAGGAGGTCCCGATTCCGAAGGGGCTCAAGATCAGGCGGTTGCACAAAGCGTTCCTTCGCTATCACGATCCGAACAACTGGCCGGTGCTGCGGGAAGCGTTGAAGCGCATGGGACGCGAGGATCTGATCGGCAACGGCAAGAAGCACCTCGTGCCGCGCTTTCAGCCCAAGGGAACCGGCAAGACGCCGGAAGGAAAGCGCGGCCCGAAGCGCGCGAGGCCTTTCCGGACCCAGCACGTTCGATGATGCATGTTCGTATTCGCGGTGCGCGGCTCGCGGCGGCCGCGCTGCTCCTCTGCGTTGTCGTCGCGTTGCCGTGCTCGGCGCAGGACGGCGGGGCGGACGGCGACGATGCGTCCGCACGCGGCGACGACCCATCTGCACGCGGCGACGATGCGTCCGCACGCGGCGACAATGCGTCGGCGCGCGGGGACGCGTCCGTGCGCGGCGACGATCCGTTTGCGAACGTGCGCGCCGAATTTCTCGCAGCGCTCAACGCCGTCGCCGCAGAGGCAGAGGCAGAGGCAGAGGCCGGGCCCGAGGCCGCGACCGCGACCGCGGCCACCGAGGCCGATGCCTCCGCCGCGAGCGACAGCCCGGAGCTTCGCGCCTACCCGCTCTATCCGTACTTGGAGGCCGCGCGCATCGAGCACGCGCTCGCGCGGGCGAGCGCGCCGTCGGATCCCGCCGACAAGAAGGCAACGGCGTTCGTCGCGCGACACGCCGGCGAGCCGATCGCGCGCGAGATCGAGCGTGCCTGGCTCTCGAGCCTCGCACGGCGCGAGGACTGGGGGACGTTCCTCGAGCAATACCGCGCCGGCGCCGCGGACGACGTCTTACGGTGCCAGGCATTCAGCGCGCGCATCGCGCTCGGTCTCGTCGAAGGGATCGCGCCCGAGATCGTCGCCGTTTGGCTCACGGGCCGCCGGCTGCCGCAGGAATGCGAGCCCGTCTTCGAGTGGCTGCGCAAGGAGGGACCGCTCACGGACGAGATCGTCGAGCGCCGCGTCGTCCTGCTGCTCGAGAACGGAGAGGCGTCGTTCGCGCGGCTCATCGCGCGCCGGCTGCCGGACGCGAAGGCGGCGCCGCTGCTCGCGTGGGCTTCGCTGATCGAGAAGCCCCGAGCCTCGATCGACGCGCTGCTCGCGGCGCCCGACAAGAGCGTCGACCGCACGGCCTTGCTGGACGGATGGAGCCGCCTCGCGCGCGACGATCCCGACGCGGCGCTCGAGCGCTACGAGCCGCTCGTCGAGGCCCTCGATCTCGACGCGAGCGACGCGAGCCAGCTCGCCGTCTCGCTCGCGCTCGGCCTAGCCTGGGACCGGCGGCCCGAGGCGCTCGACTACTTCGCGCGCGCGAAGGCGCAGGACGTCGACGACTACGCGCTCGCCTGGCGCACGCGCGCGGCCCTCTGGACCGACGACTGGCGGCTTGCGGCGGAGTCGATCGACGCGATGTCCGCGACTCAGCGCGGCGAATCGCGCTGGATTTACTTCAGGGCGCGCGCGGCCGAGAAGCTGCGCGACCGCGCGCATGCCCGCGACCTCTACCGCTCGCTGCTGACACGCGACAACTACTTCTCGGGGCTCGCCGCCGCGCGGCTCGGCGAGCCCGCCGCGCCGCACGTCGAGCGAGTCCGCGCAGAGGACCGCGAGATCGAGCGCATCGCCGCGCGGCCGGCCTTCGTGCGCGCCCGCGAGCTCTACTACTCGGGCCTGCCGTGGAACGCGTCGGCGGAATGGCGCTACGGCTCGGCAAAGCTCGACGAGACCGCGCGCGTCGCCAGCATTCGCGTCGCCGCGCGCTGGGGCTGGTACGACCTCGCGATCTCGACGGCGACGTCACAGCGCGTCTTCAACGACTACGATCTGCTCTATCCGCGCCCGTACGGCGCCGCCGTCGGTGCCGCGGCAGACCTCACGAAGCTCGAGCCGCCGCTCATCTACGCGCTGATTCGCCAGGAGAGCCTGTACCGGCGCGACGCCTCTTCGCGCGCGGGCGCCGTCGGTCTCGTTCAGCTCATGCCCGACACGGCGCGCCGCGTCGCGGCCGAGTGGGGGCTGCCGCGGCCGCAGCGGGCGGACCTTCTGCTCCCGGAGGTCAACGTGAAGCTCGGCGCCGCGAAGCTCCGCAGCCTCGTCGAGGATTTCGGAGGGCAGCTGCCGGCCGGCCTCGCGGCCTACAACGCCGGCGCGAACGCAGTGCGCCGCTGGCTGCCCGACCGTGTCATGGACGCCGACGTCTGGATCGAGAACATCCCTTATAACGAGACCCGGGACTTCGTGCAGCGGGTGCTGTGGCACAGCCTCGTCTTCGCTTGGCTCGACGAGCGCGAGCCTCGAAGCACGAAGCCGTGGCTCGCGACGATCTCGCCCGCGTCCGACGCCCCCGCCGACGACGGCACGTCGTCGGCGCGCTGAGGCCTCGGCGCCGCTCTCAGCTGCGGGTGAAAATGGGGTCAGAGCCGATTTTTCTTAACTCATCGGCAGCGGACAGAGGCAGCGAACGACGGCACCGCCGCGGCTTCCCGGGCCGATCGTGAGCTCTCCGCCGATCGCTCTCGCTCGATACTGCATGATATGGACGCCCATGCCGTTGCTGCTCGCGTCCGCGACGCCGACGCCGTCGTCCTCGATCTCGAGCACGAGCCGATCCTTCTCGCCCTCGCACCGTATGCTCACCTTGCGCGCCTTGCCGTGCTTCACCGCGTTCGTGATCGCCTCCTGAGCGATGCGATAGAGATTGATCGCGCACTCGTCGCTCAAGCCCGGCGGCACGTCGCGATGCGCGGCGCTGCATTCGACGCGAAAGGTCTGTCCCGCCCGCTTCGCGAGCTCCTCGAGCGCGTTGCCGATCGTGAAGCCGCCCTGTTTCGGCACCGGGCTCAAGCCTCTCGCGAGCTCCGACGCCTGCGCGATCGAGAGGTTGATGAGATCGAGGGCCTGCTCGACGTTCGCGAGGGCGGCGCCGGCCGCGAGCTGCTTCCTGACGGGCTCGAGAATCAGCTTGATGCCGGTCAGAAGCTGACCGAGGCCGTCGTGCAGATCGCGTCCGATGCGGCTCCGCTCGCGCTCGATCGCATTGACGGCCTCCCGCTCGAGCTCGACCCGATCGGTCGCGTCCGTGATGGCCACGACGACCTCGTCGGCGCCGCTCCGGACGAAGCGCGCGTCGAGATACCGCATCTTTCCTTCGATGAGGCGCGCATATTGCCAGCGCTGCATTTCGCCCGTCTCGAGCGCCCGCGAGCGGTGGCGGTCGTGCTCGCGCGCGAACTCGGCGTCGAAAAGATCGGCGACGGTCCGACCCAGAAAGTCTTCGCGGCCCCGCGGAAGAAACTGGGCGGCCTTCTCGGGGATGTGAACGTCGAGATAGCGGCCGTCCCGCGAGACGCGAGCCAGCATGTCGGGATTCGCTTCCATGAACGCTCGGACGCGGGCCTCGGAATCGCGAAGAGCCTCCGCGGCCCGGTAGCGCTCCGTGATGTCCTCGACGTGATGCACGAGCACGTCGGCGGCGACCGGCACGAGCGTATGAACCACTCGCCTCGGCTCCTCCGCACCGCATCTGAGATCGGATTCATGACGAGTGACGGCGCGGGAATCGAGGCAGGCGCGAAGCCCGGCCTGGAGATACGCCGACTTCGTGGCATCGCCGGTGCCGAGGCCGAGCGCGGCCACCGCTTCTGCATCGCCGCGCTGAGCCGCCGCCCGGTTATAGCCGATGAGGCTGAAGCCCTCGCCCTTCCGGCGCCAAAGATAGGCGGGGCCGGGGAGATTCTCGAAATGGAGGCGGAAAAGACTTTCGTTGGCGCCGCGGAGCGCTGGAATCAGCCCTCGATCGTCAGACCCGAGCAACGCTGCATCTTTCATGTCGTGAGTCCCCGGCCCGGCGCGAGTTTACTGCATACCCAAGTCAAATTCACAATGGCCCCGTCACAACCGGCTGCCGCCTTTTCGGCGCGGGTATTCGGAGCACCATGCAACTCAGCACGGAAAGAATCCTGACGACGCACGTCGGCAGCTTGCCGCGCGACGATCGCGTGCTCGATTTCCTGCGCGCGCGGGAAGACGCCCGCGACCACGACGAGCGTGCGTTCGGCGCAGCGCTTCGCGCGGCCGTCGACTCCGCCGTCGCGCGCCAGGTCGAGATCGGCATCGACGTCGTGAGCGACGGCGAGATGAGCAAGGTCGGCTACGCGACCTACGTGACGGAACGGCTCTCCGGCTTCGCCGGGCATCACGCCCGGCTTCCGAGCCTCGATCTCGCTCCCCACCCCGACTTGAGGGAAGCGATGGAGCGAATGGTCGGCAAGCAAGCCTTCAAGCGCGCGGCGTGCGTCGGCCCCGTCGCCCGCATCGACGACGCCGGCCTACGGCGAGACCTCGAGAACTTGAGGGCCGCGGCCGACGCGCATCGGCCCGTCGACGCTTTCGTCAATGCCGCGTCGCCCGGCGTCGTCGCCGCATTCCAACCGAATCGCTACTACGCGACGCACGAGCAGTACGTCGATGCGATCGCCGCGGCCATGAGGCCGGAATACGAAGCCGTCGTGGCGGCCGGCTTCGTGCTTCAGATCGACTGCCCGGATCTCGCGATGGCGCGGCACACGGGATTTCAGCAGCTCACGGAAGCCGCTTTTCTCGACAGGGCGAGATATCAAGTCGAAGCCCTGAATCGTGCAGTCGCGAACATTCCCGCGAACGCGATGCGCATGCACGTCTGCTGGGGCAACTACGAAGGCCCGCACGATCACGACATCCCGCTCGAGAAGATCCTCGACATCGTGCTCGCCGCGAAGCCGGCCGGAATCCTGTTCGAGGCCGCGAATCCGCGCCACCGGCACGAGTGGTCGGTTTGGCGCGGAGCGGCGATACCCGAGGACAAGGTCCTGATTCCCGGCTGCCTCATGTCGACGACGAACTACGTCGAGCACGCGGAGCTCGTCGCCGAGCAGATCTGCCGCTACGCGGACATCGTCGGCCGCGAGCGCGTCATCGCGGGCGCCGATTGCGGCTTCGGCACCTTCGCGGGTCTCTGGAGGGTCGCGCCGGCAATCGCCTACAAGAAGCTGCGCGCGCTCGTCGAAGGCGCGGAGCTCGCCTCTCGTCGGCTGTGGGGACGGGCGCGCTGAGCGCGCGCGGCGACCGCGCCTGCGAAACGCCCAGGTTTCGGAATGGTGCCGGCAGAGAGACTCGAACTCCCGACCTGAGGTTTACAAAACCCCTGCTCTACCAACTGAGCTATGCCGGCGCGCTCGCCGCCATTTTACACGCCCCCTCGACGAGCGCGTGTCGGCTCTCGAGCAGCAAGCCGGCACGGCGCAGACGGGCTCGAGGCCCGCACCGCGCAGCACGACGCGAAGGCCGAGCGCTGCTTTAGGCCCCCCCCAAAAAAAGAGGCGCCCCTGATCGGAGCGCCTCACCGTTTCGTCTTCTTCTTACGTGCTTCGAGTTGACTCTTCTCGACGACCCCTTCCGGGCTTCTTGTTGTGGCGAGAAGTTAGCATGTCCCGGACTCGATTTCAGCCAGCTCCTACTTCGGCTTCCTCGCCCGAATCAGGAACTGATCCGTGTGGTAGCGGATGGACGGATCGCGCACGCCTTTCTTGTGATCGTCGGCCGGGTTCTTGAGGATGTCCGACTCGGCCTCGATGACGAAGCCGACCTTCTTGAGCGCGGCCTTCGCGGCGTCGGGCTCCACGCGGTGGAACTCGGCGTTGTTCTGGCCTGCGATGCCGACGTGATCGATGAGCCCGAGCACTCCGCCCGGCTTCAACGAGTCGTAGATGCCCTTGAGGAATTGGACGCCGGCCTCCTCGCTACGGTTGTGCATGTCGTGGAAGTTCAGCGCCGTGATCGCGGCGTCCGCCTTGCCGGCAATGCCGTCCGGAAGGTCGCCGTGAATCGGCTCCACGTTGCCGAGGCGCTTGACCATCGCGTCCTCGCGCTTCTTGAATTCGTCGCCGCCTCGCTGCGTCATGAAGGCCGGGTTCTGCGAGTACACCTTGCCCTTCGGTCCGACGGCGGCCGAGAGCACCTCCGTGAACCAGCCGCCGGCGGCGAAGACGTCGACGACGGTGTCGCCGGTCTTGATGCCGACGAATTTGATGGTCTCGATGGGCTTGCGCGCTTCGTCGCGGGCCTTGTTCTCCGCCGAGCGCTCCGGAGACGCGAGCGCGGCGCGCATGCGCGCCTCCTGCTCGTCCTGCGCCTGCGCGACCGAGGCGAGAGCGCCGACGGCAAGCGCCGCGAGGGGTAACCAGGCGAACCTCACTGCTTTCATGATCTCTAGCTCCTTGTCGTTGTCTTGTTCTGTCGGTCTCCGCGCCGAGATCCTTGGCGGCGGCGCGGTGCAGCGCGCACTCTTCGCGTATGCGTCTCGTTATGGAAGCGTCCGGTACCATAGCTCAAACGGCGCGAGCAATGGAATCGGCCGGCGCGGCCAAGCTCAAGAAAGCTAGAGGGCGCTTGCAAAGCGGACGGCGTCCGCGTCCTCGCTACCTCCCGGGCGCCGGGGCGCCGGCGGCGGCGAAAGGCGTCCCGCAGGGCCGCTGCTCGAGGCGCGTAATCCGCCCCGGGGTCTGGAGCGCCTCGAAGTCGACCTCGCGTCCGGCCTTCAGCATGAGGTCGATCCAGTACACGTCCTCGCGCCGCGTCCTGTCGACGACCAAGGGCTCGAAGCCGAGCGCTCTAACCTGATCGCGCAGGCGGCCCGCTCGCGCAATCTCCGTGAAGACGCCGAGCGAGATGATCTTGCCGTCGTCGCC